>JAIOPT010000038.1 GCA_021413765.1 Betaproteobacteria bacterium
GATTTTACTCGTTTTGATTATGTGCTGGCGATGGATTGTGCCAATCTTGGAATTTTGCAACGTTTATGCCCGGTGATGGAGCGAGGACGTTTGGGGTTATTTCTGGAATATGCGAGCCGACATGACGAGCGTGAAGTTCCCGATCCGTATTATGGCGGGGCAGACGGTTTCGAGCAAGTACTTGATATGGTAGAGGATGCGTCAGTTGGTTTGTTACGGCATATTCAGAAGACCCTTATATAAATGGTGGGTTATGTTTGTTGTATATGTTTATGATGTCGAATGATGCATGAAAAATAATAAAGCCACGCAATTATACTGCGCGGCTTTAATTACTTTGCATTCTGCATTATCGATGCAATGCTGCCGGTTCAACTATAAATTCAAAGTTTGTTGAGTCTCGATTTGCACTAGCGGCTCATTGTTTTCCATACTGTAAATTTCACGTGGGCGTGAGCGGCGACGTGATGCTGGCGGTGCAATTTCAACATGGGAGGCGGCCGCAGCTGAAGAGCGTTTGACTGCGTCAGTTTCGATCTGCACCAACCCGTTGCCATTGGATGTAGGGCTGGCTTGAGTGGATGTAGCTGATGTAATTGTCGTTTCTACAGGAAGTTGGCGAGGTTCTATAGTTTGAATATTTTGTGGCTCAGCAGATTCGCTGTGGCGTGTGGTTTCAACGACGTTCATTACGGCACTAGGCGTGGTGGTTTCGGCCAGGATAGGCTGCTCACCGGCTAGTTGCCCGGCTGCCTGTTGCTGATCACGTCGTTCACGTTCGCGCTGGCCACCGCGCCGGCCGCGCTTACGTCCAGAGCTCTGACTATTTTCTTCTGCTGATCCAGTTATGGTTGCAACTTTTGCTATGCTTTCCAATACCGCTGTTTCGACTGGCACGCGAGGTGGTCGGGGCGGACGTGCAGCGCGCGGTTCCTGCGTTTTGGATGCCGTTTGCACAGGTTTCTCTACGCGCGGATGAGCTTCATCACGGTCACGACGCGGATTATTGCGCTGACGGTTGCCTTCTGGCCGATTACTGTCAGGCCGGTTACCACTTGGGCTTCGGCCTTCTCGTTCACGTCGAGGCGGATTATTGGTGCGTGGTTTGGCGATCAGTTTTTCGGGAGTTTTTTCCGCACCCAATGACTTGAGCCAGTCTATCAACTTGGTGAAAATAGAAGATTGCGTGGCCCCCGGGACTGCCCGCACTGGTGCTGGCTGCGGTGGCGTGACACCTTGAACTACAGCTTGGGGGCGCTGTGGTTTGGCTTCTTGAGCGGCTTTGGCAGTGATATGATTTGCTTCCGGTACCGCCACCAGCTTGTAGCTGGCCTGCAAGTTTTCGACGGTCATGTCGTCTTGGCGTAAACGGGTCACGCTATAGTGCGGAGTTTCCATACTTGCATTTGGAATCAGCGTAATGATCACCTTTAGCCGCGATTCGATTTGGTGGATCTCAGCGCGCTTCTCATTAAGCAGGAAGGTGGCGACATCTAATGGTACTTGCACGTGGATAGCGGCACTGTGTTCTTTCATTGCTTCTTCCCGAATGATACGCAGGATGTGCAAGGCTGAAGATTCGATGCCGCGAATATGGCCGATGCCGTTACAACGGGGACAGGGTGTGTGACTGGTTTCTTCCAGGCTGGGTTGCAAGCGTTGGCGTGATAGTTCAAGCAGGCCGAAGCGCGATATTTTCCCAGTCTGTACACGCGCACGGTCATAATGTAAGGCATCGCGCAGGCGGTTTTCCACTTCCCGCTGGTTGCGGGTGCTTTCCATATCGATAAAGTCGATCACGAGTAAACCACCCAAATCGCGGAGGCGCATCTGCCGTGCAATTTCTTCGGCAGCTTCCAGATTGGTATTGAGTGCGGTGGACTCTATATCCGCTCCACGCGTGGCGCGTGCTGAGTTGATATCGATTGCGGTAAGTGCCTCGGTATGATCAATAACAATGGCGCCACCGGATGGAAGATTTACTTGGCGTGCATGCGCCGACTCGATCTGGTGTTCAACCTGGAAGCGTGAGAACAAAGGTACGTCATCCTGATACCGTTTGATAACATGAACATTGTTTGGCATGACCGTGCTCATAAACGCCCGTGCCTGTTGGTAGATATCGTCCGTGTCGACTAGTATTTCACCGATTTCCGGGTGGAAATAGTCGCGTATGGCGCGCACCACCAGGCTACTCTCGAGGTAGATCAGCGATGGTGCCTTTTCGGTTTTTGCCGCGCTTTCGATGGCATCCCACAATTGTTTGAGGTAGTTAAGATCCCATTGCAGCTCTTCCAGATTTCGGCCAATTCCGGCAGTGCGCGCAATGATACTTGCACCTTGCGGCACTTCCAATTGTGACAGGATGTCCCGCAGTTCATTGCGCTCTTCGCCTTCGACACGGCGAGATACGCCACCACCACTGGGATTATTGGGCATCAGCACAATGTAGCGGCCAGCCAGACTAATGTAAGTAGTTAGAGCGGCACCCTTATTGCCGCGCTCGTCTTTTTCCACCTGGATGAGCAGTTCCTGGCCTTCGCGCAATGCTTCCTTAATGCTGGGACGGCCGTTACCTTCTTGATTCAGGTAATTAACAGGGGAAACTTCTTTGAACGGCAGGAAACCGTGGCGGTTACCGCCATATTCGACGAAGGCAGCTTCCAGGCTAGGTTCGATACGGGTAATTATGGCTTTGTAGATATTACTTTTGCGTTGTTCTTTGCCAGCGGATTCAATGTCGAGATCGATCAGTTTTTGACCATCGACAATGGCGACACGGAGTTCTTCCGCTTGTGTCGCATTGAATAACATGCGTTTCATTATATTTTCTCCCGCGCTCTGACACGGGCAGAACAAGTCTATACACGGCTAACCGCGCGCGAGAAAGCGAATAAGAGCCGTGCAAACCATGCCGGTATTGCAATGTCGACGGTTGTTCAAAATGTTGTTCTCGTTATTAGCTTGTCATTAATTAACAGGTGCCGCCAATTTTGTTATAGGAGCGGCACGGAAAAAAATCTACAGGTGCTTTGAGCGCGCAAATCAATTACTATCACTGCTTCTTCCGGTGAGTGACATTAACCGGATTGCGTTGGAACGGGGCGGCGGCATTGTTGCCTGCTCCACACTCACGGGGAATTCGCATCCCGTTTTTCCGTTAGTTGACAATTTTTTATGTAAACACCTTAAGGGCGTTCCCAAGTGCCATATTTATCGTATTCTGCGTAGCGGTGAAGTGCGCGTGAATAAACAACGCGTGGATCAGACTTGTCGCCTGCAACTGGGCGATCATGTACGTATCCCACCGGTGCGGGTGGCCGAAGCAAAAGATCGTGATTATGTGCCAGCACTTGAATTTCCTATCTTGTATGAAGACGATGCGCTGTTGGTGATCGACAAGCCATCTGGAGTGGCGGTGCATGGCGGAAGCGGGATTAGCTTCGGAATTATTGAGCAATTGCGAAGTGCCCGTCCGCAAGCCAAATTTCTAGAGCTTGTTCATCGTCTGGATCGTGAAACTTCGGGCGTGCTGCTACTGGCGAAGAAGCGCTCTGCCCTGGTTCACCTGCACGAGCAGATGCGCGTTGGAAAAAATGACAAGCGATACCTGTGCTTAGTGCTAGGAAAGTGGCAAAACGTTAAGCAGCACGTTAAATTACCCCTGCACAAATTTAACACGCAGAATGGAGAGAAACGCGTAATGGTACGCGAAGATGGGCAAACCTCGCATACCATCTTTACATTGCAAAAAAGCTGGTCTGAATTCAGCCTGCTCGAAGCTCAGCTTAAAACTGGACGCACCCACCAAATTCGTGTGCATCTTTCTCATCTGGGTTTTCCCATCGCGGGCGATGATAAGTACGGCGGTTTCGCGCGAAACAAGGAATTGATAAAGCAAGGATTAAAGCGCATGTTCTTGCATGCTCACAGCATTACCTTCACCCACCCGCTGACGGCTGAGGCTATGCAACTGAGTGCGCCGTTGCCGAAGGAATTGCAAAGGTTCGTGAATGAGTTGGATGGAAAGTTTTGTGAATAGCTGATGCTTGCTTGTGCAGATGAGTAACCAAAGCATAAATGCACCAGCTTGCGCATTGCGACACCGAGGGAGGGTATCTTGGGTTTGCCTTGGCCAAGCATGCGTTCATACCAGCATTTTGATTTTTGATACCCGATCAGCTTCTCATCGCTTTTTACCACCAATTAACGCTTGATCGTTATTACTACCCTCAAATTTTTACGCGCAATCCGTTAATTCCTACGCCGTCAAATCCGGCGGTTCATTTCTCAGCACTACACTCTGAAACTCGTCAATGATACCCGCCAGAGGGATAAGGGTATATAGGGTACAGAGTAGATACCGTCTTTAAAATCAAGCATTTTTCAGATAATCGTATTGATACGGCTGTTGAGTTTTGAGTATGCCAAAGCACAAATGCACCAGCTTGTGCATTGCGGCACCTGCTGGAGGGGTATTTTTTCGAACAGGGTGAGCGTCAATATCTGTAACAAAGTGGGGAGCGAAACGTCCAGATTGAGTTGCCATAGAATTTTTTGATAAGCAGACGTTGCTTGATAAATTTGAAAAACAGTTCCACTTGCCAGCGTACCTTGTAGAGTGTGCAGATTTCCGCTGCTCGCAAGGTGAAATTGTTGGTCAGAAATACAAGCATTTTTCCTGTCTTGGTATCTTTGTAGCGGATGCGGCGCAGATGTTCTGAATAGTTTTTGCGGCTGGTGGTGCCGGCGAGTGCGGCGGTCTATTCACAGATGTTACCTGCATTGCGATCTACCTGAGCCGAATAGATACGTCTGAGCCGAGTGTTCGACTTGGCGCGTGTGATGAAGATGGCTTGTGCCTGATGCAATTCGTAAAGTCTGGCGATGTCAAGATACCCCCGATACATGACGTAAATCGTTCCGGCCTCCAGTACCAGAGTGTCGAGCACATTGACATCGCCCAGCTTGCCGTCAGAACTGTGAATGAAGTTGGGAGTGTTGCCGCGCAAGTCCAACAACGTGTGCAACTTAACCTCCGTCTTGGTGGCGCGAAGCAACGCCCACGGAAAGAGCTACAGGCACAGGTCGGTGGTCGTCGAGTCCAGCGTGTAAGCCGTATTCTCCAACTCGATACCAAAGCTGTCGCCCACATAGAACTTGTGGGTTTGCTCAATCAGGCGCTGGGCGAATTCTGCTTGGATTCGCCAATCGCGCGTTTCGTTGGCATCGGTCAGCGCCGAGTGCTCAGTCCCCTGCCGCAAGTCCATGTGATAGAGTTTGACCGACTGCGCCGAAAAACATACCTTGATGTCCCGTAGACTCTCTTGGTATGTCAGTTGCGCATAGGTCATCACGCGGAATTGATCGGCGCACGTCAGAGACTTTACGTAGCGATCGCCGCCGCAACGATCGACAATGCGATAAAAGGTCTTTCAGGGAAGAAGTTCATGAGTTGAGTGAACAGTGTTTTGCCGATGTTCATGGCAGCCTTCGTAAGAAAAACCGGAAGACTGTCAGAGCCGCTCTTCGCCGTTCTAATCGGAGATATCTGTCATTGCTTGGAATTCTGCGTCAATCATGGCATTCAGCGGTATGCCCTCTCGTTTAACCGGACAGCAGTGATTGAAAATACGAAAGATAGAATTTGAAGACATCCATGTTGGGTGGCGAGCAGCCGGTAAGTTCATTACAGCCACAGAATAGAAAAAATCAAAAGAAAAGAATTTAAGTGCAAAAAACCGGACAAATCTGTTTTGTGGGTTAATAGGTTAGCGTTTGAAGGGGTTGCTGTCGTTTAGCTCATCCACATACTGAGTGATGTTTCCTGACTCGCGTTTTAAGAAATCTTCCACAGCTCGTGAGAATTGCGGATGTGCCAGCCAATGCGCCGACCAAGTTGTGACCGGCAGAAACCCTCTGGCAAGTTTATGTTCTCCTTGGGCACCTCCTTCAAAGATGGCAATTTTATGTTCGATGCAAAATTCAATTGCTTGGTAGTAGCAGGTTTCGAAGTGCAGGCCAGGGTGATACTCCAGTGTGCCCCATGAGCGTCCATAAAGTACGTCTCGGTTGAATAAATTGAGTGCGCTGGCAATCTGCTTCCCGCTGCGCGATGCTATGATTAGCAGAATATTTTCAGGCATTGCTGCGCCGATGCGTCTGAAAAAATTATGATTTAAAGACGGTGGAGAGTTGTACTGATTATGGGTATGGATGTAACACTGAAAGAAAAAATCCCACTGTGCTTCAGAGATATTATCTCCGCAGATGCGCTCGAAGCTAATGCCGGCTTCTTTCACCTTGCGCCGCTCATGTTTGATTTTTTTTCGCTTGTCTTGACGCAGGCTGGACAGATAGGTGTCGAAATCGGCATATCCAGGATTTTGCCAGTGAAATTGCACCCCGCGACGCAACATCATACCTTCCTGTTGCATTTCCAGCGCCTGGTTTTCGTCGGGGAATAGACAGTGCAGGGAGGATACGCCTGACTCCTGCGCCATTAGCAGAGCAGAACGAATGAGCCGTATTCGTACTTCGGGGCTTGCCGCCAAAAGTCTTGCCCCGGTAATAGGCGTAAAGGGTATGGCACACAATAATTTTGGGTAATAGTTCAGCCCATGTTGCTGATAAGCCTCGGCCCATGCCCAATCAAAAACAAATTCGCCGTAGGAGTGGTGCTTGCGATAAATCGGCATGGCGCCAGCAAGATGGTTGTCTTGCCATACCGTGAGAAATTGCGCTTCCCAGCCGGTTTGCTGGGTGGTGCAGCCACTTTCCAGTAGTGCCCGAAAGAAGGCATGGGAAAGAAACGGATTACTTCCCGCGAGAGCGTTCCATTGGGTCTCGGAAATATCCGCTATTGATTTGATTATTTTTATACTCATGGTGCTTCAAGGACATTGGGAGCGCGTTGCCACACGAGGGTTCGGTTGTTGCTGGGCATGGTCACATCCTTCAGTAGAAACAGGCCATGCGTTTCGGCGAGCTGATTGATAGCTTCAAAATTCCGTACCCCGCTGTTTCTGTCGCGTGATTTAAGCCATGCATCGAAATGCGCATTGCTTTCGGAGGTAAACATTTCCCCATAGTTAAAGGGCCCATACAGGCACAGAATACCACCTGCGCTTAAAACACGTGCTATGCCCGCAAACATCCGTTCTACTTCCGGCCACGAAATGATGTGCACCGTGTTGGCATTAAACACGGTATCTACCATTTCAATTGGCCATTGATCATCGTTCACGTCAATGACTACAGGTGGAAGTACATTGGGCAGTTTAGTTTCGTTCAGCCAAGCCAGGATGCCCGCATGGTTTTGTTCTAATTCGCTGGTCTGCCAAGTCAAGTGAGGTAGTGCGCTCCCGAAATAAACGGCGTGCTGGCCGGTTCCGCTGGCTATTTCCAATACATACTGTTGATTGACAAATATTTCTTGTAAAACTTCAAGTATAGGAACCTGGTTTTGTGCACACGATTCTGAGTAGGGTTTCATAAGTGATAGGCTGCATTAATATGTGATGCGCTTTAATTTTTGCAAACTCACCTTCGTGATCAGGTTGAGTCTGTGATGCGCCTATTTGTATCTACTGATATTTGAGATTCTTTGCCGTAGATATATATCCAGATTCTCGTGACATTGCTACTAAAGCATGGCGAGCCTGTTGCGCATCGAGCACCATTTCGGGGAAATCAAAACGCAAAATTTTTTCATCGGCGCGTATATCGAAACCGTCGCAGTCGATGCCTAACATTTCTACATGCAGTACCTCGATTTTTCGAAAGTGTTGGCAGTAGTGACACATTGTGCCGCGATGATCCGAGTTCATGTGCGAAATTACGTCATGTTCTTGCTGGATTAACGAATAGGTTGGCAATAAATAGCTATCCGCCTTGACCCAATGGATTTTGCCGAAGCCACCGATATAACGTAATGACTGCGGCATGATGCGGTAGAACGAAAAATCATGCATGTCAAAGTAGCTTTGTGCTTCTGGAAAATAGCGCAAATAGCGTGTGCCAGCTTTATCTTTATCCGTAATGATTTGCGCTGTGCCCAGCACTGTAATGCGTCCTTGTGATTGAATGTGTGGGCTCTCTTGGTTATGCGTTATCAGACTTAAACGTGAGTCATGCTGAATGTTTTTGGTGTGTTCCGCTAATGTGCTAATCAGAATGAGCAGGCTGCCATCATGGTCAACCAGATAGGGCGTGATAGAGCCGAACGGATGGCCATCAAATTTTTTAGACAGCGTGCATAACACGCCGTAGCGATGAGCGCGTAACATTTGGCGAGCTTCGCGCGCATTATTCATTAGTATTCCTGAAAGTTATTTAAATTATTATTTTAGAGAGGTGGGAATAAAAACCTGAGGAATTGAGATGCCCAATTTTTATGCAGCCAATTTCAATGCAGTTTGCGCGAGCCGCTTGCCGAGCGCGATGCACAGTCGTTTCTCGTCTTCGCTGATGGGCTGGTCGTTGGCCATTCCTGCAAAATGACTGGCGCCATAAGGTGTTCCGCCCTGCTGTGTGGTGGCGAGTTCCGGCTCGGAATAAGGTAGGCCAACGATAATCATGCCGTGATGTATCAGCGGCAACATCATGGACAGCAGTGTGCTTTCCTGCCCACCATGCATGGAACCAGTCGAGGTGAAAAAGGCAGCGGGTTTGCCGACCAAGGAATGTTGCATCCATAGCGAACTAGTGCCATCCCAAAAATACTTCATTGGAGCGGCCATGTTGCCAAAGCGTGTGGGGCTGCCAACAGCAATGCCTATGCATTCCATCAGATCGCAAAACTCGGCATAGGGAGCGCCCTCATCTGGTATGCCGGGCGCGGTCGTCTCACATACCGTGGAAATTTTAGCTACGGTGCGTAGTCGTGCCCGCACACCGGCCACCTGTTCTACTCCACGCGCCACCAGTTGAGCCATTTGACGCACTGCACCATGCTGGCTGTAATACAGTATAAGAATTTCTTTGTCGGTTATCATGAAAATAGTGTATTTAAGTTGCAGTGACATTCTAGCATGTTGTTTTAAAATGTAAGATTTACGATAAATGAAAATTGTATGAACAGATTTGCTGCATGGAGGAGATTAATCGTAGATCCTGTTAGACAGGTTCGCTGTGCGGAGATCGTCAGCATGAGCGACACTCAATGCGAACTGGCCGCAGTCCAGTGTATTTTGGCTTAAGTAGCTACACTACGCGAAGTTGTGGGAGCTATGTGTATGCAGTTGCATGACGCCGATACTTTTCGCTTAGTTGAAGTCCCATGTATGTAATTGAAAGGAACAGACCATGAGCACAACTACAGATCCTGTATGCGGTATGAAAGTCGACAGCGAGTCCGGGTGCAGCTTGGAACATGCGGGCCAGCGTTATTATTTTTGCTCACAGCACTGCGTGGAAAAGTTTTCGGCAGATCCTGACAAATACCTTAACCCGGTCGCGTCGGCTTCCACAATGACAATACCATCCGCTGGCGGTTATACCTGTCCGATGCATCCTGAGGTGCATCAGGCCACACCCGGTTCGTGTCCGAAGTGTGGCATGGCGCTGGAGCCGATGGATAACTTGTTAGATAAACCCGATGTCACCGAATACGTTTGCCCAATGCATCCGCAGATTGTGCGCAGCGAGCCCGGCGATTGCCCAATTTGCGGTATGGCGTTGGAGCCCAGAACTGTGGCTGCCAAGGAAGAGAATCCGGAACTGGACGATATGATGCGACGCTTCTGGATCAGCTCGGTTTTGGCCGTGCCGGTGTTCGTGATGGCGATGGCCGCCGATATGTGGATGGGTTTTGCGCCGCAATTGATTTCGTTTGTACATTTGCAACTGGTCGAATTTCTATTGGCAACCCCGGTCGTACTGTGGGGAGGCTGGCCGTTCTTTCAGCGCGGTTGGGCATCATTGGTCAATTGGCATTTGAACATGTTCACACTGATTTCGCTGGGTGTCGGTGTGGCCTGGTTATACAGCGTAATCGGCACTTTCTTGCCGGATATTTTTCCGGCGATGCTGCGTCGCGAAGATGGCACGCTACCGATTTATTTTGAAGCTGCTGCGTCAATCACCGCGCTTGTGCTATTGGGGCAAGTACTTGAGCTGAAAGCGCGCAGCCGCACCAACACCGCGATTAAATTGTTGCTGGGGCTGACGCCCAAGACCGCGCGCTTCGTGCGTAGCGATGGCAAGGAAGAAGATATTCCGCTGGAACAGGTACAGGTCGGGGATGTATTGCGCGTGCGTCCCGGCGAAAAAATCCCGGTTGATGGGCAAGTCGTGGAGGGTAGCAGTTCGATAGATGAATCCATGATAACTGGCGAACCAATACCTGTAGAAAAGCAGCAAGGAGAGCACTTGATCGGCGCCACGCTGAATGGCACTGGTGGGCTGTTGATGCGCGCGGAAAAGGTTGGTGCTGACACTTTGCTCGCACAAATCATCCACATGGTCAGCGAAGCGCAACGTAGCCGCGCACCGATACAGCGTCTAGCCGATACGGTATCAGGTTATTTCGTGCCGGTCGTGATGCTCGTCGCGTTACTGGCATTTGGCATATGGATGTTCTGGGGGCCCGAACCGAGATTCGCCCATGCCATCGTGGCAGCCGTATCGGTGCTGATAATCGCCTGTCCATGTGCGTTGGGTCTGGCGACGCCAATTTCGATCATGGTAGGAACCGGGCGCGGCGCAACCGCAGGCGTGTTGATCAAAAATGCCGAAGCGCTGGAAATCATGGAAAAAGTGAACACGCTGGTGACTGACAAGACTGGCACGTTGACCGAAGGCAAACCGCAACTAACTTCGATAGTGGCGCTGCAAGGATTTCTAGAGAATGACATTCTGCAACTAAGCGCCAGTTTGGAGCGCGCCAGCGAACATCCGCTGGCGGCAGCAATCATCAAGGGAGCAGAGCAACGCAGCCTGACATTGGTCGAGGTCAAAGACTTTCAATCCGTCAGTGGCAAAGGTATCACTGGCCTGGTGGCTGGTCGCAAAGTCGCAATCGGCAATCAAAAATTATTTGCCGAGTCGGGCATAGAGATGGCTGAGCTGCTCGAACGTGCCGATGCGCTGCGCGCGGAGGGGCAGACCGTGATGTTCGTGGCCGTGGATGGCAAGCCTGCAGGTTTGATCGGCGTGGCCGATCCGATCAAGGAATCCACACTGGAAGCTGTGCGGGCCTTGCAGGCTGCCGGATTGGAGCTGGTCATGCTCACCGGCGATAGCCGTGCTACTGCAGATGTAGTCGCGCGCAAGTTGGGTATCATACGCGTGGTGGCCGAAGTTCTGCCAGAACAAAAAGCCGAGATCGTGAAACAACTGCAAGCCGAAGGTCGCATCGTGGCGATGGCGGGGGACGGCATCAACGATGCGCCGGCGCTGGCACAAGCACAGGTGGGCATTGCGATGGGAACGGGAACCGATGTGGCGATGCAAAGCGCAGGAGTGACGTTGATCAAAGGCGATTTGAACGGCATAGTCCGCGCGCGTCACTTAAGTCAGGCCACAATGCGCAATATACGACAAAACCTGTTCTTCGCCTTTGTCTACAACATGCTGGGCGTGCCGGTCGCGGCAGGGCTACTGTACCCGTTCTTCGGCTTGCTGCTCTCACCGATGATCGCTGCAGCTGCAATGAGCTTCAGTTCGGTGTCGGTGATCAGCAACGCGCTGAGACTAAGTCGGGTGAAGCTGTGAATCGGAATTAGTGCAGATATGCACAAGTAGGCACTTGGATCAAGTTTGCCAACTTGTTCGGGATGCCCTATCTGTCTAAGGGTGATATGACGGATAACACCATAAAGATGGGGCACGTGTAAGAAGCGCGAATCTTATTGCCGCCCCGCAAAGATTGTGGAAAAATGTAGTGGGGCATAAAAACTCACTCAGGAATGTAGGCAATAACGGGGTGGTGCCGATCTGCTGCATGTATATGGATACCATGTTTAACTAGATACATTATGTTCTCGGTTCATGGGTTCACTGTGGGAGGAATGTCAATGTACAGAATTATATTGGCTTTACTAAGCATAATGGCTGTTTCAGTTTCATCCTCGGCACGGACTATTCCGCAGAACATTACTCCTAATGCCACATCGAGATTGCTGTCTACTTCAAACATCACACCAGGATTGCTGTCTACCAAAAACATCACACCAGGACTGCTGTCTACTTCAAATATCACATCGGGCCTGCTTTCGTCCCCACAGTTCTCTACACCGTCTCCTATCTTTATTCCTCACACTTTCTCTTGGCCAGCAAATTCAAATCAAGGTATCTCGACTCCAGAGATCTCTACTCCATTTATCCCAACCCCCTAAATTTTATTTACGCCGTGGGGTACTAATATCCCACTGAAATTCTGAACTTAGCCCCTTAGGAAGTAAGAAATTGTCAGTTGGTGACGGCAAGAACGGCAATCTACCACCATCAATAGTGTGCTTGCCTGATCCATAATTTCAGGTATCCATTTATCGTTATTATTTCTGATTTATAATTAATCATTTATCAGGTGTAAAATTGCAATCGTTGGTTTATTACTCCTTTTCGTGTGCGCCAATGAATAAAAATCGTCCAGTACATCTTGACTTGCGCTTGATCAAATTGCCCTTGCCAGGCTTTGTATCTATTCTGCATCGTGTTAGCGGATTGTTGCTGTTTTTGGCCTTGCCGCTGTTTCTGAGGATGCTGCAGAACAGCCTGTTTTCTATCGAAACTTATACTCAATTGGCCGCGGTACTGCGACATCCCTTAAGTAAATTATTTTTAATTAGCCTGCTGTGGGCATTTTTACACCATTTTTGCGCCGGAATACGCTATCTCGCAATTGACATGCATATCGGCGTAAGGCTGGCGCAGGTACGTGCCAGCAGCAAGTGGGTGTTGTTTGTGAGTATGGGTCTAACCTTGCTTATAGGAGCATGGCTATGGTAAATCGCATCGTAACCGGCGCGCATTACGGCTTGCGGGATTGGTTGGTGCAGCGTGTTACCGCTGTTCTGATGGTGGCTTATACGCTGTTTATAGCGGGCTATGTGGTGCTGCATTCCAGTTTTGAAAGCAATGCCTGGATCGGTCTTGATTACAACACCTGGACGGGGTTGTTTTCGAACTTGGTGATGCGCTCGTTCTCTTTGCTGTTTTTGTTTGCTGTTTTCTACCACGCGTGGATTGGAGTGCGTGACATTGTCATGGATTATGTCAAGTCGGCAAGAATACGCCTTGTTATATATGTACTGGTAATAATGGCGCTACTGCTGTATTCGATTTGGGCAGTACAAATTTTGTGGGGAATGTGATGGCAGTGGCGAAACGCACATTTGACGTTGTAATCGTGGGGGCGGGTGGCGCGGGGATGCGCGCGGCTTTGGCATTGTCCGAGGCGGGCTTGAAAGTGGCGGTTTTATCCAAGGTTTTCCCCACACGCTCGCATACGGTAGCGGCACAAGGTGGTATTGCGGCATCGTTGGGCAACATCAGCGAGGACAATTGGCATTGGCACATGTACGACACGGTGAAAGGTTCGGATTATCTTGGCGATCAAGACGCCATTGAATTCATGTGTCGCGCCGCGCCGGAAGTGGTGTACGAACTGGAACACTTCGGCATGCCATTCGATCGCTTGGAAAATGGAAAAATTTATCAGCGTTCATTTGGCGGCCACATGCAAGACTATGGCCAGACCCCGGTACAGCGCGCTTGTGCCGCTGCTGATCGTACTGGCCATGCCTTGTTGCACACGTTGTATCAAAAAAACATGCAGACCAATACAATTTTTTTCGTAGAGTGGATGGCTCTGGATTTGATTCGCGACGAAGATGGCGATGTGCTTGGCGTGGTGGCGATGGAAATTGAAACCAGCGAAGTGATGATTTTGCAGGCACGCGCCACGCTGTTTGCTACCGGGGGTGCGGCGCGCATTTTTCAGGCTAGCACCAATGCTTACATTAATACCGGCGACGGCCTCGGCATGGCAGCTCGTGCCGGTATTCCGCTGGAAGACATGGAATTTTTTCAGTTCCATCCCACTGGCGTGTACGGCGCGGGCGTGCTGATTTCCGAAGGTGTACGCGGTGAGGGTGGCTATCTTATCAACAAGGACGGTGAGCGCTTTATGCTGCGCTATGCGCCAAATGCACAAGACCTTGCCAGCCGCGACGTGGTATCACGCGCCATTGCTACTGAGATCAAGGAAGGACGCGGCTGTGGCAAACATGGCGATCATGTTTTATTGAAGGTTGATCACATTGGTGATGATGTCATCCGCCAGCGTCTGCCTGGTATCCGCGAGATTTCGTTAAAATTCGCGCATGTTGATCCGGCCATAAATCCCATTCCAGTGGTGCCTACTGCGCATTACATGATGGGTGGGATTCCTACTAATTATCATGGTCAAGTGGTCGCTCCTTACAAAACTGGGCCGGAAGAAGTGGTGCAGGGGTTTTATGCGGTGGGCGAATGCGCTTGCGTGTCGGTGCATGGTGCTAACCGGCTGGGCTGTAATTCATTGCTTGATTTACTGGTGTTTGGGCGTGAGGTGGCGCGACAGATTATCGAGGACTTGCAGCGTAACCCGCACCCCAAACCATTGCCGCACGATGCCGCTGATCGTCCGCTGGCGCGCCTTGCAAGGCTGCAATCACAAAAAAATGGTGAGAGTGTGGCCGAAGTGGGAGCGGAGATGCGACGCGTGATGCAAAATCATTGCGGTGTATTTCGATTCCCTGATCTATTAACTCAAGGCGTGGAAAAGATTCACACAGTGGCAGAGCGTGTTAAAAATACCATGATTAATGATCAGAGCAAGGTGTTTAATACTGCATGCGTGGAGGCATTGGAACTCGACAACCTAATCGAAGTAGCGCAAGCCACCATGGTTTCCGCTGCAGCGAGGCAAGAAAGTCGTGGCGGTCACGCGCGGGATGACTTCCCAGAGCGTGACGACGACCACTGGTTGAAGCATTCGCTGTATTTTAGCGAAGGGAAAAAACTGGATTACAAGCCGGTTCGGCTGAAGCCGTTGACAGTGGAATCATTTCCGCTTAAGGCGCGGGTGTACTGATCAGGAGATATGTAGCGTGTCTGCAACTAATTTTAAAACGGTAAATAATACATATCGCCAGTTAATCAGTGGTGGCTTGAGTTACCGCATACCTCATTTTCAGCCGGACTATAGCTGGTCAGAAAATGAATGGGAAGATTTGTGGGCAGATATTACAGGAGTTATTCAGGCTGATGGCGAGCCGGTGCACTATATGGGCTGCCTTGTGTTGCAATCGACAGATAACAGGACCTTCGATGTGATTGAAGGTCAGCAGCGCTTGACGACCCTCATGCTGATTATATTAGCTGCACTCAAGAATTTAACGCGATTGATCGCAGAGAAAAACGATCCAGAAAATAATCAGCAACGTATGGATCAAATTCGTCAAACCTACATTGCTTATCTTGATCCTGTAACGCTAGTGCCGCGAACCAAGCTCACACTCAATCGTGATAACGATATGTATTTTCAAAATCACCTGATCCCGCTGAATCATTTACCTCAGATTGGTTGTAAGGAATCTGAGCGTAGACTGTGCAATGCATTTGAATGGTTTGCCATCAAAATGAGCGAATATACAAAAATTGCTGGCGGGGATGAGGGAATAACGTTGGCAAGTCTTGTTGAATCAATTAGTGACAGGCTTTTTTTTACTGTTATCAGTGTTACTGATGAGCTTAATACTTATAAAGTATTTGAAACGCTCAATGCACGTGGCATACGTATATCCTCAACAGATTTGCTGAAAAACCATCTTCTTTCTGTGCTGTATGCGGATAAGGATCATTTGCATGAAATGAAAGTATTGGAAGATCGATGGGAAGCAATGGTAGTCCGATTGGGAGGTGAAAATTTCCCCGATTTTTTGCTGATGTACTGGATTAGCCGCCATACCTTTGTCAAGCAGCCCGAACTTTTCAAAGCCATACGCTCCACAGTGACAAACCGTGAGAAAGTGTTCGAACTGCTACAGGGTATGGAAGAAGATATGAATACCTATCTGGCACTTACCCAAGTGGAATCATCTCGATGGCCTGTTGATCTTAAGGAATATATTCG
>JAIOPT010000039.1 GCA_021413765.1 Betaproteobacteria bacterium
GCCCGTCCAGCGATAACTTACTTGCGCCGAGGGACGCATGCTGCGCCATTGCGCAAGCAAGTCTGCAAAATAATTATCAAGCGCAATGCTGTAACCACTTTCCGCACGCGCTTGTTCTGTGGACGAAAGCATGTTGGAAAGTGTATTTTTACAACGCGTAACCTGGTCACGCAACAAGTGCAACTCTTGTACCAATTCCGGTTGCGTCGCGTACTGGTGCTCGAGTTCTTTAAGCACTACCGCCATTGTGCCCAGCGGCGTGCCTAATTCATGCGCTGCCCCCACTGCCAACGCGCCGAGCGCCACCAGATGCTCATCACGCAGCACGCTTTCACGCACTTCCGCCAGCATGCGCTCGCGTTCGCGCAAGGTGTTGCCCATCTTCACCACATAATAGCCGACCAACCCCACGCCCAGCACAAAACCGAACCACATAAACCAGGCACTTGAGTCTAGGCGAGCAACGTGGTCAATATGAAAATGCGGTAGCGGGATGTAAACGAACATCAAGAACGTATAACAGGCCACGATTAATGCGGCCAACAACCAGGCATAGATAGCCAACAGCGTGGCAGCGGCTATGGTGAGCGGCAACAATAGCAGCAACACAAACGGATTGGTGGTGCCCCCAGCCAGATAGAGCAGCGTACTCAGCAACAGAACATCCAGCACCAACTGTCCGAACACTTCAACTTCCTGCACTGGCCATGGCAGTTTAAACCGGACCCAAGTAAGTATATTGAGAACCAGCAGCACGGTGCCGATCACTGCGAATGGCAACGGCATTCCCATACCTTTGGCAACCACCAGCACCGCCAGCGTCAGACCGACCACGGCGATGTTCTTGAGCACCAGCACGCGTCGCAGATTCACCGGCGACAACGTTGAAAAAGAAACAAATGGTTTCATTTAAATGATCAGCCTATTTTGATAGCCTCGGCGTGCGCCGGATGAAATGCGATGAATCCGCAAATTGAATTTAGACTCCGAGTTTACGGATTGCTCGTGGCTCTGTTATTCCTCCGCCGCTGGTAAACGTATGGTGAATTGACCTGTTTTTTCATCACGCACCATTATGAGCAGATTGCGCTTCTGCGCGTCCTCCACCAATTCTTTGAAGGAACGATAGCCATAAGCCGATTCAGCAAAGCCCGGCTTACGGCGCTGCATGGTTGGCTTGACCATGGAATACCATACTTTTTCCTCCCCCCGTTCGGCAATCAATGCTTCAATGGTTTCGACAATAAAGTCGAGCGCTTCCTGCCGCTTGTCATCTTCAGTCTTCAATATTGATTTTTTCGTCGTGCCGCCGGCAGGCGCTTTTGCCGGAGATTTTTTCGCAGCGCGTTTTTTCTGTGCTTCTTGCTCACGCACCAGATCATCATAAAAAATAAATTCATCGCAATTGGCGCTGAGCAAATCAGAAGTCGAGTCCTTGACACCAATCCCGATCACATATTTGTTGTTCTCTCGCAGCTTTGAAACCAATGGAGAAAAATCCGAGTCACCGCTGATAATGACGAAAGTATCAACATGGGATTTGGTATAGCAAAGATCCAGCGCATCGACGACCATGCGGATATCAGCAGAATTTTTACCTGATTGGCGCACATGCGGAATCTCGATCAATTCAAAAGCCGCTTCATGCATCGTCGCCTTGAATTCCTTGTAACGATCCCAGTCACAATAAGCTTTTTTGACGACAATACTGCCCTTGAGCAGTAAGCGTTCAAGCACCTTCTTGATGTCGAACTGTGCATATTTGGCGTCGCGCACCCCTAACGCAATGTTTTCAAAATCGCAAAACATAGCCATGTTGGTAATTTCAGGTTGACCAGCCATCTGTTTCTCCTAAATTAAATTAGCTAATGCTGCGGCACCCGTTTCCCAAACTATAGCCAACTAGCCTCGCGTATTCGACTGCGTCTGAAACTGCATCAGATCCACTAGCGGCTGCGCTTGCCAACCTGGCATCCGGTGTTCCGCCACTATGTTGGTGAATATGCCGCCACGAACATAAAATTTGGCGGTAAGGCGCATGAAGCGTGGCTGGATGGCGGCGACCAAATCATCCAGAATGCGATTGGTAACGTCTTCATGGAAATGCCCTTCATTGCGGAATGACCAGATATAAAGCTTGAGACTTTTCAGTTCAACGCAGGTCGTATCCGCGATGTAATCGAGGATTAATGTAGCAAAATCGGGCTGGCCGGTCTTGGGACAGAGACAGGTAAACTCCGGGATTTCCATGTGAATGTGGTAATCCCGCACGGGGTTGGGATTGGCGAAAGTTTCCAGAAGTTTGCTGGCCACGGTTTTGCTGGGCAGAGCGCTCATTTTGATATGCCTTGAGGGTCAGTTAGAATACAACGCATTATAATGGCCAACTGATTGAAATTGCGTCTTTCTCACATCAAGATCGCTGGATTCAAATCCTTCGTTGATCCCACCCATATTGCTCTATCCGGGCAAGTCGTCGGCATTGTCGGCCCGAATGGCTGCGGAAAATCGAACATCATTGACGCGCTGCGCTGGGTGCTGGGCGAATCTCGCGCTTCAGCGCTGCGCGGCGAATCCATGCAAGATGTCATTTTCAACGGCTCCGGCAAGCGCAAACCGGTTTCACGCGCGAGTGTCGAGCTGATCTTCGATAACAGTTTAGGCAAAGCTGCCGGCCAATGGTCAAGCTACGCCGAAATCTCCATCAAGCGCGTGCTGCTGCGCGACGGTGATTCCAGTTACCACATCAACAATCAGCATGTGCGGCGCAAGGATATAACCGATATTTTCTTGGGCACCGGGCTAGGCGCACGAGCTTACGCCATTATCGAACAGGGCATGATTTCGCGCATCATTGAGGCTAAACCGGAAGAGCTTCGCATATTTCTGGAGGAGGCTGCGGGCGTATCTAAATACCGCGACCGCCGCCGCGAAACTGAACTTCGCATTGCCGATACGCACGACAACCTACTACGCGTTGATGACATCCTGCTGGAGTTGACCAAGCAACTTGCCCATCTGACCGAACAAGCAGCGGTAGCCACGCATTACCGCGAACTGGAATCGAAACGCGACACCACGCAACAATTGCTGTGGCTGGTGAATAAACAGGAAGCCGAGTCTCGCCGAGGGCGTTTTGTCCAAGGAATGGAGAAAACAAAAAACGAGCTGGAAGCTGAGACTGCCCGTCTGCGTGAATTGGAAAGCCAACTGGAATACACGCGCAGTGAACATTTCGCGCAGGCTGATACGCTGCATGCCAAGCAGGGCGAGCTATATGCCGCCAATGCAGAGATTGCGCGGCTCGAGCAGCAGATTGCCCATATCAACGATCAACGCGCACGCTTGACCCAACAGACGGCCAATAGCAAGTTGCAGGTCGAACAGCAGCGCATTCAGTTGCAAGGCGTGGAGACTTTACTGGCACATTGGCAGCAACAACAACAAGAAGCCGACATCCGGGTTGAGAGCTGGGAAAGCCGCGCGAATTCCGAAGCACACCATCTGCCGCAAGCGGAAGAAGCAGCGCGCACCGAACTGGAGCGCCACAACACGATGCAACGCGAACAGCTGATCTCACAACAACAACTGCAATTGGCCGATACGCAACGCGAACATATCCAACGCAATGTGCAACAACTGGAAGCGCGTCGCTCGCGTTTGCTGCTGGAACGGGACAACCTCCCGCAGGTGGATAGCGAAACGCTGGCAGAGGCGCAGTCTCTATTCGTCGAGATGGAGATTGAACGCAACGAGCAACAGCAACAGTTGACGCAACTTCAGGCGCAATTGCCGGGCGCTGATACGGCACGGCGCAACCAGCGCATCGCAATGCAGGAACTGGAACGGCAATTGTCGCAGGTGGAGGCGAGACTTTCCGCGTTGCAGCAGCTTCAGAAACAGGTCGATAACGACAAAAACCTGAAGCCCTGGTTAACCGAACACCAATTGGACCAACTGCCGCGCCTGTGGCAATCCATCAGCATTGAGACAGGCTGGGAAGATGCGCTGGAAGCCGTTTTGCGCGAACGGCTCAATGCGCTAGCCCTGCCCCACCTTGACAATGCTGCGCGTTGGAGCGATGCGCCACCGGCCAGGCTGGCTGTATTCACAGCGGACGGAGCGCAAAACTTCAAAGCCCAACAAGATATTGGACTGACCCCGCTGGGGCAGTTCGTAAGCTACCAGGATCCAAAAGCTGCGCCCGTGGTGACGGACTGGTTGTCTGGTGTGTATGTCACGGAAACGCTGACACTAGGATTGAGCTTACGTGAACGATTGCCTGCCGGCGCCTGGTTAGTGACGCCGCAGGGACACCTGATTGGCGCGCATAGCGTGCTGTTCCATGCTCCGGACAACCAGGTGCATGGCCTACTGGCGCGGCAACGTGAAATTGAGCGCTTACAGGAGGAAGCACAGCAGCAGGCGAAGTCATTGGATCATGGCAAACGCCAGGCAGCACTAGCAGAGGAAACCTATCACGCTATCGAGAGCCGCATCGCGCTCTTGCGCACGACAGACAGCGAATTGCAACAGCGCCAACATGGAATACAGGTACAGATTCTAAAACTCACCCAAGCCAACGAACGCAGTCACGAGCGCGCCGCGCAGATCGCGCGCGAATTGCAGGAACTAGCCGAACAGTCTGCTGAAGAGCAATTCCAGCATCAGGAAATCGCTGAGCGCATGGACATTCTGCGTGTAAGCATTGCGGCACAGCAGGTAGAGGTTGAACAGGTGAGGCTGCAAGCTGCCACTCAGGAATCTACGCTACGTCAACAGCGCGAACGCTCACAAAAAACGCAGCACGAATTGCAGGAAGCCCGTTTTTATGCCAAGACGTGCACGGAAAAAATCGCCGATCTAGAACACAATATTAGACAGATCGGATTAACACTGGCGCAGTTAGAACAAACTTTAATACAAAATCATGCTGCGTTAGACAATATAGAAGATGGCACTAGCAAGCAACAATTGCAGGAGGCACTGCAACAGCGTCAGACGCGCGAACAGGCGCTGGCCGAAACACGCAACATACTGGAACAAACCACCAATAATCTGAACAA
>JAIOPT010000020.1 GCA_021413765.1 Betaproteobacteria bacterium
TTAGCCATAGTCTGGTGAGATTAATGGCGCCGATACTCAGCTTCACCGCAGAAGAAGCGTGGGAGGTATTGAGTGCCCAGCAGGATGTGAGCGTGTTTCAGCAGGTGTGGCTTTCCCTGCCAGATTTGCCGAAAACAGACGGTCAAGTGTTAGTTCAAAATTGGTCAATAATATGTAACTGGCGTGCCAGAGTTAATAAGCACATTGAAGAGGTGCGCGCTGCCGGGCTTATTGGCCAGGCGCTGGCTGCTGAGGTGGAAATATATGCAGCGGATGAAAATTTCGATGCACTTTCCCGCCTAGGGGATGACCTGCGTTTTGTTCTGATCACTTCGCGTGCCACCATGCATCGCGTCACATCTGAAGCAGAAGAGCGCATTGAAGTGACGCCGAGCAAAAATATCAAGTGCGAACGTTGCTGGCATTACCGCGCCGATGTAGGCATTGATCCTCAAAACGCTACTCTATGTGGGCGCTGCGTCAGTAATTTATCTGACGACGGTGAGGAGCGGAAGTATGCTTAAGCAAATACTTTATCCCCTTCTATCTCTTATGGAAAAAGAATGACGAAGCCAGCTGGGGGCGGTGTCGGGTTGATACACTGGTTAAGCTTGGCAACGATAATAATCATTCTCGATCAGGTCTCTAAGCTGTGGATAAGCCAGAATTTTGTCTACGGCGAGAGTGTGGCGGTGACAGATTTTTTTAACTTGGTACTAGTGCATAACAGTGGTGCTGCGTTCAGCTTTCTTAGTAATGCTGGAGGCTGGCAACGTTGGTTTTTCAGCGCCATCGCCGTGACTGCTTCGGTATGGATAATTTGGCTACTGCGCAAACATAAACAGGAAAAACTGTTCTGTTTTGCGCTGTCATTGATACTAGGTGGTGCACTGGGAAACTTGATAGACCGCGCTGTTTACGGCTATGTGGTGGACTTCCTGGATTTTTACTGGAACACTTACCATTTTCCAGCATTTAACATTGCAGATTCAGCAGTTACCTGTGGCGCGGGTTTGTTGCTGTGGGAAAGTTTCATAAAAAAATCATAGGATGCGATCCTGCCTTCGCGAGAAAAGCAAATTAAGGTGCTACTAAACATTCAGAACTTTCCAAATGTACTGCGCTAAACAATTCTCAGTGCTGCATATGTCTGATATGCAGGCACAGTAAATCAGAATTTTTACAGGCATTTTTCATTGATATTGAAAAGATAGAATGGAATTATTACTCGCTAATCCCCGCGGTTTCTGTGCTGGCGTTGATCGCGCCATCGAAATGGTCGAGCGTGCACTGACCTTGCATGGCGCCCCAATCTATGTGCGCCACGAAGTGGTACACAACGAGTTCGTGGTTGCCAACTTGCGAAAAAAAGGCGCAGTGTTTATTGATGATTTAGCTGATGTGCCAACTGGCAGTATCCTCATTTTCAGCGCACATGGTGTATCGCAAGCAGTACGAAGCGAAGCGTCAGCACGCGGGTTTACGATATTTGACGCAACTTGCCCGCTGGTAACCAAGGTGCATACCGAAGTTGCGCGCCTGCGCGAGCGGGGCAGGGAAATTATAATGATCGGGCATGCCGGACATCCTGAAGTGGAAGGCACGATGGGGCAGGGCGATGGCAGCATGTATCTGGTGGAGTCGCCTGCAGACGCGCACCTTTTGGAGGTGAAAGACCCAAATAATATCGCCTTTGTCACCCAGACTACTCTATCCATGGATGATACCGCTGCCATCATCACAGTGCTCAAGACGCGTTTCCCGGGAATTGCCGGCCCCAGGAAGAATGACATTTGCTATGCAACTCAGAACCGTCAGGATGCGGTCAAGAATCTGGCTAGCCAATGCGACGTGGTAATCGTGGTGGGTTCGCCCAGCAGTTCTAATTCCAACCGCTTGCGCGAAGTGGCGCATAACATGAACGTTCCAGCCTACCTGGTTGATAATGCAGGAGAATTGCAAGCAGAATGGCTGTCCGGAAAATTACATATCGGTATCTCGGCCGGAGCCTCCGCCCCGGAAGTGCTGGTGCAGGATGTGATTGCTCGGCTAAAAGAGCTGGGTGCAGAGAGCGTGCGTGAATTGGATGGCATTCCTAAACTACTACGTCTATCAGCTAAGCTAGTGTGTCTTCATCCAAAGATGGTATTTTGTTGCTGTAATTTCATGATTTGCTGATAAATTTAATTTAGCAGTTCATGTTAGAGGACCATCATTGGTAAACGGGGCAGGCAGGTGCGAAAGCCGCCATTCAGCACTACGCCAGGAGGAAAAAATGAAGTCGATCATGCTCTCAATTTTTATTTTCGCGACCAATTTTATGGTGAATTCGTTCGCATCGGCATGCATAGATTCGGCAGAGCTGGCGTGCGCATCGAATAGCCCTTCGTGCTCTGAACGCTTCAGTATTCAACAAGACACGGTTGAAGTTTGGCGTAATTTTTCACTCAATAAAGATCATTGCAATGTTGATCACGCGATCATTGTGTTGCACGGGCGCGACCGTAACCCCGAAGATTATTTCACTTATGCGGTGACAGCCGCGCAAAAGGCTGGGCGCTTTGATCGTACAATTATCATAAGTCCAGCATTTCGGGAGCAAAATGACTTAAAAAATGCAACTGATCTTTATTGGGATCGAAGCAGCGGCTCTGCTGCGCTGAATGATTGGGTAATGGGTGGGCAATCAGCAGGGCCTTCGAGTACTAGCTCATATCAGGTCATTGATAAGATCGTGGAGTCGATTGCCAAATCTGGACACTTCCCGAACCTAAAAAGTGTTGTTATCGCTGGCCATTCTGCCGGTGGGCAGTTCGCGCATCGCTATGCCCTCGTTGGAAATGTGAATAACCAAGGCTTGAATCTCGCTTTTGGTTACGTCTCGGCGAATCCTTCGTCTTATGCATATCTTAATGATCTAAGGCCAATCTCGGGTAGCCTCATCAACTTCGCAATCCCAATTTTGGCAAGTTGTAATTACTGGAATGAGTGGGGATATGGACTTATCGATCCGAACACCTACATAAAGAATTCGAGCCTCACAGATTATCAAATTATTGCTCAATATATCGGCCGCCGCTTAACTTACTTACTTGGCGATGCGGACACCAGCGCTGACGGAATGGATACAACCTGTTCCGCAAATCTGCAAGGGATTAACCGTTACGAGCGTGGCACGGCGTACTCGAATTACATACAAGCTTACTATCCCACGTCGAAACACACCCGCTCGGTCGTTCCTGGTGTGGGGCATTCGGGTAGTAAAATGCTGACGTCAAGCCAAGGCGTGGAAGCCTTGTACACTGTAGCTCAAAATGATCCAGCACAAGCCGATACGATTGCGCCAACGACATCAATTGTAAACCTTGCCGATGGACAATATGTAACAAGAGGAAGTCAATTTACAATCAATGGTTCAGCGTCTGACAACGTTCAAGTAATGAAAGTTGAATTCTATGTTAATGATAAGCTGGTTTGTTCAGACTCAACCTCTGCTTACACCTGTACATGGTCTGTGCCAAGAAACCTAGGGGTGAAGTATCGCCTGCACACTAAAGCCTACGATTCGTCAGGCAACAGTGAAATTTCTCTTAAAGTGTATGTCACTTCTAAGTAATATGAGTAGTTGTTATTTCGCTTGTTCGGGCCCGCGCAATGTCCAAATTACAGGAGACTAGCAAGTTACCGCCAAAACCGACGGAGCGATTCCGCCGGGCAATATTTATTCTGGAAGTAGCTTCGCTGCTGCCACGCCGCTGGCGTTGGCTTGATTCCTAAGGTTGCGGGCACAATGGCAGGCGCCACCGCTTGCAACTTGAGATAGGGGGCCTTGGCGGCCAAGACATTGCCTTCCAGCAAGTAGGTCATGGCGAGCAGGCCGAGGGCCGGAGCGAAGTTGGGTTGCTTGTCGAGTAGTTGTTCTGACTGCTCCCGTGACTTTTCCGGCTGCCGGTAACCGAGGTAGGCCACGGCCAAGAAAAGTCTGGCATCCGCCGCTTGCGGCGCGAGTATGATGGCCATTTCCAGTGCCTGGATGGCACGACTCAGATTCCGACTTCGCAATTGGGCTTCGCCTAGGTTGATCCAGCCGTTGGAAACATCCGGCGCCAGCCTGACCGTCGTTTCCAGCACTTCCACAGCCTCCGGTAAGCGCCCTAGCTTCATCAGGCCGTAGCCTTTGCTGCTCCAAGCAACGGGGTTGGTAGGCTCGACCTTGAGCGCACGCTCCCAGTAAACCATGGCTTTTTCAACATCGCCCTTGCGAACCAGCACCTTCGCTGTGGAAAGGCACATTCGCACGAGATTGGGATCCAATGCCTCGGCGCGAGCCAAGGTTTTGAGCCCGCCCTCTACATCTCCCATCTCGGACTGAGTCTCCCCGAAGGATACAAGATACTCGGCAGTGGCTTTACCCAAGCCGTCGATCTTGGCAAAGGCAATCGCTGCTTCGCGAAAATTCCTCGCCTCCATCTGCAGCGTTCCGTACAGGCCCCAGGCCGAAACATACGCCGCATCGACTGCGATGGCACGGCGGACATCCTCCAGCGCAGCATCCCTGCGCCCAAATTCGCGGCGGAGTATGGCGCGATTGGTCAGCGTCTCGGCAGCATCCGGGGATAGTGTGAGCGTCTGGTCGAAGGCTTTTTCCGCCTCTGCCGCCCTGCCGGTAAGGCGCAGGACGGAGCCCAGCCCATTCCAGGCAACCGCCAGATCAGGTGCCAGGACAATGGCTTTGCGCAGAGCGTCCTCTGCTGGCCCCAGCCGTTTACGCTGCATTTCGGCCAGGCCGATGGCAACATGGGTCATGGCGCTTTCATTCTTCCCCTGGCGGCCCTGGGCTGTGATCAGGCTAGCATCGTCGGCCTTCCCGGAACCCGCCAGCAGTTGAGCCAGGCGCTGCTGTAAGTCTGCATTTGCATCCCCCAAGCGCAGGGCGGTCTGAAAAGCGCGCTGTGCCTCGAGCTTGTCGCCACGCGCATCCTCTATCACCCCGAGGAAGCGCCATATATGGCTTCTGCCTGGTGCGAGGCGTAGCGATTCTTTGAATTGCTGGCGCGCTTCGTCGAGGCGCCCATCCTGGCGCAGCCAGTCGGCTCGCGCGGCACTGGGTTCAGCGTAGCTCGGCCGCACGGCCTCGGCCCGATTGAGAGCCTCATTTGCCTCTGTGAGACGCCCGACCGCTCGCAAGGCTTTAGCGTAGGACAGCCAAGCAAAAGCGAAGTGATCGTCGAGGTCGAGGGCTCGGTGCAAGCTAGTGACCGCTTCCTCGTTTCGATTAAGGACATGTTGGGCGAACCCGAGAAATGTCAGCGAGACGGCGGACGATGGCTGCACCGCGCTCCATGATCGGGCCAAGCTCTCCAGCTTGACCCATTCACCTGATCGTTGCAGGGCGGTGGCCTCGTCCTCCCAGCGGCGTTCCGGTGCCGGCGGCGCGGCGGGAGGGCGGGGCGGACTTCCCGACACGGCGATTCGATCCAGTCCATCCGCCGACAGCACCAAATTGAGGTTTTGGCCGATCCCCAGCACGGCCGTCGTAATTCCCACCAAGCGACCTTCCCGGTCAAACAGGCCGCCGCCGCTCGATCCGGGCGACTGGGCGGCGCTGGCGATTACCACCGGCGGCCCATTTTTCGTATCGACAACGGCAACCTGTCCCGAGCTTACCGCCACCCCGAATCCAAGTGGGTTGCCGACGGCAAACACCGGCTCCCCGACCACTAGGGACGCGGCGCTGCGTAGGCTTGCCACTGGCGCGGAAAGCCCGTCCACTGCGAGGATGCAGATATCTCGCAGCGGGTCCTGACGTATCCACTTGCCCGCGAATTGCCCCGATACGCTATCAACCTGCAGACTGGCGGCCTCCCGCACTACGTGACAGTTAGTTGCGACCAATCCCGCGCCAACGACGACGCCGCTGCCATGCCCCGCGTCGACCCCTTGCTCATCAAGAACCCGAACGGTTACGAAGGACGGCGCGACCTTGGCAAAAACACGCTGCGCATTTTCAGCCGGGGCTTCGGCAAAGGCAGCGGCGGCTAGGGATACTCCGCATCCGATGACGATAGCTTTGGACGGCAAGTTCATTACAGCCGCTCCTCATAAGGTAGGATCGCCTCGCGATACAAGCTCTCAGCCATCGCTCCATCAATGCTCCGAAGTTGCTCGTAGGCTCGCTTGGCGTCGTCCCGGCGGCCGGCAATCTGATAACTCTCAATCAGCGCAGCCCAAAGTTTGGCCTGGCGGGATTCGATCTGCAGGGACTTCTCCATGGCGGGTATGGCTTCTGCGGTCCGCTCCAGCTCGGCCAGCACAAACCCGTGCTGGCGCCAGTTCTTCGCCTCTTCCGGTTTTTTCTCCACCAAGTCGGCGGTGATCGCCAGTGCCTCGTTGGCACGCCCACCATCCTTGAGATTGATAGCCAGCTGGTAACGCCATTCGTCGTTGGCCGGAGCCGCTTGCACCGCCGAACGGATCGCGTCGATGGCCTCCGGGAAGCGGTGTATTTCCGACAAGGCCGAGGCGATCCCTGCCCAGGCCCAGTCAGCATTGGCCAATTTGTGATCAAGGCTCTTCCGGTAGGCCTGGATCGCCTGTTCCGGACACCCGATGCGGAAGAGCGTGACACCTCTCAGGTACCAGACCAGGGCGTTGTCGGTATCGCTGTCGGCTACCTGCCCTAGCGTCGACCATGCGAGTGCAGGTTTGCCTGCAGCCAGATAGGCGCCGGCGAGGCCAGTGCGGGGCCAGAGCTGGTTCGAAAAAAGTCCTGACAAACGCTTCCAGACAGCAATTGCCGTCTGGCTGTCGCCACGCATTTGCGCCAGAACCGCCGTACCGCGGTAGGCATCGATCAGCCAGGGATCGAGTTCCACTGCCCGGCGATAGGACTGTTCGGCGTCTCGCGTCTGCCCGGAGACTTGTTGCGCCTGCGCCAAAAACAGCCAGCACATGGCATCTTGTTGGTGCGTGGTCTGCAGTTGTCGTGCCAGATCAAGCGCCTCCCGCGTCTTGCCGCTTGCCATGAATGCCCGGCCAAGGCCTGTCCCCGCTTCGATCGATGACGAATCGATCCGGTAAAGTGCCTTCCATCCTTGTAGTTCGGCCTCGGTGTCGCCTCGCTCTCTCGCCGCCGCGACGACAAACCGCCATGCATCCTTGGCCTCGGGTTCTTCGCTGGGCCAAGTCGCCGCCATTGCCTGCAAGTCGTTCCATTGCTGTTGTTTCGACAGTGCCATGGCCCGGTCGAAACGCTTCAGCCGAGCCTCGCTTGCTAAGGCCCGGGGCTCGATTTCACTAATCCACTGCGCCATCGAAGCAAAATTCACATTCTGGCCGTCTCGGCGGCGGTAGTCGATGATGCCAACCAATTGTCCGCCATCGTCTACTAGGGCACCGCCTTCGGAACCTGGCGAGATGGGAGCTGAGAACTGGACGTAGGCACCCGGAGAGAAATTTCGAATACCGGAAATTACTCCTTCGGAAATTCCTATTCCCAACCCCAAGGCGTTGGACATGGCAAAAACTCGGCTGCCGACGGGAAGTATCTGAGTCAGCTTAGGGATCGGAACGGCGGTAAGCCCGGGGGCAGAAATAAGGCAGAGATTCCGTTCCCGATCCCGGGCAGTCACGCGGGAGATAACGCTTCCAGTGGTTGTCGCCACGCGTAAAGTTGCCGCCGTTTCCAGAACGTCGCATGTAGCCACCAAACGTTCTGGCTCGATCACGGTGGCGGTGTGCGATCCCAAGCGCTGATTCTTTTCATCGAATGTCTCCAGAACGACGACAGAGGGACTGGCCTGAGAAAAAATCTGAGTTGGTGCCAGTGCCTTGGCAGGGTTGGCTAAACACAGGCAGGCCAAGCTGATTATCGTTCGAGATAGATGCAATTTATTTCCCTTGCTGGTGAGTGGCCATTGCCGCCGACCAATTATGACTAGATCATTGGTATATGTATACAATGGATCGCCAGTCATCACTATGCCTTATATGGACTTAACGTGCATAACGCTTCGTTTTTTACGTGCTGCAATGAGCTTTTTATGATGATCACACCACGCAACGGATTTGTAGCGCTGCGCGAAACTGGTGCGCAGAGCTAGCACTGCCTTTCTTTACGGCACCTTGCCGGAAATATATGCAACTCGATTTCTACGCGTTCTGTATGCGGCTCTTATCTGTCTGTATCTGTTCGGGGATGGGCGTTATTTGGAGATGATATGCAGCCGGTCAGTAAAAGAAGTCCAATCAAATATGGTTTATTAATGATCACGGTTTGATGGGTAATTTTATACGGTACTGTCTTATCTGAGTTAGGGTACAGATTTTTGCAATAGATTTATGTATCAAGCAATTTACAGGCTTTCATGCAAAATTCAGTGATGTCGGCTACTTCGTAGAGTAATATCAAGGCCTTGTGTCGCGAAGCCCAGTGTGACTTATTGTCCATAGGCGAAAGCCGTTCTTGGACTACCGCAGTGTTATCGTGCAGGCCTTCGTCCCGGCGTCATACCAGCGGTCAAAAAGGGATTGAGTGTTCGATTCAGTACCAGTGTAAGCTGAAGGTTTTGTCTAGATCGTGAAAGGTCCGAATATTTGGGGCACGCATCACACAAATTATTAATGCCACGTCTGCATAACCAGTTTCAACCGGGTTGAGGAATAACCATGAAATCATCACCACAGCTAGCTAATACAAGCATAGCTAATCCTGCTAACGGGAAAGATGCGCATATTTCTAGTCAATTGCTGGAAATGGGGCGTACCGATGCAGCTGCTGTTTTGCAACAGCTAGCATCGCGCCTAGATGGCCTGACGCAGGCTGAAGCCGATGTTCGCTTGAAGCAATATGGGCTGAATGTGATTGCCCGGGAGCAGCGGTTATCTGCCTTGATCCGCCTGCTAAGCAATGTCAAGAATCCATTGGTACTGTTGCTCATAGCGCTGGGCGTTCTTTCTTTTCTGACCGGCGACTTGCGCGCGACGGTCGTAATTTTCGTGATGGTAATTCTGGGAATTGTGTTGCGTTTTGTGCAAGAGATGCGCGCCGATAATGCTGCCGAAAAACTTAAGGCAATGGTTAGCAACACGGCTACATTGGTGCGAGACGGCAAAGAAACAGAAGTTCCACTAAAGATGTTAGTGCCCGGCGATATCATCCGGCTGGCAGCCGGTGATATGACGCCGGCTGATGTCAGGGTGCTGTCCGCTAAAGACTTGTTTCTCAATCAGGCGGCGCTTACTGGCGAATCTCTGCCGGTGGAAAAGAGGGCCGACGCTGCCCCTGCCGATGTTCACAACCCGCTGGAACTCGCGAATATTTGCTTCCTGGGCACCAACGTGGAAAGTGGTGCCGCAACGGCGGTGGTCATTTGTACCGGCAAGCAAACTTACTTGGGGTCGCTGGCTGCCAGTATAGTTGGACAGCGTCAGTTGACCAGCTTCGACAAGGGCATCAACAAATTTACTTGGCTGATGATCCTGTTTATCGCCGTTATGGTGCCGACCGTCTTTCTGCTCAACGGGCTGAGCAAACACAACTGGACGGAAGCATTTCTGTTTGCTATGGCCGTGGCAGTTGGACTGACGCCCGAAATGCTACCGATGATAGTCACGGTCAACTTGTCCAAGGGGGCACTGGCTATGGCGCGCAAAAAAGTGATCGTAAAGCGCTTAAATGCCATTCAGAATTTCGGTGCGATGGATGTGCTGTGTACCGACAAGACCGGTACGATTACCCAGGGCAAGATCGTGCTGGAAAAGCACTTGGACGTGAACGGCAAAGACAGCGAGAAGGTGTTGCATTTTGGCTACCTGAACAGTTTTCATCACACCGGTTTGAAGAACCTGCTGGACGAGGCCATCCTCAAGCATGAGGAGCTGGAACAACACCTGCAAGTGCAGGAGAAATACCGAAAGATAGACGAAATTCCGTTCGACTTCGTAAGGCGCCGGATGTCGGTGGTGGTGGAAGATGAAAGCGGACTGAATACGCTGATCTGCAAAGGCGCCGTCGAAGAAGTTCTGAATCTGTGCACGAGAGTGGAACTGAATGGAGAGGTGATTGCTGTTCAGGCCGAGCATGACACTAGACGCCGACAGCTTGCGGATGAGCTAAATGGTCAAGGTTTCCGCGTGATAGCCTTGGCTTACAAGCAAATGCAGGGCGCATCGGATGAGCCGGTGTACGCGGTCAAGGATGAGTCGGACCTGATCTTGCTGGGTTTTCTGGCCTTTCTCGACCCACCCAAGGACACCGCTACCGAGGCTTTGAAACGGCTGCACAGACTGAACGTGGACGTCAAAATTCTGACTGGCGATAACGAAATTGTCACCTCATACATCTGCAAGGAGGTGGGCATGCCGGTCGAGAATTTGTTGCTCGGTTCTCAAATCGAGGCAATGAACGATGACGAACTTGCTGTTGCCGTAGCCGCAAGCAGTGTGTTTGCGCGGCTTGCTCCGGCGCACAAGGAGCGTATCATCCGCGCATTACAGAGCAAGGATCACGTAGTCGGCTTCATGGGTGATGGCATCAATGATGCCCCCGCGCTCAAGGCTGCTGACGTAGGCATTTCAGTAGATAGCGCGGTCGACATCGCCAAGGAGTCCTCTGACATCATCCTGCTGGAAAACAACCTGCTGATACTAGAGCAGGGTGTGCTGGAGGGGCGGCGGGTATTCGGTAACATCATCAAATACATCAAGATGGCGGCCAGTTCCAACTTCGGAAACATGTTAAGCGTAGTCGGGGCCAGCGTGTTTTTGCCCTTTCTACCAATGTTGCCGATCCAGGTGTTGATCAACAATTTGCTGTACGACTTCTCGCAGACCACGATCCCCACCGACGAGGTGGATGCCGACTGGCTGACCAAGCCGCGCAAGTGGGCGATCGGTGAGATCGAGCGTTTTATCCTGTTTTTCGGCCCGATCAGTTCGATTTTTGACTATCTGACATTTTTCATCATGCTGTATCTTTTCAACAGCTGGCAAAATCCGGCACTGTTCCATACCGGTTGGTTCGTGGAATCAATCTTCACCCAGACACTGATTATCCACATTATTCGCACAAACAGGATTCCGTTTATCGAAAGTCGGGCCAGCTGGCAGCTGATTGCCACGTCGCTGATCATCGTTGCAGTGGCTGCTTTGCTGACGGTTTCGCCACTGGCCGACACGCTCGGTTTTGTTGCGCTGCCACCGCTGTATTGGCTGTTGCTGGCGGTTATGTTGCTGTGCTATATGATCTTGACCCAGTTGGTTAAGACCTGGTTTATCCGCAGGTTTGGCGAATGATCGCGGTGATGGAGAGAATGTAATATCGGGTCACATTCAAGTGCAGTGTCAGATCAAATCGCGGCTACTTCAAATTAAATCCTCACGCCGCAGCATGAATACAAACTCGTCTCCTGCTGATACCTCCAGCCAGATGAAAGGCAGATTGGGATATGCGGCTTCGAGTGCGGGGCGATTATGGCCGATCTCTACCACCAGCAATCCATTGGGATTGAGGTGGTCGGCCGCATGTTTCAATATTTCGCGTGTGGCATCCAGCCCATCTGCGCCACTGCCTAATGCGAGTTGCGGCTCATGCCGATATTCTGGCGGTAACGCGGTCATGGATGGCGCATCCACATAAGGGGGGTTACTGATGATGACGTCGTATTGCTTGCCCGTCAGATTGGAAAATAGATCTGACTTTATTATATTGATACGTTCTTTCAAGCCATAGTCAGCAACATTGCGCAGTGCAACTTCCAATGCGTCTCTAGAAATATCAACAGCATCCACTACGGCATCTGGGAAAGCGTGCGCAGCCAAAATGGCGAGGCAGCCGCTGCCAGTGCATAGATCCAACACGTTGGTCACGATCTTTGTATCGTCTATCCAGGGCACAAATTGCTCCCGTATCAGTTCAGCGATAAATGAGCGTGGCACGATGACGCGCTGATCCACGTAGAAGCGGAAGTCCCCTAACCAAGCTTCATGCGTCAAGTAGGCGACAGGAATTCGTTTGTCTACGCGTTGCTTGAGCAATGCGAGCAATGCATTTCTTTCGTCAGCAATTAGTCGCGCATCGAGAAAAGGATTTAGTGTGTCCAGCGGTAGGTGCAGGGTGTGCAGAATAAGGTAGGCTGCTTCATCATATGCGCTGGCCGAGCCATGCCCGAAGCTGAGCTTTGCTTCAATGAATGCACTTACCGAAAAGCGCAGCCAGTCGCGCACGGTGTGAAGTTCGTTAGTGCAGTCAAAATGGTGCAACACACTCATATTTTAGTAACCAGAAGATTGACCAGTGTGCGGCAGTAGATTTCGGACAATACATCCAAGTCGGTCACGGATACGCATTCATTGAGTTTATGTATCGTTGCGTTGAGCGGACCGAACTCAATCACTTGCGGGCAAATATCTGCTATGAAGCGCCCATCCGATGTGCCGCCACTGGTGGAAAGTTCAGTTTCGATACCAGTTACTTCTTTGATAGCAGCGCCCACTGCATCTACCAGGTCACCGCGTGGTGTGAGATAGGGCTTGCCGGACAGTGACCAGGCCAATTCATAATTCAGCTCGTGCTGATCAAGAATGGCGTGGGTCTTGGCTTTTAGTTCGTCCACTGTACTCGCTGTTGAAAAACGAAAATTGAATACGATTTCCACCGTACCTGGAATAACATTGGTTGCCCCGGTGCCGCCGTGTATGTTGGAAATCTGCCAAGTAGTGGCCGGAAAATAGGTGTTTCCGTTATCCCATACCATTGCGGCCAGATCGGCGATGGCCGGAGCGGCAAGATGA
>JAIOPT010000001.1 GCA_021413765.1 Betaproteobacteria bacterium
GTAAATTGCACGGTGTGAGTCGTCATGGCTTACAGTCTAATGAATTACAATGATCCGGCATCATCCATGAAAGGGCTCGACCTTGTCAATTTTGACTCGTCATTTTTTGAACATCCGCACAAAATTGTGGCAAGCCCTGCCAGCGCAACCCTGCTTTCTGTGCGGCACAGCCAGCCGCAATGGCGTATGGTGCGCCGCTTGCGATGCTGATTTACCTTATTTGACTGCGGCAAGTTGCCCGGTGTGTGCCCTGCCTACGCACGATGGCGCGACCTGTGGCCATTGCTTGCAACAAGCGCCGCATTTTGACCGCACAGTGGCCGTGTTTGCTTACGCTTTCCCACTCAACAAGCTAGTGCAGGCACTGAAGCATAATGAAAAACTGATGTTGGCGAACAGCCTTGCAGACAAGCTGACACAGCGTATTGCGGTACGTCCTGATTACCTTGTTGCAATGCCATTGCATCCGGCGCGTTTACGTGCGCGCGGTTTCAATCAGTCATTTGAGCTGGCAAGGCATATTGGGCGGCAGATGGATATTCCAGTACTGTTGAATGCCTGCCAGCGCAGCCGCGATACGCCGCCACAAACGGCGTTATCACGAAAAGAAAGAGATAAGAACGTGCGTCAGGCGTTCATTTGCACGCAGGATTTTTCGGGCAAGCATGTCGCCATAGTGGATGATGTAATGACGAGCGGTGCATCGCTGAACGAAGTGGCACAAACCTTACGCAAAGCAGGCGCGCGCGAAATCAGTGCCTGGGTTATTGCGCGGACATTGCCTCATTCTGCTTCATAGGGTTATTATTCAAACCAGAGTATTCAAACCAGAGGCTCCCATAATGTTTAATGTGATCCTCTTTCAGCCCGAGATTCCGCCTAATACCGGGAACGTCATTCGCCTGTGTGCCAACACCGGAACGCAACTGCATTTGATCCGGCCGCTCGGATTTTCGCTGGATGATAAACAGTTGCGGCGAGCCGGGCTGGATTATCACGAATACGCCGATCTGCGTGTACATGATGACCTCGCTGCCTGCCTGCAAACCCTGCCGGGTGCGCGTCTGTTTGCATACACGACAAAAGGCAAGCAGCCTTATCACGAGGTAAGTTATCAGGCAGGTGATGCGTTGCTGTTCGGGCCAGAAACTCGTGGCTTGCCTGCGGATATATTGGCATCGTTAACATCGGAGCAGTGCCTGCGCATGCCTATGCTGCCGAATAATCGCAGCCTGAACTTATCCAACACAGTCGCGGTAGCGGTATTTGAAGCATGGCGTCAGTGCGGGTTTGCGGGGGCTAATAAATAGTCAGTTTAATACAACTCCGCCCTCTCCCGCGTGCGGGGCAGGTTGGTTGACTAATGAGTAAGGCTGAATGTGTAATTGCTAGACATGACCCCATGTTTTCTATCCAAAAATGTGATAGCTGACCACCTTAAGTTGCTTAAGGGCGTTTAAACTTTGTGCGTTCGAAGGCTTCTGCGGCCAGCTTCCGCATCGTAATAAACCCCCCTGTAATAAAGCCGCAAGCAGTATTGCTGTCCAGTTGTTCCGTTTTTGTGTAGTACATGTATAAATTATCGAAAAGAGTTTGTCCTTGACGAGTTACGTCCTGCCTCAAGCCCTTTAACGCTGCGGCAACTTCATTTCGTGCCTGTGGTGGAAAGGCTGGCAAAATTTCATCCGCGACCACCTTTTCATAGCTTGGAATCTGCCTTTTCAAGGCGTAGCCGCAACGAGTAGCCTTCAGAACGTGTAATTGTTCAACGGTTCCAATATATTTGCCAGCCGCTTCAGCAAGGTTAGATGGTTCTAAGCGTGTTGCTGGCAAGGGCTTTAATGCCCCCCCAACCTGCGCAAAGGCGCTTCCCGCGGACAGCATAGAAGCCAACAGAACAAATTTCAGATAGTGCATGGGGATATTCCTTTGCGACGTATGTTGTGAGCTAACGAGGCTTTAGAAAAACTCAATTTTCAACGAAAACATGTATCGTAACTTGTTGATTTAACATAATGTTATTTTCGATATTTGAGTATTTCTACAGCGTCCACGTTTGAGATGAGAGGCATGACCGAACTTATCTTCTCGATTGAAATGTTAGGGATCACATATTTGCCGCTCGGTCAATGCTATCTAGATAGTTTTCCCACCACTTAATTGCCTCTCGTAGAACGTCGCATTGGTCGCGGCCCGCAAACGCCCCTGTGTTGACGGGATAGTCGTGCTTGGTAGGCTTGTTCTGACCAAGATCGACCGTCACGCCTTGCCCGGCACCGACTTTATACTCGTGAATGATGTTGTTCCGCTCTTTGTCAATGAATTCCCAGAAGATTGCAGGTTGCGGCTTTGATTGACTAAGTTGACTCCACTCAGCATTGATGGCGCTTTTGTAACCGGGGCTGATGTTTACGTCGATTTTTGCGAGAACGTAGCCTACAGTTCGTAGTAAGACAACTGCGGCTACCCATCGCCTACGCCAAGCACTGCCCTGTACGCCACCGCCAATTTATTCAACTGCACCCCGACAATCTTCGAGGACTTTGCGAGCTGCCGTCGTCATTTCGTGAACCCTAACGTTGAAGCTGAGCCGCGGGCTGAGGCTTGCCGAAGGGCGTCGGCTCGAGCGAATGGTTAGACCTCGTGGCGACGAATAGAACCCTTGAATTACTCACAATGAGTTGTCCTCAATCTCCACGAGGTGCCATGTATTGCCCCACTTTATAAATGAGAACGTCATTGCGTACATATCCGAATCTGGCACATTGAAATTGACTGCGCAACGACCTGCTTCATCTTTGGTGATTTTTCGTTCAAGCTTTATCTTCGATTGATATTCCGGCGAAGGAAATGATTCGAATTTTTCGACGCTTTGCTTATTAAGCCAGATGTGCTTCTGTTTTAGTTCTGGATCGTCGTGATCCACGTGCGAATAACGCAAAGGAAAATTTGTATGTGTTGCCTGAACGACTTTACTGCGCTCAAAGTCCCCAAGGAATTTGACAAATTCGCCAGCGCACATTGATCGGCCTTGCGCCGAAGCATGGAAAGCGAGCGCTAGCAAAACGAAATTTACGATTCTCATTGGAGAGGTCTAACGTTGAGGCGAGGGACTGCGCGAGGGGGTATTCGCGCAGTCCCTCTCGACCGTAAGGTTAGGCTTATTAAGCCCACGATTCATAGTGATGCACCCAGCATTCAACAACGAATTTTTCCATTCCTGGAGGAATTACAGCATGGCTCCATTCCTCGCCCGCAAACGCTTTCAAAGCCGCTTCATTCTCCCATTGAGAAATCATCGCGTATTCATCAGGAGCCCATATTGTGGGCTTGAGAATAGATACTGAGATAAAACCTAGCGCTACATTAACTACGTGTACGGAAATCGAAGAGAATTTATCCTCGAACTCTTGCCTTAATTCTGGAACGATTTGAACTCGAAATATTCTTGTAATTGGCATTGATCTGAAAACCTTCTTTGCTTGAGCCTAAGGTATTTTAGAAAAATTTTCATAAGCGAGTAGTGCTGACTATATCGGTACACATTGTCAAGCATCACCAACCCCCTCAATATTTTTCATTACCTTAGCCGTTCATTTGGCTAAATTTTCATTATTAGAGCAGCCTAAAATTCTGCTGATGAAAGCTCAGGCTGTTTCTCTGGTTTCCCCCAAATTACTTAATCGATTACCCTCTTAAACTCAATGCATTATTGTCTTAAATACGGGGAGCACAATGGTCTTCTTTATTTCATGTCTGAGAGTGCTGCTTCAGTTTATGTTTGGTCATCATTTGCAAAACGGTTGCAACAAGTATGGCTGAGCGATTGAGGCCCAACGACTAATTAAATTCGGAGTTGGGCGCACGATTGAGCAATGCCTCGACCGCGCTCGCTGCCGGAACCTGCTCGTACAATACGCTGTACACAGCTGCACAGATCGGCATGTCTACGCCCAGGCGTTGCGCCAGGTGATGCACTTCTCGCACGGTATAGACTCCCTCCGCCACGTGACCCAGATGGCTCAGGATGTCCGGCAACGCCTGCTGTTGTGCCAGCAAAATGCCAACCTGACGGTTGCGCGACAGGTCTCCGGTGCAAGTCAAGATCAAATCACCGGTGCCAGATAACCCGCTCAAAGTTTCCGCACGCACACCCATTTTCAATCCTAGCCTCGTCATTTCTGCTAGCCCGCGCGTAATCAGCCCGGCGCGTGCATTTTGCCCATAACCCATGCCTTCGGCGATGCCAGCGGCAATGGCCATTACGTTCTTGACAGCGCCGCCTACCTCTACACCCATCACATCGGTGCTGGAGTAGATACGCAAGGACGGATGATGCAAGGATTGCGCCACTTGCTTGGCAAATTTACCGTCGATAGATGCCAAAATCATGGTCGTGGGAAGTCCGCGCGCCACTTCTAGGGCGAAGCTAGGCCCGGACAGCACGCCGCAGGGGAAATGTTTCGGCAAGGTTTCTGCGGCCACTTGATGCGGAAGTTGTGTGGTGCCCGCCTCGAAGCCCTTGCACGCCCAGATTACCGGAATCGGCATGGGCATTGCCGCGATCTGCTGTAGCGTGGCACGCAGAGCGGCAATTGGCACAGCAACCAATATTAATTCCGCGCCAACGAATGCAGCATGCAAGTCGGCAGTAAGGTTCAGGTTCTGCGGCAATGGAATTTCCGGCAGATAACGCTGATTGTTGCCGGTGGCACGCATTGCTTCGATTTGCGCCGCGTCGTTCGCCCACAATGTGACGCGATGACGCGCAGACAGATTGATAGCCAGCGCGCTACCCCATGCGCCAGCACCCAGTATAGTAATATTCATCGTATAAGGAGACGGCTAATCGCCCCACACTTCAGTCGCCCTCACATAGCCTGTCATGCCATCCAGATGACGTACTTTGATCCAGCCATTGTCCGAGCTTTCCAACCACTCCAGCGCTACTTGCTGACGAGCATTGAACGCTACCGGCGCACCCGAATCTGCCGTCTGATGCACCACAGCAAGTGGCACCATCACTGCCACAAAGCGCTTCTTGCTCAGTGCGCGTTTTTCTATCCAAGCCAAGCTACCGGAACTGTCACGAACTTTAACCCAATCATCCAGGCTAACCACCTGCTCCAGCGGCAAGTAACGATTAACCACAAATATTTTATTTGCTTTAAGCGATGGCGCATCATAAAGAATGGCGGAACTGTCCGCGACAGACGCATAGTTCAGCGCATGTGCGGAACCTGCTGCTGTAGCTAAAGCAATAAACAGGGTTAAGGCGACAGACGATTTCATTTTCAATGCTGGGTAGTCGTTGCGGCTTGTGCTTGTGCCTGCTGTTCTTTCTGCTGCTGATACAACACTTCAAAATTGATCGGATTTAGAAACACGGGAGCGAACCCGGCGTGAATCGCCATATTCGATACCACTTCCCGAAGATAGGGGTAAAGGATATTAGGGCAGATGATAGCCAATACCGGCTCTACCTCTTCCTGCGGCATATTGCGCACCTGGAAAATACCGGCCTGCTTGGCCTCGATCAGGAACATCACCTTATCTTTTTCCGGCAGCTTGGCAGTGACTGTAACAGTGACAGTTACTTCATATAGACCCTCTTCCATAGAGGTGCTCTGGGTTTGTAACTGCAGTTCAATGTTCGGACTCTCGCGTTCCAAAAAAATGCTCGGCGCATTAGGGCTTTCCAGCGAGAGATCTTTCACATACAGCTTCTCGATATTGAATAGGGGTTGTTGCTGTTCGGATGCGGCTGCTGGTGCGGATGCTTCACTCATTATATTAATCCTTCATTTTAAAATTAACTATTCAACAACTGACTTAATTCACCACTATGCTCCAATGCCACCAAGTTATCGTATGTACCAACAAGGCGTGTGTCTATGAAAATTTGCGGAACGGTGCGACCTCCGGTAATTTCCATCATTATCCGACGCGACTCCGGTTGCAGATCCACACGTATTTTTTCGATTTCCGTTACACCTCTGGCGCGCAACAGCCGCTCGGCCAGCACGCAATATGGACACACTGCGGTGCAATACATTAATACCTTAGGCATCGTTATTTATTCAATGGCAGGCCGGCCTTCTGCCAAGCTAGCACGCCGCCCGCCAAATTATATGCCAACTCAAATCCATGCTTGTTTAGCAACACACATGCTGCGGACGAACGTAGACCACTGCTGTCCATCACTACGATGGGTTGCGTACGATAACGTTCCAGTTCTCCAATGCTCTCATTAAGCTTGCCAAATGGAATTTGTTTCGCATTCAGGACATGCCCGGCATTGAATTCTGCCGCTTCGCGCACATCCAGAATTAATGCATTCTTGTAGTTGATCAGTTGCAGAGCGGCAGCAGTGCTGACTTCTTTTACCCCACGTATGCTGTTGCCAATAAACGACCACACCAGCATCAAACCGCTACTCACCGCCACTAAAATCATCCAAATATTATCTTGCATGAACTGCATGCTGCCGCTCCTCATATTTTTTGAGGGCAAATTCTAGCAGAGCAGCGAACTTCTCGGGGTTTTTCTGTGCCAATGCGCTTAATTCTTTAAGCGCCGCTTGGAAATTATCAGGATATGACCAGATAGCACGTTCCATCTGTAATTGTGCCGCGCCCTGCTCACCGGACAGCGCCAGCAACAATGCCTCGCGGTACACCACTACACCAATCGGTGCAAAAGACATCACTCTTTCATTCAATATGCGTTTGTCCGCAAGATAATCAGCATCTACATTTATCTTGCCGCTCATAAATAAATCAAAATAAGGGCTCAGCGGAACTTGCGCATCTGCTGCCGTCAAATTCTCACGCCAGGAATAACCATCCTTACTTACTGCCTGCCGCAATCCCATAAACATTTCGAGATTACGGTAATTCTGCAACATTTGCACCACAGACAACACTCCAAGCAGCAATATGGCTCCCAGCGACAAACGTCCCAAAAAGGGTAACTTCAAGCGATAAGTGGTGGTATCCAGCATGCCCAGAGTAAGCGCCGCCACCCCAAGAAAATATGCATACCATAACGGATATTCCAACATGCTGTGTATAGCCAACACACCAAGCAAAGCGTATCCCCACCAATGATAAACGGTGCGCTGTGCGCGACCACATTGAATTAGCCATATCGCCAACGTAACACATAGAATGAGCAAGCCCGCCAGGCCCATTTCTGCGGCAATCTGCGTTACCAATGAATGCGCATTGTTATAGAGACCGACAATGGCAGTATTCTGCAAAACAGGACCGAGTTGAATATGCTGCCATGCGAACTGGCCAAAACCTGCACCCAGCAGAGGGAACTGGGTAAATATCTGCCATCCTTCTTGCCACAAATACAACCGGATGCTGCCGCCAGTCCCTTCCCCAAACAGACGCCGCATAGTGGTAATACCGCCAGCCGCCCCTTCCAGCCAAGGAATTTGCACCACACCATGCATCAAACCGAAGCCCAGCAACAGCAACAAGGTATAACGCCAAAGGGGCAAACAAGATTTATCGCGACGCTGCCACAACCAGGCCATTCCCGCCATAAACAGCAAATATAGCCAGACGCTACGCGAGCCGCTCAATACCAGAACGAATACCAGCGGCATGGCCAACAGCGCAACATGCCATGCGCGTAGCAGGCTGCGCATGTGCAGCAAACCCAACGAGATCAAACCCAGTGTAATGTAGTTGGCGAAATGGTTGGGTTGAGCCACATTGCCATAGACGGCCAAGGAAATTTTGCCAGCGGTAATGCTGCAATATACCGGCCAGAGCATTGAGTTCTGCCCCCACCAGCAGAAATGTCGCCAGCGCTGTCGCCAAGACAGGCAAACCCAATTCCTCACGCAGGCGTTGACCGATCATCATTAATAGCGCCGCCCATAGCAAATACAGAGCGAGCAATAATGCCTGATCAAAATAGCTCACCCTGCCCAGCACAAACTGCATCATACCTAACAGCAGCAGCCCTATGGGCAACAGAACGATGAGCGGAATTTCTGGTTGCAGCCAATAGCGTTTTGTCACCAGCAGAGGCATGGCGCATAGTCCAAGAACAGCAGCACCCCATTCCTGATAGAAGGTGGTGAGCGGATAGGCATGGACATAATACAAAATCGGCACAACCCACATTAACCCGACGAATGTCAGGCTAATGTGGGCGATACTAGGCAAACGATCTCCTCATTTTCGATAAATGGTATGTCATAAAGAACTGGATATAAAAAAGAGAGACTAAGGTTTAATGCGATAAAATCGTGCCACCAGCGTTTTCCCTTTTACATCTTCCAAGCGATCACTCATGGCAAGCCCCAACTTTTCCAAGCGGTCATCTGGATGGGGATGTGTTTTGAACAGTAGAGCCACACTGCCGTCATCTTTGGCAAAATGACCTATTTGCTGTAGCACTTCGGGCAGCGCGAAAGCGTCATAACCGGCGCGCGCGGCAAGCACCACAGCGATGCGATCGGCCTCGAACTCAGCATTCTTATCGAGCGAACGTGCCACAATTTCCGCACCATTGCCAATCAGTTTCTGTACTTTGTCACTGCCGCCTATCTGCCTGGAAATTAATTTGCCGCCCAAGTCTATCAAGCTGCTTTGTTGTAAAATTTTCAAGTGATGCTTGCGGATGACATGGCCGATTTCGTGCCCCAGCACCCCGGCCAGCTCTGCCTCATTTTGCAATAAGCTATAAAGCCCGCGAGTTAGAAAAATATAGCCGCCCGGTGAGGCGAAGGCATTAACATCATTCGATTCAATCACACCAAAATGCCAAGTCAAATCTGGACGTTCGCTTTGACTTGCCACCCAACGCCCGACATTATTGACATATATCTGCAAGCTGCGGTCTTTGACGAGCGCAGATGCTCCCAGCAAGTTGCCGGCAATTTGTCGGCCTATTGTAATTTCCTCTTCCTGCGAAATTCCAACAAGCCCTAACAATGCACTACTTGTTGCGGCGTCAGATTTTTCTTCAATTTTTTTTTGCACGCCGTCTTTGAGTATTTTCGTGAATTCCTCTTCGAAATCAAAGCTCCAGGCAGCGCTACAGGCAAGCGTCAATGCAGCAACCAACAAGTATTTCATTATCGCTTTCATCAGAACTATCATTTATTTCGATGAGACTTCTGGGGAAGGAAGGTAATCGAATTGGCGCGCAACCAGCTTCCCTTGAATGGCAAATAGCTGAGCGTCAGCTCGGTTTATAGCATACGACTCGACCAGATTCAGTTCGGTCTCATTATATTTAGCGGATTTCAATTCTACTTCGTCGAGCCCGCGAATACCGGTAGTGGCAACTACTTTTCCTGTTCCTGCACGCCCCGACGCCATACTTAAGAGTCCGCCTATGTCACCAGAATCTTTACGCATGCCTTCTTTGCGAACATTCAACATATGCACCCAGCCTTTTTCTATCAGCCCTGATTACACTTCCCGTTTCATCGGCAAATGCTGACATAGCTAGCAACGCGAATAGCACAACCCCTAACCTGATCGAATTCATAGTGCCTTCTCTTGTTGTTCATTCCAGTGCAGCAATGCTTCAGCAAACATCACGCGCCAGCAATCACGCGCCTTTTTTCCGCCGAAAATTTTCCCTTGGTGAACAAAATAGCTAACCAAAATATCAGAGTCGACCGTACATTTTCTTAACAGTTTCGGAAAAGCAGCGATAACCACTGCAA
>JAIOPT010000002.1 GCA_021413765.1 Betaproteobacteria bacterium
GCGCAGGCACAATCCAGTTCTTCGGGCTTTCGGAGACAGGTTGAGTACTACAGGGCTGGCACCTAAGGCGGTGGTGGGAGCGGTGATGCGCAAACTGGCGCATCTTATTTACGGGGTGATCAAATCGGGGCAGCCATTTGACGTCAGTTTTGCAGGCCGCAATCTTGACTTTCAAGACGGTATCTGACCCCAATTTCCCCCCCCCAACGAAGAGCTAAGCCGACAGCTGGAGCGTAGCGGAAGCGTGTCGGCTTGAGCGTCATGTTAGCCTTTTTGATCTTCGCTGTGCTTGTAACCGAAATGTACTTTGTCATCAAAAGCCTTAATCTTCCTAAGATAAGTTTCTTCATCCCATAACCCGTATGAATACTCATTATTTGCTTTAACCGCCTTAAAAAAATGCGCATTAATGTTCTTTGCCAAGCTGTTCAGGCAGTCATCTAACCGTTTAGACGCGTTCGCCCCTGAAATCACCACTAGAATACCCGGCTCTAATAGATCGATCAGATGCACAGGATACCCATTATCCAATAGCGTTGGTGACTCGGAAGGTAAGGGAGCAACGACACGAAACTCCTTCTCATAGCCCCATCTAACAGACTTAGTATAAAAAATAGCTTCATAGTTTTGGCTTAGAGCATCCGAAAAATGAAATTCATCGCCATTAATATAAGGATCTAAGTCCAATACGGGAGGACTTACTTGATATGTAACTTTTCGAGGAATAAGGACGTTCAGGCTACGGCTGTGTTCAACGAAAAACATGGGAAGTAGACCAAGGACGAAACCTCTCGAACTATCAGCGTAATGACCCCACATAACTGGGTCATTAAAATTTCCCGATAAAGAGAGTACTCCGAAGTCATTCAAAGCGATTTTCCTGATCTGATTCAGAGCCCAATGTCTAACTTCTATCTTAGCTAACTCTATATTATCTTCTTTGCTTGTCAGAGTTTTTCGACCCTGAAATTCGTCGAATGCTTTTACGCCATCTTCGAATGACAACGAGTGAAAACCACCTTTTACAATTGCTGCCGCCTCAAAAGGGTCATTAAAGCAGACCGGTTGAGTAAGACGAATTTCATATTCTCCAAAATATCAACTCTATCTGGAGGACAATATTTATAAATAATTTCCATAGAGCGCGGAACGACTAGTGACCTTTTCAAAGGCTAACGTGGAGATAAGGGGCTGCGCGCTTTTGGGCAGTCCCGCTTGAGAGTAGGGTTAGCTGTCATGGCTCGAAGAGCGTACCTATATTTGCCCACTTCATGCTCGGACTTCTCGCTGCATCCCGTAGGAAAGAGGGAGCGTGGCCTCCGGCGAAAAGAGTCGCTCCGTAAGGCGAGAAGAAGAGCGAAACCGACCTCCACCCCTGATGTTCTAGCTCCGCGGTGTCAGGCATGGGTGAGTTCGCTTCAAGAAACGCGTCTCTCAAATCGACGTAGATCAACGCATCCAGACCGCTGCATCCGGTGCTGTACTTTGCTGCCTTTTCAGAAAGTGCCTCAGTCACCTCGGGTACGAGGGACGCCAATGAGACTGGGACCGGAGGTGAATACCGTTCGACGAGATCGGCAATGGACTGAGCTTGGTCGTATTGCCCTTTCTTGTCTTTCCAGTCATCGCCTCGCTTTCGTCCCCGGAGTAAATCCCGCACCTGAAATCGTGCATCTCGAAAGGCGACGTCTGTGGGTTCGATAGTTGGGGCGACGAGTTCATTTTCATCGAATAAGACGCCTATAGCCCGGAGGAACGCCCGACAAACCGCCCGTTCTCGCTCAGGCTTCATTTTGTTGCCAAGGAACACGCGAGTTTCGGCCGCATGAGCTATCAGGTTCTCTAAGAACTTGCGATCAATGTCAGTCATAGTGACAGCTAACGTAATATAGACACCCTAAGAAATGCCAACAAAAGCACCCTCAAGGGGTCTAATCTAAAAATATCAACATAATGCATTGTTTTTTATTGGGTGTGACAATTTCGCACACCCTAATTTTTCTGATAAAAACGACATACCCCAAGTTTCTCGATTAAGCGCACGATACGTTGCGGATGAAGCAAAATAGGGCCAGTCGATATCCCAAGGCCAATCAGAGGATTGGCTACGCTGCCTGAACTGAAATTTTATCTCGCTGGGCAATAATACGGTTGTGCCCATCCACGTACACCAGTTGAGGATGGAATTTCTGCAACTCCAGTTCGGTATACATTGCGTAAGTGGCGATAATTAGAATGTCGCCTGGATTGGCCTTATGCGCCGCTGCGCCATTCACCGAGATGACACCGGAACCGCGCTGTGCGCGGATGGCATAAGTAGTGAAACGTTCACCATTGGTGACATTATAAATATCGATCTGCTGGTATTCACGGATATCAGCGGCATCCAATAAATCCTCATCGATCGCACACGAGCCTTCATAATGCAATTCCGAATGCGTTACATGCACTCGATGCAATTTGGCTTTGAGCATAGTTCTTTGCATTGCGTTACCCCCTACGGGAGAACAAGGGCAGGCATTATATAAGGCCGCCTCTGTAAATCCAAATTTCGTCCCAATACTGTTTCACCCAAAAAATTAACTTATTTATATATTCAATCATTCGGTGCACTCAAATTTCTTGCGGGCTTTCGTTTGTGGCTTGTCTGAATAAATCCCTGGCATCCCAATCACCACTCCCTTAAGACCTCCAAATTGTCTATAAGTCGGGTTTGCCCTAGCCTGGCCGCAGCCAACATGACCAAATTACACTCGCTCGCCGTTGGCTCAGCCAAGCTGAACTGAGCGCGTATCGTCACATATTCGACCTGCCAGCCACGTGCGGTAAGCACTTCAATAGCTTGCCGTTCCAATTTAAAGAAATCCGTTGCACCATCCATAATGGCCTGACGAATTTCTACAAGGTTTTGATATAGAAAAACCGCTTCAGTTCGCTCCGCAACGTTCAAATACTGGTTGCGCGAGCTCAGCGCCAAGCCGTCTGATGCACGCACCGTTTCGCCGCCGATAATCTCTACTGGCAAATTCAGTTGTGCCGCCATTTGGCGCATTAAGTACAACTGTTGATAATCTTTTTTGCCGAATACCGCGATGGTCGGCTGCACTATGTTGAGCAGTTTCAGCACCACTGTCGCCGCGCCGCGAAAATGACCGGGACGGAAAGCACCGCATAACTCATTGGCGATGGGCGGTAACTCCACTTGCACTTGCTGTGGCTGCGGATATAAATCACGCTCGCCCGGCGCAAATACCATATCCACCCCGCACTGTTCCAGCATTTTGCAATCCTGCTCGAGTGTTCGCGGGTATTTGGAATAATCCTCGTTCACGCCAAACTGTAGCGGATTGACAAATATGCTTACCACCACAAACTGGCCATGCTGGCGCGCAATCCGCACCAGATCAAGGTGCCCCTGGTGCAGATTACCCATGGTCGGCACAAAGGCGATGCCAGTTACACCTCGCAAACGTTCGCGCAGTTCGGCAATGGCGTGAATCACTAGCATCAATGTACCTTAAAAAATTTCAGAAGCTGTGTTCCGCACCAGGGAAAGCGCCGGATTTCACCTCAATCACAAAACGCTTCACCGCGTCGGCAATGCCTTGCGCACCCTGCATATAATTCTTAACAAAGCGTGCTTTTTTGCCTGGGTAAATATCCAGCATGTCGTGCAACACCAGCACTTGGCCGGAACAAGCCGCGCCCGCGCCTATGCCTATGGCAGGAATAGAAATATTGGCGGTAATTTCTGCGGCCAGCAACGCTGGCATGGCTTCCAACACCACCAGTCCAGCCCCAGCCTGCTCGACTGTTACTGCATCTTGCAACAGACGCTGCGAGTCGGCTTCATTCTTACCCTGCACACGGTAACCGCCGATCTGGTGCACTGACTGCGGCGTAAGCCCGATATGGGCACATACTGGAATGCCACGCTCGGTGAGAAAGGAAATAGTCTCGGCCATCGCCGCGCCACCTTCGAGTTTGATCATCTGTGCGCCCGCTGCCATCAGGCGCGCAGCATTTTCAAATGTTTTTTCCGGGCTGACCTGAAAAGTGCCGAACGGCATATCAGTGATTATGAATGCCTGCTTCGACCCACGCGCTACGCAAGCTGTGTGGTAAACCATCTCATCCAAAGTCACCGGCAGAGTAGTCTCTTGCCCTTGCAATACCATGCCAAGCGAATCGCCCACCAGCAGCACGTCCACGCCGCCTGCTTCGAGCAACGCCGCAAAGCTAGCGTCGTAACAGGTCAACACAGCGATTTTTTCGCCTTTGTCACGTAATGCCTGCAATGACGTTAATGTCGTTCGCATCATGCTCCTCTACTAAAGAATTCACGCGGCCCGCGCATCCCCTCGATACGCTGTAACAGCAAAGCGAAATCCTCGTCGTTATCCACAAAATTCAAATTCTCGCTATTCACGATAAACACTGGCGCCATGTCGTAGTGATAAAAGAAATCGCTATAAGCCTGCGCCAGACGCGCCAGGTAGGAATCAGCAATCTGCCGCTCATAAGGTATATCGCGCCTGTGCACGCGTTCGACCAGCGCTTCCGGCGAGGCTTGCAGGTAGATCACCAAGTCCGGTGCAGGCGCGTGCGGTGCCAGGTTGCGGTAGATGTTCTGGTATAGCGCAAATTCATCATCGCTAAGATTCAAGCGGGCAAACAATACATCCTTGTCGAACAAATAATCCGTCACGGTACTGGTGCGGAATAAATCCATCTGCGCTAAATCACGCACCTCATCAATACGCTGAAACAAAAAAAACAATTGAGTAGATAACGCGTGACGCTCTGGATTATCATAAAATCGTGCCAAAAAAGGATTTTCTTCGGGCTTTTCCAACAGCGCAGTCGCTTCATAATGTTCGGCAAGACGGCGCGCCAGGCTGGTTTTGCCCACCCCGATCGGTCCCTCGACCACTACGTAACGGTACTTATCAAACAACATCTACAATCCGCTCCAATTGCTGTTGCTGACAACCTAGCAATGCTTCTGCTACCGCACCCACACCGGGAATAACACAATCCGGCGCAATTTCCAGCAAGGGGCGCAACACGAATGCACGCAGGTGCATCTGCGGATGAGGAATGGTCAGGCTGTGTTCATGGTGACGCAAATCATCATATAACAGCACATCCAAATCCAGCGTTCGCGGTGAGTTACGAAATTCTCGCGTGCGACCACATTCACGTTCCAGTTCAAGAAGCGCATCCAGCAGAGCGCGTGGACTCAGTGTCGTTTCCAATTGCGCTACCGCATTAATGAAATCCGGCTGTTCAAGATAGCCGACTGGTGCACTGCGGTAGAACGAAGAGCTTGCCAATACTCGGGTATGTGGCAAGCTGGCTAACGCCCGCAAAGCGTGTGATACCTGTCCGCACGGGTCGTCCAAATTACTGCCCAAGCCAATGAAAGCCGTATGCTTGGAATTCATTCTTAAATTTGCCTTATGCGGTTTCAGCAGGATGTGTGTGGCGAAGCGATACCCATCGCATTTTAACGAAAGTCGGCAGGCAACATAACGTACATCGCTTACTCTCCCCTCCGCAAATGCAGGCTTCCTTGATACTCATTATTTAACAGGCAGTTCCGCTGAAACTGTCGTACCCGATTTTTTACGGCGACGGCGTTTTTTGACCACTTCGTCAGGTAATAGCATTTCGGCTCGGCGTTCTTCCGAGGCATCCTGAAACTCGTCCCACCACAAACCCAGTTGCGAATCCACCTCGCCACTTTCACAACGCAGCAGCAAAAAATCATACGCAGCGCGAAAGTACGGCTGAGACAGCAAGCGAAATGGCCGCTGCCCACCGCGCTGCCCGAAGCGCGGTTGTAATAACCACAAATCCTTCATAACCGCATCATAGCGGCGCGGGATGGCGAGCTGCGCCTGCTGCCTGCTGAGCACCTCATCCATCGCGGCATGTAGCGCTGCGATCGGACGCTCGCCTGCATCTTGATGCACTTTCCAGGCAGACAGTACATGGTGCCACAGTAGCGCGGCAAACAGGAAGGCGGGCGATGCAGATTTCCCATCATGAATACGCTGATCGGTATTCTGCAAAGCCAGCATGACGAACTTTTCACCCAATGGCTGTTTAAGTATCACATCCAGCATCGGCAACAGTCCATGGTGCAAATCCATAGCTCGTAGTTTTTTGACGCACTCCAACGCGTGGCCCGATAACAGCAGCTTAAGCATCTCATCCAGCAAGCGTGCCTGCGGCACGTTACCCAGCAAGTCTTTCATTTTTGCGATGGGCGCGGCAGTAGCAGCCTCCAGCTTCATACCCAGCTTGGCCGACAAGCGCACCGCGCGTAGCATGCGCACTGGGTCTTCGCGGTAACGTACGGCTGGATCACCGATCATGCGCAGGGTATTGGCACAGATGTCGGCATAGCCATTGTGGTAGTCGTAAATTTCCTGACTGGACGGATCATAAAATAGTGCGTTGGCAGTAAAATCGCGTCGTGCCGCGTCCTGCTCCTGGTCGCCAAATTCATTGTCACGCAACAACCGACCATGCTCATCAGTTTCTGCATCTTCGCTCTCTATCTTGCGGCGGAAGGTAGAAGTCTCCACAGTTTCCTCGCCGAACAAGACATGCACCAAACGGAAGCGCCGCCCGATAATGCGCGAACGACGGAACACGCGGCGCACTTCTTCCGGCGTGGCGTCAGTTGCAATATCGAAATCTTTGGGATGGCGCTTGAGCAATAAATCACGCACCGCGCCACCCACAACAAAAGCCGCGTAGCCCGCCGCTTGCAAACCATCAGTCACTTTGCGTGCAGCGGGGCTGATGCCATCGCGGCTAACGCCATGTAAATCGAAGGGGATGATGTGGCAATTTCCTTCTATCCGAGTGCGGACAGATTTTCCGAACATGCGCTTGAGCAGTTTTTTTATCATTGCTTTCTACTGTGACAGAAATGCCGCAACAAACCGCGACAAAATTAGGAGCATGGATTATACACCCGCTACAAACCAGCGCTCTCCCTCCACGGACAGCTCGCGTAACGGGCACTGATACAGCGCCTCCAAGTGTGCGCGCGTCAGCAACTCTTGCGCTGCACCATGCAGCACATGGTCATCTGCAAACTGCAGCAGCACATGATCGCAGCAGCGTTGCGCCCAAAGAGTGTCATGCAGCACCATCATCAGCGCACAGCCTTGCTCCTTCAAATGGCTGAACACTTGCATCGTCTGTGCCTGATGGCGCAAGTCAAGATGCTGCAAAGGCTCATCCAGCAAATAGCACTGTGCCTGCTGCGCCAGTGCCTGGGCAATTGCGGCACGTTGCCGCTCACCGCCTGACAATGTATTGTATGGTCGTTGTGCCAGCTCTTCTAACTCCATCTGCGCCAAAGCCTGCTGTGCCAGCGCTTCGTCCTGCGCGTTATAACCGAACAACGAAGCGCGATGGGGAAAGCGGCCCAGCAATACATATTCCTGCACACTACCCCAAAATTCACCGCCTTCATTTTGCAGCAACACCCCAATATGCTGCGCGAGGCTGCGTCTAGCCTGGGCGGCCAGTGCCACACCATTCCAACTCACCATGCCAGCCTGTGGCGTATGCAAACCGGCCATCGTGCGCAACAACGTGGTCTTACCCACACCGTTCTGCCCTAATACACCCCAACATTCGCCTGGACGAATCACGATATCAAGCTCACGGCATATTATCTTGCCGCCTATTGCTACCGTGAGTTTATGTGCTTCCAAAACCGGATTGTTAAATGCTTGCATCAGCTCCGCCGACTCAATAACCACAACAATACCGGCACGCCCAGCAGCGCAGTGAATATACCCACAGGCAATTGCAGCGGCGAC
>JAIOPT010000019.1 GCA_021413765.1 Betaproteobacteria bacterium
ACTTGATCACGATGCCTATGCCTATAGTCTGGAAGCTGGCTATACCGCCAACCATTCATGGAAGCCCCGCCTGAGTGGCCTTATAAGCTTTGCCAGTGGTGATAAAAACCCAAAAGACAACACCAGCCAACGTTTTGAGCGTTTATTCGGCTTTGCCAGGCCCTGGTCTAATAATGACTATATCCAGATGGAAAACATCTATGCCTCCAAAGTTCGAGTTGAGCTTAACCCTACCAGTAAGTTAAAAATTGATTTTGGCTATAGCTGGTATGAATTGGACAGCGCCACAGACCGCTGGAGTGGTGGAGCGAACCTGCGCGATCAGGCTGGTAAAAGTGGCAAAAATATAGGCCAAGAATTCGATATGCGCGTGCGGTATCCGATCAGCAAATACATAGGGCTGAATGTAGGCTATGCATACTTCATGGCGGGCGATTTCACTAAAAAAACGTCTCAGCTAGTTGAGCCTGGACGTAAAGATAACTCAAGCTTTTTGTATGTTGAAACTTCGATCTATGCCTTTTAAGTGGCAAGGCTCTAGGGCAAGGCTGAACGAGTCCATCCGTTCGGGCTGAGCCTGTCGAAGCCATTAGCAACTTATTGATTATAACGACTTGTAGGCGATGTATCTCAGATATTCGCGGATTACCATCACAAAGGGATCATCCACATTCCAATCGAACTTGCCCTGGGGGTTTTCATTGTTGACATATTGCATCATCAGGTGCTTCGGCTCAACCGTACAAGGAAGCTTGGAGGGCAGTCTGGCGGGTAATTGATTCTTGTCCATAATCCATCACCAATCTAGAGTGAAGTTATATGAATTTTATATCGGCTTCAGTAAAGCTTTACTTAGCCACATCACAAATCAGGCACTCAAATTGCAGCCGTGCACGAATGACCGTAACGGGTGGGGAGTATGCATTAGAGTTTTTTGAAAGTTGACGTTCAGCAAGCTTTAACACAGCACTCCCTAGAAAATTCTGAGTGACTGCTATGTCCTGCGGCCATTCCCCCATGACATCTCGACCATCTGAAAATGGCACGTAACTACCGGTCGCATATGCCAGTTTTTGACCTATGTTGCTTAATTGCATCACCCCGAGCATGTTAAAATTCAAGCCGCTTATCTGATACTGAATTCGAAATATGTCCAGTTCTACCCGCAATCTGCTCATTGATTTTCTTTCCGACTTGGAGCAAACCGCCATTCTTTGGCAGATAGCTCTGCTGGCACTGAGCTTGTTGCTTGCGTGGGGAATAAACCACTTGTTGTTGGGCCGGCTTTCCAAGTCGGAATGGGTGTCGAAAGTCGGTTTGGGTGGCGTGTCCCGAGTCGCTTTTCCGCTGATTGCGTTATCGTTGGTATTGATCGGAAGAGCCATTCTTAAAGATTGGCATTCCATTAATATTCTGAATATTGTTGTGCCCCTCCTGTTTGCATTGATGCTGATTCGCCTTGTCGTGTACATCATCCGCCAAGTCTTTGTTTCTAGCAGCTGGCTTCAAAGCTCCGAACAATTCATTGCCATGACAATTTGGGTTGGATTTGCCCTGTACCTCACGGGATATCTACCTGAAATCCTGAATGCAATGGATCACCTCGACCTTCATATTGGCAAGCAGCGAATTTCATTGCTCCTAATTCTGAGCGGCATTCTCTCGGTTTTTGTCACCATACTTGTGGCGATGTGGCTTGGGAAGACGTTGGAACATAGGGTAATGTCCACAGAAAATCTGGACATGAATTTGCGTGTGGTGCTATCCAAACTGATTCGAGCTTGTCTGGTCGTGCTCGGCATTTTGGTCGCATTACCTTTGGCGGGCATCGACATTACAGCGCTTTCCGTATTCGGTGGAGCCTTGGGCGTGGGCATGGGTTTTGGTTTGCAGAAAATTGCCAGTAACTACGTTAGCGGGTTCATTATACTGCTGGACCGTTCTATCCATCCGGGTGATGTCCTGACGGTGGATGGCCGTTTCGGCAAGGTTACGCAATTAACCACCCGATATTTGGTACTGCAAAATAATGATGGCACCGAGGCAATTATCCCAAACGAAATATTGATCACCTCTACGGTTATCAATCATTCTTATACTAATCGCCAACTACGCATCGCTATTCCTGTGCAAATCAGCTACCAGAGCGATCTGGATCGTGCCATGGAAATTATGAAACAAGCAGCAGCGAATCAAACCAGGGTGCTGGCTGACCCGGAAACAAAAGTTTATCTCAAGTCTTTCAGTGACAACGGCATCGATCTGGAAATGGGAATTTGGATTGACGACCCTGAAGAGGGGCAACTCAACCTGTGCTCCGACATTAATATGGAAATTTGGCGTAAATTCCAAGAATTAGGCATAGAGATCCCCTATCCGAAGCGTGATATCCGCATTATTAGTGGGCAACACTCCGTCTGATATTAAGGCAATGCTGAGCAAGTCCCTCCGTTCGGGCTGAGCCTGTCGAAGCAATTTGCAAGTTATTGATTTGCATGGAGTGTGTTTCGACTGGCTTAACGCAAACGGACTTGTTCAGCGTAGCCTTAAGTAAAATTTGTTTATATTAAAAATAAATAGGTGTGTTCATATAGAGTATTCTTTTAACAGTTGTGCAAAGAATGGGGTGCCATCTTGAGGAAAGTTTCGGTCATGGATTCGAACACTGCAAACACGATTGGCTTGCTTCGCTCGATTATCGCTGAAGCCTATGCGGAATCGCCCCACTTGTTGCACGTGTTGTATGCACTGCAACGGCAGTTCTTGCATATCTCCGATGAAGCGGTTCGCGAAGTTGCCGCTCATCTCGATCTGCCGCTTAGCCAGGTAGATGCGGTGGTCGAGTTTTATTCCTTTTTTCACAAAATCCCACGCGGTCGATACGATATTCTGTTCAGTAACTGCACCAGTTGCGGCTATATGGCCGGGGGCGTGGATCTGATGGCTATGCTCGGTAGGCGGCTGGACATCGTTGCCGGTAACACGCGCGGCGATGGGCTGGTCAGCATGGACCAGACTTCCTGCATCGGCATGTGCGACCATGGCGCGGCATTGCTGGTTAACGGCATGCCGATCGTCAGTCTGGATGCCGCCATGATAGACCGCATCGCCGCTCTAGTTGAGGCAGAGACGCCGTTGGAGGATTGGCCAGCCGAGTGGTTTCAGGTCGACGACAACATTCGTGTCAGCGGTATGCTGCTTAAAGATGATCTATCAACGGGAATTGGTTTGAGTACGATGCTCGCGCTTGACGCTGCCGGCACGTTGAGCGAGATTATCCAGTCGGGTTTGCGCGGACGAGGAGGTGCGGGATTTAGTACCGGCATGAAGTGGCAGTTCTGCCGCGAAGCGCAGGGAGCCGCACGCTACGTGGTATGCAATGCCGATGAAGGGGAGCCCGGCACATTCAAGGATCGTGTGCTATTGCACAGCCATGCAGATAGTTTGTTTGAGGGCATGGCTGTGTGTGCCTTTGCGGTCGGGGCAAAACAGGGCTATCTCTATCTACGCGGCGAGTACCGATACCTGCTGCCGCATCTGCAATCCGTATTGGCGCGCCGCCGCGGACTGGGTTTGCTAGGTGTCGACATCCTCGATCAGCCTGGATTCAATTTCGACATCGACATCGTGGTGGGCGCAGGTGCCTACATTTGCGGCGAGGAATCGGCGCTGATCGAATCACTGGAAGGCAAACGCGGTATTCCGCGGACGCGTCCACCATTCCCGGTGACACATGGCTATCTCGGCCAACCTACTGTCGTCAACAATGTCGAGACGTTCATCGCGGCCACCCATATTGTGCTGCGCGGCAGTGCCTGGTTCAGGGCAGTGGGTACCGAGAAGTCGGCTGGCAGCAAGATTTTGAGCATCAGCGGAGACTGTGCTGCACCGGGAATTTATGAGTATCCGTTTGGTGTCACTATCCGGCAGGTGCTGGACGACTGCGGGGCTAAAGACGCCCAGGCGGTACAAATCGGCGGACCTTCCGGGACATTGATTGGCAGTGCGGAATTCGATCGCAGACTAGGCTTCGATGATTTGTCCACGGGTGGTTCGCTAATGGTTTTTAGTCAGGCGCGAGATATGCTGGCGGTCATAGTTAATTTTGCGCACTTTTTCGCCCATGAGAGTTGCGGCTTTTGCACCCCGTGTCGGGTCGGTACTGTGCTGCTCAAAAACGGGTTGGACAAAATCGCCGGTGGTCACGGCACGCGATATGATCTGGATGAAATGCAACGCCTCGCCACGCTGGTCAAATCCCGCTCGCATTGCGGACTGGGGCAGACCGCAGCGAACCCCATTCTAGACGGTTTGCAGCGTTTCCCGCAGGCGTTCGAGCAACGCTTGGTGCATCGTGATTTTGAGCCGCATTTCGATCTGGATGCGGCACTTGAGGAAGCGCGCCAGATCAGCCATCGCGATGATGCGGCAGCTCACATTGAATGAGGGTGGCAACATGAGCGCGGACATAAAACAAAGCCCCATCACTAAAAATACCATCACGATAGACGGCCAGGAGATCCCGTTTCTGGCTGGGCAGACCATCATGGATGCGGCACTGGCAGCCGGTGTCTATATACCGCATTTGTGCCACCGGCAAGGGTTCACGCCGCATGGCAGTTGCAAGCTTTGTGTAGTCGATATCGCCAGCAGGAGCGCATCGGCCTGCACCATGCCCGCCGTGGCCGGACAGCAGATCAGCAACAACACGCCGGCGCTGAACGAGGCGCGCAAGACCATCACGCAAATGTTGTTCATCGAAGGCAACCATATTTGCCCATCTTGCGAAAAGTGCGGCGACTGCACACTGCAGGCAATGGCCTATCATCTGGGAATGCTGGACGGGCATTTTCCGCAGTTCTTCCAGCGCCGCGAAGTGGATGCCTCGCATCCGACCGTCATGCTGGACCGCGACCGTTGCATACTATGCGAGCTGTGCGTGCGCGCCAGCCGCGAAGTGGATGGCAAGAACGTGTTCGCGATTGCAGGGCGTGGAATCAATGCGCATCTGGTTGTGAACTCAGCGAGCGGTAAGCTGGTGGATAGCGATCTTGAAACCAGTGACATGGCGGCACACATTTGTCCGGTAGGTGCGATCCTGATCAAGGAACACGGCTATGAAGTGCCGATCGGGCAGCGTACCTTTGACCTGCACCAAGTCAGTGAGATTGGTTTGGAAAAAACCATCCTGACTAAAGTGAGGCAACCCGATGAGTAAAATCAGAATTGCCACCACCTCCCTGGCAGGTTGCTTCGGCTGCCATATGTCCTTTCTCGATATGGATGAACGACTGGTCGCTTTGCTGGAACATGTAGAGTTCAATCGCTCGCCGTTTACCGACATCAAGCATTGCGGCCCTTGCGATATCGGCTTGATCGAAGGCGGAGTATGTAACGTGGAAAATGTGCATGTGCTGCGCGAATTCCGCGAAAACTGCAAGATACTTATCGCGGTCGGAGCCTGCGCCATCAATGGTGGAGTGCCCGCAATGCGCAACCATTTCAATTTGCGCGAATGTCTGGAAGAGGCTTATGTAAATGGAGTAGGCGTGGAAAATCCACAGATCCCGAATGATGTGGAGCTGCCACTGTTACTCGACAAAGTGCACCCTATCCATGATGTAGTACGCGTCGATTACTACCTGCCTGGTTGTCCGCCGTCGCCAGATGCGTTTCTCAAGATACTGGGTGACCTGCTAGCGGATAAAGAGCCTTCACTCCCCCATAACCTGCTTCATTACGATTAACGGAACACGGCTATGGAACAGAACGCCGGACCCTCATCCGACATTGACTCTCCGCCCAATCTCAGGCGCGTTGCTATTGATCCCATCACACGTGTTGAGGGACATGGCAAGATCACGCTGCTGCTCGATGCAGACAACCATATTCATGAGGCTCGTTTTCACATCGTCGAGTTTCGCGGTTTCGAAAAATTCATTCAGGGGCGGCCCTACTGGGAAGTGCCATTCATCGTTCAGCGTTTGTGCGGGATCTGTCCGGTCAGTCATCAACTGGCGGCGGCCAAGGCCGTGGATCAGTTGGTCGGCGTGGAGCGGCTCACGCCCACGGCCGAGAAGCTGCGCCGCCTGCTGCATTTCGGTCAGACCTTGCAATCGCATGCACTGCACTTTTTTCATTTGTCTTCCCCCGACTTGCTGTTTGGTTTCGGCAGCGACCCGGCGCAGCGCAACATCGTCGGTGTGCTGGAAAAATATCCAGATCTCGCTTTGAAAGGCGTAAAACTGCGCAAGTACGGGCAACAGATCATCGCGGCGATCAGCGGCAAGCGCATCCACGGCACCGCCACCGTGCCGGGCGGCATGAGCAAGCCGCTCGCCGTTGCCGAGCGCGATGCCTTGCTGGTCGATATCAAAAACATACTGGCCTGGAGCCAGGATGCGCTGGCACTGAACGAGCAGATTCATACCGCGCATCCCGAGCATTACCGCTTCGCCACTATTCGCAGCAACTTCCTGAGCGTGGTCGGTGGCGGTGGGGAGCTGGAGTTGTATCACGGCGGATTGCGCGCGCGTTCGGCGACGGGTGCGATGATTTTCGACCAGTTCGACTATCGCGGCTTTCAGGACATCCTGCGCGAAGAAGTGCGCCCATGGAGCTATATGAAGTTCCCGTATTTGGTCGAGCTGGGCAAGGAGCAAGGCTGGTATCGTGTCGGTCCACTAGCGCGCGTGAACAACTGCGATTTCATTTCAACGCCTTTGGCGGAAGCCGCGCGCAAGCACTTCAGGGAATTCGGCCAAGGCGGTTTCGTGCAAGACACGCTGGCCTATCATTGGGCGCGCATGATCGAAATTCTGCATTGTGCTGAATCGATTGAGGTGTTGCTGCATGATCCAGATATAACCGGCACCGATCTGGTCGCAGATTTGGGTGAAAAGCGCAGTGTCGGGGTCGGCGTGATCGAAGCGCCGCGCGGCACATTGTTCCATCATTATCGGATTGATGAGCAGGGGCTGATTGTAAAGGCCAATCTGATCGTCTCGACTACCAGCAACAATCAGGCGATGAACGAATCGGTGCGCTCGGTCGCCAATGAATACCTTGAAGGCCGTGAGATCACCGAAGGCTTGCTGAACCATCTGGAAGTCGCGGTGCGCGCCTACGATCCCTGCCTGTCTTGCGCCACTCATGCCTTGGGCAAGATGCCGTTGCAGGTGGAGTTGCTCGATGCTGACGGTGTGCTGCTTGATAGGTTGGTCAAGGGCAGCAATGGCGTGATCGAACGAACGGTCTGAGCGATATGGTAAAGCTGCTGCTGTTCGGATACGGCAATCCCGGGCGCGGAGACGATGCTCTCGGCCCGGAGTTGATCGGCTGCATTGCGCAATTGCATCTTGCCGGTGTCGGGTGTCAGAACGACATGCAACTGCAAGTCGAGCACGTTACCGACCTGGCAGCTTGTGACCGGGTGTTGTTCATCGATGCCTATATGTCGTGCGCGGAGCCTTGCGATTTTTCCGAAATCTCAGCCGAAAAAGATGGCAGCTATACCAGCCATGCGATGAGCCCGACAGCCTTGTTATACGCCTATCGACAGGTGTACGGGAAGGATGCACCACCGGCTTTTTTGTTGCGCATACGCGGCTACGCTTTCGCGCTGGGCGACCCACTGACCGAGCAAGCTGCAGCCAATCTGGATGCGGCAACAAGACTGGTTCGAGAGCTATGCATGGATGCAAATCTGCAACGCTGGCGGCGGTGCTTGGTGAACAAAGGGGATTCGGTTGCGTGAACCGATCATGGAAACGGATCATCTATTGATCCGGCACAGTAAAATATTCACTCCGTTCGGGCTGAGTTTGTCGAAGCCCATTCACCTTTCGACAGGCTCAAGGCGAACGGACTTTAAACATAATCTGGCCGAATCAATAAGCCATGCATGAAATGTCGCTGGCCGAAAGCGTGCTGCAAATCATTGAGGATGCAGCACGCAAGCAAGGATACACGCGGGTCAAGACGGTGTGGCTGGAGATTGGTCAACTGGCTTGTGTGGAACAGGAGTCTCTGCGATTTTGTTTCGATGTGGTGATGCGCGACAGCATTGCCCATCAGGCGCGGCTGGAAATCACCGAGACAGCGGGGCAGGGGCGTTGTGCGAAATGCTCGTTTGAAATGCCGATTGCTGCGCTTTATGAAGCCTGCCAAAAGTGCGGGAGCTATGAGATTCATGTAATCAGTGGCGACGAGATGCGGGTTAAAGAACTTGAGGTTGAATAGTAGGATTCATGTATAAGGCATTGAAAGGGTTTTGATATGTGCACAACGTGCGGATGTGGAATCGGTCAGACGCTTATTGCAGGCCATGCGCTTAAACAGCCGCGCAAACCCGGTGAGGTTATGCGCTATCGGGTGCATGAGGTGGGTGCAGCACTCGCACATCCTCACACGCATCAACATGGTGTGTTGGATGGTGTGTTGAATGGAGTGCTGGATTTTGGCGCGGGCGCGGCAGGCACGCATGCGCCGGGTATCAGCCAATCCAGAATGATCAAGATCGAGCGCGACATCCTCGCAAAAAATAATGATTACGCCGCCGAGAACCGTGACTACTTTTTGACGCACGGCATTTTTACGCTCAATCTGGTTTCCAGTCCCGGTTCAGGCAAGACTACCTTGCTGGTAAAAACCATCGCCGCCCTGCAAGGCACGCTGTCAATTGCGGTGATTGAAGGCGATCAGCAAACCGACAACGATGCAGCACGCATCCGCGCCGCTGGTGCACCAGCCGTGCAAATCAACACTGGCAAGGGCTGCCATCTGGATGCATACATGGTCGGTCAGGCCATGAAGCAACTGCACTTGCAGGATCACAGCCTGCTGCTGATCGAGAACGTCGGCAATCTGGTTTGTCCGGCCAGCTTTGATCTGGGCGAGGCGCACAAGGTCGTGATCCTCTCGGTGACCGAAGGCGAAGACAAGCCACTCAAATATCCCGACATGTTCCGTGCCGCCGATTTGATGTTGCTGAACAAATGCGATCTGTTGCCATATCTGGAATTTGATGCGGAGCTCGCTGTTGATTATGCGCACCGCATTAACCCAAAATTGAAAGTGATCCGCATATCCGCCAGCAGTGGCGAGGGAATGACGGAATGGCTGGACTGGATAGCAATGGGCTGCCGCAATGCAGTCGCCGATGTACAGCGCACCGCAGAACCGAAAGTCCTGCTTGAATAAATCCATCGTCCTGCCATTGATCCGGCATGGTGAAATATTAATCCCGTTCGGGCTGAGCTTGTCGAAGCCCATTCACCTTTCGACAGGCTCAAGGCGAACGGACTTCAAATATAATCTGGCCGAATCAATAGTTTCCGGCCCACCGATATTGGCCTGCGGCGCGTGGCTGAAAAATACTGTTTGCGTTACTCGCGGCAACCAGGCTTATGTCTCGCAGCTTATCGGCGATCTGGATAGTGCCGAAGCGAGGCTGATGCTGGAGCAAAGCGTAACGGATTTGTGTGCAGACCTTGATGTGCAACCGGAAGTGGTGGCGCACGATCTTCATCCCGATTTTTACAGTACACAATTTGCGCAAGCCTACGCCGCGCAGCGCGGATTACCGATAGTGGCGGTGCAACATCACCATGCGCACATCGCCGCCCTTTGTGCTGAACATGGTGTCATCCAGCCCGTGCTGGGATTGGCTCTGGATGGCGTGGGGCTGGGCACTGATAACACGCCGTGGGGCGGCGAACTGTTGCGCGTGGAGGGAGCGGATTTCCAGCGCCTGGGGCATTTGGCTCCACTCGCCATGCCGGGCGGTGACCGTGCCGCGCATGAGCCATGGCGCATGGCGGCGGCGGTATTGTTCCAGTTGGGGCGTGGCTACGAGATTGCGCAGCGTTTCCCCAATCAGCCGGGGGCGAATACAGTGGCAACCATGCTGCAACGCGGCTTGAACTGTCCGGCTACCTCCAGTATGGGCAGATTGTTCGATGCCGCAGCAGGATTGCTGGGCGTGTGCGAGATTCAAACCTTTGAAGCACAAGCCGCGATGCTGTTGCAGAATTTGGCGCAGCATCATGGCCAGATCGCGCCGCTGGCTGAAGGCTACCGGATCGCTGATAATCGTGTGCTGGATTTTTCTCCATTGCTTGAGGTACTGAGCGATTGCCGTGGCGCTTCTTACGGCGCGGCACTGTTCCATGCCACGCTTGCCACAGGTCTAGCCGAGTGGGTGGAGCGTGCCGCTGGTGAGTACAACATTGCCTATATCGCGTTGGGCGGCGGCTGCTTTCATAATGACATTTTGTTGCACACACTGTCTGACCGGCTTGCTAAGCATGGGCTGCAGGTATTGACTGCGCAGCAGATGCAGCCCAACGACAGTGCGATTTCATTTGGTCAGGCGTGGGTTGCGCTGCAAACTATCAAACGAGGAATTTGAACTACTTTTAGTGGCACCAAATAAAATTGGTGTCATTTGCAGGTATTCTGGTTTGACATGTCGAATATGTACATATAATATTAAAGCATGTACATAAATGGAGGGACGTTATGAAAAAACTAACCTTAACTACCCTGCGCCAGCAAATTTTCAAGATCGCTGATGAGGTCTTGATGACAGGCGAGCCGGTTAGCATTGAACGTAATGGCAAGGTGCTGATGCTCTGTTCTGCAGTCGAGTTAAATAAATCGAAAAGTTTGAAATTGAAACGCAGGAAACTGATCAGTGGTGACGCTGAATCACTGCATACTGTGAAGGTCGGAGAATGGCACGAGTTGGAAAATCTGGCCTAGTTCATCTGGATACGCATATTGTTTGCTGGCTGTACGAGGGCCGCACTGAATTGCTGACCCCGGCGGCATTGCAGGCCATCGAATCTGGCTTGTTGCAGATTTCTCCTGTGGTGCAACTCGAACTGGCCTATCTGCACGAAATTGGTCGAATCAGCCGCGAGGGCAGTTATGTGCTGGACACTCTGGCCAAGGACATAGGCTTAAGTGTGGCGGATGTGTCGTTAGCACAAGTAATGAAAATGGCCGGCACGCTAACCTGGACGCGTGACCCGTTCGATCGAATGATAGTCGCACATGCCATGGTTGCAGATGTGGTACTGGTAAGCAAGGATCGCCTGATACGCAAGCATTGTGACAGAGCGATTTGGTAAGCTTCGGTTATGCCTGAATTCTCCGCACTTGTTCCCGCCGTCGGTTCTAATGGTCGCATAAGTTGTGCGACAGCGAGTGTAGGGCGCAATGCGCTACGTTTGCTGTACCTGCAAGCCATCGCAATTTCAATGTTTGATTAGTAATTGAGGAAATCATGCTGACGAGACTTCATATCAATGGATTTAAGAACCTGGCAAATGTGGAGATCGCATTTGGTCCGTTTACCTGTATAGCGGGTGCTAATGGAGTTGGTAAATCAAATTTATTTGACGCGATAATGTTCCTTCGGGATTTGACAGATTATTCGCTTACGGAAGCTGCTGCACGTGTTCGCGATCCGCTGGCGAGGACAGGCGATTTGCAGGCAATTTTTCATCAGACAACTTCAACATCTATTCAGAATATGTCATTTGAGGCAGATTTTGTGGTGCCTAAAAATGTCACAGATGATTTTGGGCGACAAGCTACTCCATCAACAACATTTTTGAGATACAAGCTGATGTTGAAGTATGTTCCGAAAAACGAGGCTACCCCAGAGCGTATTGAAATTGTAGAAGAAAAATTAACATATATTCAAAAAAGTCACGCTCGTAGGTCGCTTGGTTTTCCGCATAGTCTTTCGTTTCGAGATTCAATTATTGTGGGACGTCGATCCACAGATTTTATTTCAACTGAAACCAAAGAGGGACAGTCGATTATTAATTTACATCAAGATGGAAGCCAAGGAAGGCCATTCAAGGTCCCAGCGGCGACATCTCCCAAAACAATTCTTGGTGGTATTAATACTGACTCGCACCCAACTGTGCTGGCTGCTCGCAGGGAAATGCAATCGTGGACACTACTTCAACTTGAGCCGAGCGCTCTTAGACGTCCGGACAATTTCTATGCGGAACCTAAAGTTGGCTCCAATGGCGAACATCTACCTGCAACCTTGTTAAGGTTGGATGCTGCAGCGGAGGTTGCCAATCAATTGGCAAATTTGATTTCGGATGTTAAAGCTATTAGCGTCGACCAAGACGAGGGGCGCAGGCTAAATACATTAGTTGTCACCAGTATGGATGGTGTGAAACACCCCGCTCGAGCTTTGTCTGATGGAACCTTGAGATTTTTGGCTCTCGCAGTTATTAGCGCAGACCCTGAGGCGGGACGTTTGATTTGTCTTGAGGAACCGGAAAATGGGATACACCCGTCTAGAATTCCCGCAATGCTTAGTTTGCTTGAGTCTATTGCAGTTAATTCGCTGGAAGCCGCTGATTCATTAGATAATCCTTTGCGGCAGGTAATCATCAATACGCATTCACCTAGCGTTGTTAGTTCACTATCGAGTGACACACTGATAATTACCCGACAGGTAAGAGAAAATGGATCAACAGTTGCTGAGTTTTGCTGTCTTGAGGGAACATGGAGAGCAAAACGAGAAGTATCGTCGATCAAATCAATGCGAGTTATTTCACAGTCAGATTTGCTGGTTTACTTAACTGACGAACCCATAGTAAAACCCACATTACCAAATCGTGATCACGTAGTGACAGTAAGGCAGACTGCAAAACAGCTGGGATTATTTGATTACGTATCGAGTGCTTCCAACTAATGAATCTAATCTACACATTGCTAACTGATGGATCTTCCGACAAGACATTGATACCTATAATTAACTGGACGCTGGAACAGATTCCTGATATTCGATTCGTCTCGCAGTATGCGGAACAATCATTACCGCCAAGCGCTGGATTGTTCCAACGGGCAGCGGCGGCCATTCAATTTTACGAATGCGATATTTTGTTGGTACATCGCGACGCCGAATCGCTTGCCGTAAATCTTCGAATTGCAGAGATCAGGGCAGACTTAATTGAGTTGGGGAAACCCTATGTTCCCATCGTACCAATTCATATGACGGAGGCTTGGTTACTTATTGATGAGCAGGCAATTAGGGCAGCTGCTAGCAATCCAAATGGAACAATTGAGTTATGCATACCTAGGGCGAATCGTCTGGAGAATATTTCCGATCCGAAGAATGTATTATTTGAGAAACTTAAATTGGCTAGTGAGCTTCCATCTAGGCGATTAAATAAATTCCGACCGGAATCTCGCCGTCACAGAGTTGCAGAACTAATAAGTGACTTTTCTCAATTAAGGAATCTATCGGCATTTGTACAGTTTGAAGAAGAATTGACTAAGTGTGTGCAGACACTTAAAGGCGTGGCTGCCTTAAATATAAAACAATGAAATGCGGTCAGCCTAATGACCCTCCTAATATAACCGAGACTTCATGGATTGGTTCTTCGAACGCTTCAAGCAAGATGTCGACTTTATTTGTGCTCGCATATTTCAGCTAGGCCAGATTTAATAGCCTTTTTTGGATCAAACAAGGAATCTGAATATGTGTCTCGCCATTCCCGCCCGCATTGAACAATTAATCGCTGAAGACAGCGCCATCATTAATCTGGGTGGGATGCGCAAGGAAGTCTCGCTCGCGTTGGTGGAGAATATCGCGGTGGGCGATTATGTGATCGTGCATGCCGGCTACGCGATGCAAAAGCTTGATCAGGAAGAAGCCGCACACACGCTGGCGATGTTCGCCGAGATGAGCACGATGAATGACTTGCACGGTGATGAAGCTTGAAATATGTAGACGAATTTCGCGACGGTAAATTGGCCAAGAATATTGCCGCCAACATCGCGCGCGAAGCGACTGCTGCATCAGGCTATCGCCTGATGGAATTTTGCGGCGGCCATACCCACGCTCTTTCCCGCTACGGCATTTCGGACTTGCTGCCAGCCAGTGTGCGCATGATTCATGGCCCGGGTTGTCCGGTCTGCGTACTGCCGATCGGTCGCGTGGATCAGGCGATACGGCTGGCACGCGAGCATGGCGTGATCCTGTGCACTTATGCGGACACCATGCGGGTCCCGTGCTCCGATAATCTCACCCTGATGCGCGCCAAGTCGGGTGGAGCGGATGTGCGCATGATCTACTCTACACAGGACGCGCTGAAGATCGCGCGGGATAACCCGAATCGACAGGTAGTGTTTTTCGCTATCGGCTTCGAAACTACCACCCCGCCCACGGCAGTGGCGGTCAAACAGGCGACAGCCGAAGGGCTGAAGAACTTCAGCGTCCTGTGCAACCACGTGCTGACTCCGGCGGCGATGCACGCGATTCTATCTGCGGAGGGCGGGGTCGTACTGGATGGCTTCGTCGGCCCGGCGCATGTTTCCACCGTTATTGGCAGCAAACCGTATGAACCATTCGCCGACGATTACGGCAAACCGGTGGTGATCGCAGGATTCGAACCGCTTGATGTGATGCAGGCGATACTTATGCTGATACGCCAGATCAATGAGGGTCGTGCAACAGTGGAAAACGAATTCACTCGCGCAGTGACACGCGAAGGCAATCTCAAGGCACAGGCATTGGTTGAAGAGGTGTTCGAGTTGCGTGATGTGTTTGAGTGGCGAGGCCTGGGCAGCATCCCTCACAGCGCCTTGAAACTGCGGCCCGAATTCGCCGAATTCGACGCGGAACTGAAATTCAGCATCGATTATGTGGCCGTGCGCGATCACAAGGCATGCGAATGCGCCGCTATCCTGCGCGGCGAAAAGCGTCCGCAGGAATGCAAGATTTTTGGCACGGTGTGCACGCCGGACAACCCGGTCGGTTCCTGCATGGTGTCGTCGGAAGGCGCGTGTGCCGCGCATTACAGCTATGGTCGATTTCGGGATGCTGCTTAATGGATAGGGTTAAGCCAAATTACTCGCGCCCGCTTGATTTCAAGCAGGGGCGGGTAGAGATGTCGCATGGTTCCGGTGGGCGCGCCATGGCGCAACTGATCGCCGAGTTGTTCACTGCCGGTTTTGATAACGCATATCTGGCACAGGGTAATGATGGTGCGTTGCTGCCGCAAATCACCGGGCGGCTGGTGATGTCTTGCGACGGCCATGTTGTGTCGCCGTTGTTCTTCGCAGGCGGCGATATCGGCTGCCTGTCGGTGCATGGCACCATCAACGATGTCGCGATGATGGGAGCGAGGCCGTTGTATCTGGCGGCTTCTTTCATACTCGAAGAAGGCTTTCCTCTCGCCGATCTGAAACGCATCGTCGAGTCCATGGCGAATGCTGCAAGATTAGCGGGTGTACCCATCGTTGCGGGTGATACCAAGGTGGTGGAGCAGGGCAAGGGCGATGGGGTGTTCATCACCACGACCGGAGTTGGTATGGCACGTGAGGGCATTACTCTGTCTGGCGATCTTGCGCAGCCGGGCGACACAATCCTGCTGTCCGGCACGATAGGGGATCACGGCATGGCGGTGCTTTCGCAACGTGAAAACCTGACTTTTGATGCGCCCATCGTGTCGGATACGGCGGCGTTGCATGGGCTGGTCGCTGCCATGCTGGACAGCGGGGTGAAGTTGCGCGTGTTGCGCGACCCGACGCGTGGCGGGTTGGCGACGACTCTAAATGAGATCGCCAAACAATCCGGCGTGGGCATGATGCTGCATGAATCTGCCATTGCGGTGAATCAGCCGGTTGAGGCAGCCTGCGAGTTTCTAGGGCTGGATCCGCTATATGTCGCCAACGAAGGCAAGCTGGTAGCCATTTGTGCGCCGGAGGATGCCGGGTGCTTGCTTGAAGTGATGCGCGCTCATCCGCTGGCTCGTGAGGCGGCCATCATCGGTGAGGTCACAGAAGATGCCCATGGTTTCGTGCAAATGACCACCAAGCTCGGTGGTCGTCGTATCGTTGATTGGCTGGCAGGTGAGCAATTACCGAGGATCTGTTGAGGGCACCTCTAAAAATCCAATTCAAGGATGGATGGCCATGTGTGCATAGTGGTCGGCGCTGGGCTGACGATATTCCACTACCACGCGCGCATCGGCGGCCAATGCGCCGTTCTCGTCAAGGATTAGAGGATTAATGTCCATCTCTTTGAGCATGGGTAGTTCGCAGACCATTTCTGACACGCGCAATAACACGTCCTCCAGCGCCGCCATATTGGCCGGAGCCATGTTGCGGAATGTACCCAGCATCTTGGCGATGCGGGTATTCTGGATCAGCTCTCTGATCAGGAGGCTGTTCAGCGGCGGCAGGGCGACGGCGCGGTCACCCATTATTTCGACAGTAGTCCCGCCCGCGCCGAACGTAATTACCGGCCCGAATATTGGGTCACTGGTGACACCTATCATCAACTCGCGGCCATTCGGTTTGACGATCATCGGTTCGATGGAAATGCCGTCAATCTGCGCGCCGGGATGATTGTGTAGAACGTTATCGAGAATTTTCTGGTAGGAAGTGCAAACTTCATCCGCATTATTCAAGTTGAGTAAAACGCCACCGGTATCGCTTTTATGAGTGATGTCTGGCGAATTGATTTTCATCGCCACCGGGAATCCCAGTTGCTGCGAAATCAGCAGCGCTTCGTTGGGCGAATGGGCGATTATGGTTTTTGCGATGGGGATATGGAAAGCGGACAGTAAGGCTTTGGATTCCATTTCAGTCAGTAC
>JAIOPT010000021.1 GCA_021413765.1 Betaproteobacteria bacterium
TGTCTGGGTAACGAAGTATCGCTACAAGGTGTTGAATGGAGAGGTGGCGGAGCGAATCCGAGACTTGGTGAGAGAGACATGCGAAGCCTTTGAAATTAGGATTGTCAAAGGCGTTGTGAGTAAAGATCACGTGCACATCCTCGTGAGTTGTCCGCCTAACATGGCACCCAGCGAGATCATGAGGCGAATCAAAGGGCGCACATCGAGCAAGCTGTTTGAAGAATTTCCGCACCTGAAAAAGAAATACTGGGGCAGGCACTTTTGGGCGAGAGGTTACTTTTGTGCCACGGTAGGCCAGATGACGGAAGCAATGATAGAGCAATATTTGGAGCATCATTTTGAGCCTAAGCCGAACGATGATTTTAAAATGGAACCCGATTAGGACGCGTCGTTTAGGCGACGCGTATCCGGCTTTCAGTCCGTAATTCAAACCCTCCGGCTTTAGCCGGTGGTTGTTTAGTGCAAATAAAGCGCTTACTTTCAGCCTATTCAAGCGGCTTGATTTAACTGCCATATCTTAGTTCCCGCAAACAAAAACTACACAAGGCAGCATAACGGCCAGACTGCTAAGTGCACCAAATGCTTGTCACTGGCAAGACCAGAATATATGTCGAAGCATATTTTCGAAAAATAATTGCAATGGGAACAAATCTCGGCGCGTCACCCTTCCCTAAACCGCAAGTCTTCACACTCAAATATTTTTTCCCTATTTAATATTAAATTCAAATGAATCAGCAAATTGACAAAGCATGAAAAATTACTAAGTGAACGTAAAACAAAGATTAATTGAATTGCGTACGCTGCTGGTTTGCACTATGCAGAATGGAAGAAGATATAAAGCGGCATAAGGCTTCCCGGAAGATCTTACATCCGCCTTATACGTGCAAAAAATCAGGGAACATAAAAAAACCTACATCGCTGCAAGCCTTATTCTATATGGTGGGTCGTCAGGGACTTGAACCACGGACCAAAGGATTATGAGTACCCGTGAAAGCCTGTTTTGATGTGTTGATTGTTATTCCAAGAATTAGCCAAATCCAGAACAAACCCCGCCAATACTGACAATTGCTAGATTATTTGTGTTGATAAGTATTCCGCTATATTGCTATAATTTTCCTACACAGCGCCTACACGGAAAGATGGACACCATGAAACAGGAAAACTTCACAGCGGAACGGGTTGCAGGGTTCAAGTTCAAACCGAGTAAAACAGGCAAGAATAATCAAACAGTCTATTGGGACGGGAAAGCGCCGGGATTGGGTTTGCGTGTTACCCCTGCCGGTGCCAAGGCATTCATATTTGAAACCAAGCTAAACGGCCAAACTATCCGCATGACAATAGGTGACAGCCGAACATGGGGTATTGGGAAAGCGCAAAAGGAAGCCGCCCGCCTTAAAACGATGACCGACCAAGGCATAGACCCGCGCCAAGTGATAGCCGATGCAATCGCCGCCAAGGAAGCCAAGGCCGCCGCGCTGGTATTACAGGAAGCCCGCGAAACGGTAACGGTAGGCACAGCATGGGGCGAATATATCAAGGCAACAAAATCCGCATGGGGTGCGCTTCACCTGCTAGACCATGAAAAGGCAATGCAAGCCGGGGGAGAGAAAAGAACCCGAAGCAAAATGCTAACCGCGCCCGGTGCGCTTGCTTCACTGGCAACGGTGCGCCTTGTGGACATAACCCCCGAACTACTGGCAGAGTGGGCGAAGGTTGAAGGGGTGAAGCGACCTGCCCGCACCCGCAATGCCCGCACTTTGTTTTCTACGTTCCTGAATTGGTGCGCTGCGCATCCCACCTATAAAGCAATCGTGACAAGCAATGCCGCACAATCCACGGATGTCAGAAAGCATATAAGCAAAGCCAAGCCGAAAAATGATGCGCTCCAGCGTGAACAACTTCCCGCATGGTTTGCAGCCGTGAAGCAAATCGGCAACCCTGCTATTTCCGCCTATGTGCAAGCCATGCTATTGACCGGCGCAAGGCCTAACGAATTGGTAACCGTTCGCTGGGCTGATGTTGATTTTCAGTGGAATAGCCTGACCATTAAAGACAAGGTGGAAGGCCTGCGCGTTATTCCCTTAACGCCCTATGTGGCGCACCTGATAGCCGCCTTGCCACGACGGAATGAGTGGGTATTCTCAAGCCTTACCTCTGCCAGTGGGCATCTAGTGGAGCCGCGCATAGCGCACGATAAGGCCTGCGATGTTGCCGGTTTGGATGTGACCTTGCACGGGTTGCGCCGTAGCTTTGCCAGTCTGTGCGAATGGATAGAAATGCCTGCCGGTATTGGTGCGCAGATACAGGGGCACAAGCCGCAAGGGGTGCGGGAACAACACTACATTCGCCGCCCGCTTGACCTGCTTCGCATGTGGCACGTCAAAATTGAAGCGTGGATATTGAACGAAGCGGGCATTCAGTTTGTGCCAGTGAAAGCAGGATTGCACGCAGTGAAGTAATTAAATGCAGCTACAAATAATCATTGACTTTACTATTAAATGTAACTACATTAAACACCATGCAAATCACTTTCGACGAAGCAAAGGATGCACTGAATAAAAGTAAGCATGGCGTGTCATTGTCCGAAGCTGAAAAGTTGGAGTGGGATGATGCATTGATATGGCAAGACAACCGCCGCGATTATGGCGAAGTGCGCATGATTGCCTTGGGTGCGATTGGTGCAAGGTTGTATTGCGTGGTTTATGTTGACCATGAAGATGCGCGAAGAATAATCAGTTTGCGCAAAGCAAATCAAAGGGAGTTTGACAATTATGAGCAAGAAACCAATTAGACCCACCGACATTGAAGATGCGCAGATTACCGCTGCCGCACTGACTGACCCCGACAATCTGCCGCTGACTGATGCGGAATTGAAACAATTCAAGCGCGGACGCGGAAGGCCGATGGGGAGCGGAAAAAAAGAGCAAGTGACACTGCGCCTTGATGCTGAAATTCTTGAGCAATTCAAGGCTACTGGCAACGGCTGGCAGACTCGCATAAATGATGCGCTTCGAGATTGGGCAAAACACCATTGAGTTTAAACCCCCGCCTAGTTTTAGCGGATGAAAATCCGGTTCCTTCACCGGCCTGACGGGGGTTCCTGATTGAAGGCTGACACCGGAAGGGGTGCGAAATGTTTAAGGTAGAGCTTGGAAGCGACGACTTCTACAAGGATAGTGAATACGTCAAAATCGGCAACGTAGCGAAGGCGATAGCAAGAATTCTACTGTCGAATGATTCGCCCAATCGGTTTCAATCCGAACGTGATGCTTGGCCTCTTATCCATACGGGCATTGCAGAGAATAAGCTACACCCGCTAGCTCCAGAAACTCTGGATGTACTTTCGATAGACAATTATGGAAATGGCATTGTAGCCTTTTCAGAGTTGGCTGAATGGGGTGTATGGTGTCATCGGTTTAACTTTGTAAAGAAGTGCGCTCAATCCGCATCCGGTGCGAAGGCTGGCGAAATGAAAGCGTTGAAGGCCAAAAACAAAGCACGGCTGGAACGTGCGATTACCCCCCAAGGAAGTGTGTCGTACGCCCTCCGCGTGGACTTACCCACCCCCCTTGAGCAGCCTGACTGGGATTATTGGCCATATCTGCCAACCGTGAAACCGTGGCAAGCCTGCGCTCTTGCGCTCAACATAGAACCGGATTCAGTAGATTACAGGCCAAAATCGTGGGACGGCCAACCTGAAACATGGGACGGTTTCCCAAGCGAAGTTGGCGACCATTTTATTAAGCTGCTGCAACTGTTGGTCGCAAACCAATTCGAGAAAAAACACTTCACGAAAAACTTCTCAATGGGTGTGCGCCTATCAGAATTTGCAGCATGGTGCGTTCATGTTGGCTTTGCAATTCCACCCGAGTTATCGGCATTAGCCGCCTCGCCGGAACGCCCACAAGTCGCCCCGAGGGTAGAAGCCGTGCCAGTCACAAGCCCGAGCGGTGATGATATGGAGCAAACGCTGATTGATGAAAAGATTGTTACAAACAAAAAGATTTGGGACGATTCAAAGCTGAAAGCATTGTGGGAAGAAAGCATCCTGCCCGGCGTAACACAAAAAAGTCTAAGTGATAAATATGGCATTTCACGCCAGCGCATTGCTTATCTGATAAAAACAGCAAAGAACAAATTCAGCAAAAACAGTTCATGGCTAAATGCACCTTTAACACCACAAATTCGAACCATAAAGGGTAGAAATTACTGAATCGCTGTTGCATTGCGCCGTTGCACAACCGCCCCTGAAACCCTTGCCAGCTATGGCGCTGGCTGTTGCGCTGACGTTGCGCAATAGTTGCACTCCATACATTTCGAATCATCTTAAACACGCAGCAATGTGGAAAGGTGGTTCAATATGGAGTCAGTCGCAAATCAATCGTACGCATTACCCGCAACATCCGCCGCGCATAACTTGACGGCATTCTCCCCACTGGAGCAAGTAACCCGCCCCACTGTCCCAACTGATGCTGCCGCTTATTACCTGAACAGACAGCCGCAAACTTTGCGCGCTTGGGCCAGTTTGGAAAACGGCCCCATCCGCCCCATCCGAATAAATGGACGACTTGCATGGAAAGTTAGCGACATAAAATCGCTGCTGAATGGGGAGGCCATATAAATGAAAACGCCCCCGAACCAAACAGCATTCGAGAGCGCCCCAAGCAAGCGCGATTATACACCTGGAACCTTACCCAAGCGCATCAATACTGTCACGGCTGATGTACTGGCTGGCCTGTTGGAATCAAAAACGCTGAAGGGGTTGGAGTCTGTTTTCAAGCAAAACACTACCAGACTCGGAGCCTTCATCCATCGCCTTGAGCGCGATTACGGATGGCATATTGACCGCAAGGATTTTGCCGCCGGAACCAGTGACGGACGTATTGCTCACCCATCGGCTTACTGGCTGCCACAAGCCACGATTGCCCAAGCGCTTGAAGCTGGGGCGCGTGAGTGGGTTGATAGCGTAAAAGTTGCCCGCGCAGAACGCCGCAAGCAGGCAGGCAAATGCAAATCTGATGCGGCCAAAATCAACGCCCGCAAACATTTCAAAAACCTTGACCCGCGACAAGAAGACTTGTGGAGGGCAGCATGAACCACGCCGTTATCCTGATAAGTCGCATCATGGCGGTGGTGCATCCTTATTTTGTTCTATTGGCCATGCTGCTATACGTCCTTTTGTGGTGGTGCGCATGAGTACTATCAAACCCACTAAATACAGCACGAAGCATCGTTATGCCGCAATTGAGCATCGTGTGATGGATAGCCTTGCATATGCTGACCTGACTTTCTCTGCGCGTTCCCTGCTGATGCAGCTTGCTCGTCAAGTGACCGTGCCCAACAATAACGGACACTTGCAAGCCACGTTCACTTACATGAAGCAGTACGGGTTTAGCGTCAACACTTTGAGCCGCGCCACCCATGAGTTAATAACGCACGGTTTCATCTACAAAACCAAAAGCGGAGGCTTTCACCAAGGGGCGGCTCAGTTCGCGTTTACTTGGCTATCAGTAACAAATACGCACGGCATTTTTATGCAAGGCTTCAAGGCTTGCGCTTGGCGTGATTGGCAGCCAGAGCAAAAAAAATCCCGCCCCCCAAAAGTGAGAGCGCACAGCCTCAAAAAAGATGAGCGGACACAGGCCGCAACCCCCAAAAGTGAGGCTATCCCGCACCCCAAAAGTGAACATATTGAATTAGTACCAATACCCACCCATTCATCACACGGAGAATCAGCAAGAGCAACAGCAAGTATTCATCGACTTCCACTTATTGCCGGTGGCCGGATGCAACCCATTAGAAATTACGCATAAAGGAAAAAATGAAAACACAATTTTACGACCTGAGTATTGAAACTTTGGCTGACGGCACTATCCGGCTTGAACAGCGCGACTATTGCGGTGAGTCCATGATTCTTGATTTACACCCGGCGCAAGTTACCTACATTGCGGACAGCTTGACGGTGAATACACCCGAACGCATCCAAACCCAACCGAACTGGGCAACGGACAGAATCGCCACTCTTGAACGCCGTATGTGCTGGATGCGCGACCGCTTCGATGAATGCCATGTTGTTCTACCGCCTGACATGCACGAACGATGCGCCGAGGCTCCGGAGTTTCACGCATGGCTCATGGCAAGCATTGACGTGGCAACTGAGTTTTGCGCTGACTTCCCCAGCAAGCCATTTTGCAGCCCCTTCAAGGCCGCCAGCGAATCACATGATGATACATGCCTGCCGAGTATCGCCGGATGCGCTGGCGAGCATCCTGAGCGGGAAGCTGATGTGCGCAACGGTGAATTGTTTTCCGAAACTTGATAAAGCAGGATAAATGCAAAATGACAGTAACAGAGAAAAAGAAACGTGGTCGATGGAAAACTGGCGAATCAGGCAACCCGAACGGACGCAAGCCGGGTACTGGTGAAGTGGCGAAACTTCGGGCAAGCATCGCCGCCCACCTGCCCGCAATCATCACGCAATTGGTGACAAAGGCAAAGGATGGGGATGCGCAAGCCGCCCGCCTGTTGCTGGAGCGCGTATTGCCGCCGATGAAGGCGATAGAACAGCCTGTAGAGCTTGCACTGCCTGACGGTGAAGGTATGACAGCGCAAGGGGTGGCGATAGTGCGAGCCGTAGCCGCTGGAACAATTGCACCCGGCCAAGGTGCTGCGCTGCTGACTGGATTGGGTGCGCTGGCGCGTATCAAGGAAATAGACGAACTGGAACGCCGTATTTCCAAACTGGAAGAGGCAAAAAATAATGGCAACGCTTAGTCATCGTGTCGCGGCATTGGAAAAGATAACGCCCTGCAATATATTTACTGCGCACCAGTTGGCAACTTGCACCGATGATGAATTGCTCGATATTTTCCTGACTGCTCCATATTCAGATGGTTCACATGAGGAATTTATCAGGCACAGCGAGGGATTGAACCATGTCAAGAATTGAACAGAGAATCGCACGTCTTGAATCGAAGCGCGCTGCAAGGATAGGTAATTGGTCGTTGCTGACTGACGCTGAACTTGAAAACAGAATCGACGTGTCACTGGCGCAAATGGGCACAAGTCGGGAACTGGTTATTGCCGAACATGGAAGTCTTGAAAACTTTGCCGGTGTACTTCGGCAACAGGTTGAGCAGAATATTGAATTGGAGACGCATAGCCATGGCAACACTTGAAAGCAGGGTTACAGCGCTTGAACGGCAATCTGGCGCGACTAGTTATAAGTTGGTTAAGCTGGTGGGGTGTACGGACGGTGAAACAGTCAACGAAGCCCGAGCGCGTGCAGGATTGGCAGACTGGCCGGGGGAGATTATTTTTTTGACTGGTGCAGATACGAAACTTTAACGTACTGGAGAAAATATCATGGCAAATAATCTGCTAAGTCGCATCGCGGCAATGGAGCGAAAGTCAGCAAAAATGCCCAAGGTGTTTGGCATCATCTGCAAAGGAGCGACACCAACGCTTGAAGAGCAAGAGCAGATAGACGATGCCAAAAAACGAGGGGCGTTTGTTATCTGCCATTTGATTGTTACGCCTGCGCATTAACCAAAGGTTAGTTTGTTACTTTACGCCGCATCACCCCGATTAAACCTAGCAGGCCAGAGCCGAGTAACCATGCAGAGGCGGGAACGGGGACTGTTGAGGCGGGTGCGATATTAATACTTGTAATGGACATATACCCATAGTCTCTTGCGCCGGTGTAATCCCCCCACGCACTCGGGCCTTGGCCGCCTATTCCCCACCAACCATACCCCAAGTTACCTTTGGAGTGAGTGACCAATAAAATCCAGCCCCCCCCGGAGCTATTGAATACGTAATCTGAATGGAGCAATGTCGACAGCGGCCTATACCAAGATTCGTTGTTTCCATAACCTGTGACGCCCCCACTTGTCGAACTGTCATATTGAGCAAATTCGTCCGATAGCGTCCCTGTCCACCCTGTCAAGTTGGCCGAAAAGGGTTGCTCGGTAAGTGTATAGATGCTGCCTGAGCTATCTGTATACAGATGTGACGTTTTTTCTGCGTCATCAAATTGAAAGCTGAAAAGGAAAGTGTCGTTAACTTTCACTGTGGAGGAGTCAAGGAACTGGGTAGGCTTGTTGCTTACGTAACCACCAAGCTGAATAGTCATAATGGCTCCTTGGGCGCTACTGGCAATTAATGTAGTACACAGGGCAATGGTCGAGGCGATGGTTTTCATGGGCTACTCCAGTTTCTAGTTTAGTTTGCAGGATGTTGCGTATCGCCCACATGACAAGAGCAACATTAGGGCACGATATGCCTTTAACGTTGATATGTATATAAGGGTATTGGCTGATGCTGTGATTGGTGCTGCGTGATGGCCGAGCAATCCTTACGGTTCCAATCCCCCTGTGATTATCAACGCAAGGTAACATTCGCCCCACGCTTTAAGGTAGCGCTATTACCAAAATGACACGGCGAGACACGTAAGTTATCAGGAAGCCAGATAACTTGGATGGTCTTGGCAGAGCAGCCTATACTGCTCCTGACGGCGGCGGGAAATGTCCACGCGTGTGTCGTTGAGTACAGCCGCCATGAGGTTTCCTGCTACGAATTTGAATCCGCTTTTTGAAAGGAGATGACCAATGAAACGACTATTGCTTTCCATATTTACTGTGCTGTTTCTGTCTGTTGGTACAGCATGGGCGGATACATTCGATGATGGCTTTGCTGCATATAAGCGCGGTGACTACGCAGAAGCCGTGAAGTTACATCGCCAATCAGCAGCACAGGGGAATGAGTATTCGCAAGCTACTCTAGGCTATATGTATAACAACGGGCAAGGCGTTGCGCAGGACTATGCAGAAGCAGTGAAGTGGTATCGGCTAGCAGCAATACAGGGGAATGCAAGTGCGCAATTCTATCTTGGCGTGATGTATGACAGCGGGCGAGGCGTGGCGCAGAACTACGCAGAAGCAGTGAAGTGGTATCGGCTAGCAGCAGCGCAGGGGGATGCAAGTGCGCAATCCAATCTCGGTTCGATGTATAGCAACGGGCAAGGGGTTGCACAAGACTATTTAGAAGCAGTGAAGTGGTATCGGCTAGCAGCAGCGCAGGGGGATGCAAGTGCGCAACACAATCTTGGCACTAAGTATAGCAACGGTGAAGGCGTTACGCAGGACTACATTCGCGCATACATGTGGCTCAATCTTAGCGCTGCATCAGGCGCTGCAAATAGGGTGAAAAATCGTGACCTTGTTGCAAAGCTAATGACATCGCAGCAAATTGCACAAGGACAAAAAATGGCAAGTGACTGTCAGCAGAAAAATTTCAAAGGGTGCGAGTGAAGCTCATGCATACTATCTATCGTACGGGCACGTTAAATTCCCATAGCTCATATTATGTTGGCGAAAGTAATTGCTGGTAACAGCAAAGAAACAGTAAGAGTAGTTGTTTGAGAACAAAGAAAAAGCAAACAAGCAGGAGATAGGGTTCATGAGGCTATGAAGCTGCCCCGGTTCAAAATGTGCGAAGGACAGAGGAGCTATAGTGGGCGTTTGTGTTGGTGGACGCTAAATTGTTCAACCCGGCGGCCGGGCGGACATCCAACAGCGGGGTTCGTCTTCCCGTCTTCATATACGGTGATGCCGCCGCTGGCTGTCGCTCACGTCTATGTTATGTTCTCAGTTGGCACCACAGGATGAAACTCAAATGAAATCACTAACTTTTTTCTTAGTAATTACTTGCTGGATTAATACAGTATTTGCCAACGATGTATGTAACTGCAAGGGCGATACCAGTTATGGGGGTGCATGTTACGCAGGTTATGGGGGCGCAGCATATGCTGGTTATGGTGGGCCTGCATATACTGGTTATGGCGGGCCTTGTTATAAAGGGTATGGTGGAGCCAAAGATGATAGTTACGGTGGGCCCGAATACAGTGGTTATGGCGGACCCAAAGATGACAGTTATGGTGCCCGTGCATACGATGGATATGGTGGGCCAGCCTACGCTGGTTACGGCGGACCATGCTATGCAGGTTACGGTGGGGCTTGCTATTCAGGGTATGGTGGTACTGGAAAAAATTGTCCTAATGTGTGTAAATAAAAAGAAGCGCGGTTGGGCTGAATGAAATGAAATCCAACATCACGGGGGGCAGGGCTGTTAATTCTCTGGAGCTTGCCCTCGCTAGACCGCTGGTTACACTCCCTTTAACAAACTTACGGAATTATGCTCACCCGCGCAATGTGTGCACGTGCGCGAGAAGGGATGCCGTGCTGATGGTGCTGAGATAGTCCGGCGGTTTTTCTTTTGTGGGTGCGTGGTAAGTGATGCTGAACAGTCCGGCAAATCCTACACTAAGCCTACATGGAGCAAAAACTGCATGACGTGAAAAAGGCTTACATCGCTGCAAGCCTTATTCTATATGGTGGGTCGTCAGGGACTTGAACCCCGGACCAAAGGATTATGAGTCCTCTGCTCTAACCAACTGAGCTAACGACCCAATACTGTTTGAAGCACTTTTTAAAGTGCGTTCATTATAATTAACTTTCGCCGTCGAGAAAGCTTTTCAGCTTGTCTGAGCGAGATGGATGACGGAGCTTACGCAATGCCTTGGCCTCGATCTGGCGGATACGTTCGCGTGTCACATCGAATTGTTTACCTACCTCTTCAAGAGTGTGGTCAGTATTCATTTCGATACCAAAGCGCATGCGCAGCACCTTGGCTTCACGCGGTGTAAGCGAATCGAGAATGTCTTTCGTGACATTGCGCAAGCTGTCATATACCGCTGCTTCAATGGGTGCCAAAGTATTGGAATCTTCAATAAAATCACCCAGATGCGAATCGTCATCGTCGCCTACTGGGGTTTCCATGGAAATCGGTTCCTTGGCAATCTTCAAGATTTTTCGGATCTTGTCTTCGGGCATTTCCATCTTTAGCGCCATAGTTGCAGCATCCGCTTCCAGCCCGGTTTCTTGCAATATTTGACGCGAAATGCGATTCATCTTATTGATGGTTTCAATCATGTGCACCGGGATACGTATGGTGCGAGCCTGATCTGCGATGGAACGCGTAATGGCTTGGCGTATCCACCACGTGGCATATGTCGAAAACTTGTAACCACGGCGATATTCGAATTTATCCACCGCTTTCATTAGTCCGATGTTGCCTTCCTGAATCAGATCGAGAAATTGCAAGCCACGGTTGGTGTATTTCTTGGCGATAGAAATCACCAGACGCAGGTTAGCTTCAATCATGTCGCGCTTGGCGCGACGTGCTTTGGCTTCGCCGTTGGTCATTTGCTTGTTGATTTCTTTCAGATCACGAATGGGAATGCCCACACGTTGCTGCAAATCAAGCAGCTTCTGTTGTTGCTCGACGATGGCGGCCTGGAAACGTGACAGTGTTTCGCTATAAGGTTTTTTGGCAGCCACTTCGCGCGCTACCCAATCAAGCCGCTCTTCGTTGCCCGGAAAGGTCGAAATGAAATGTGGACGCGGCATGCGCGACTTGGTAACGCATAGCTCCTGAATGATGCGCTCGTGACTGCGGACTTCTTCCACCAAATTGCGCATAGTATCGCAAAGCGCATCTACCTGCTTAGCTGAGAAACGGAGTTGCGTAAGCTCGGTGGATATCTGTTCCTGTAGCTTGTTATACTGTGCACTTCGGTAGCCATGCTTCTCGTAAGCTTTGCCGATTTTAATAAAAAGATCGCGAATGATTGCGAAACGCTCCAACGCATCAATCTTGAGTTTGGCCAGATTGGCTGCTGCAATAGCCTCGCTATCTTCTACATCTTCTTCTTCATCCTCCATGGCTTCATCGCTAAGTTCCTCTTCAACGATTATGGACTCATCCTCAGGCTCAATGAAGCCATCGACAATTTCGTCAATACGCAATTCCTCACGTATAACTTTATCGACTAGTATTAGAATTTCGGCAATGGTGGTCGGGCAGGCAGAAATCGCCTGAATCATATGCTTCAGGCCTTCCTCAATGCGTTTGGCAATGACGATTTCATCTTCGCGCGTGAGTAAGCCCACTGTGCCCATTTCGCGCATATACATGCGTACCGGGTCAGTAGTACGACCAAATTCCGAGTCTACCGAAGAAAGTGCTGCCTCAGCAGCCTCCACCGCATCTTCGTCGGCCACCACAGGTGCCGCATCCGACATAATCTGATTTTCAGCATCGGGGGCATCATCGCATACGGTGATGCCCATGTCGTTGATCATGCTAACAACGCCTTCAATCTGCTCGGCTTCTAACATTTCTGGCAGATGATCGTTGATTTCGCCAAACGTCAAATAGCCACGCTCCTTGCCCAGGATGATCAAAGCCTTCAAGCGCGTGCGCCGTGCCTCAATATCCTGCAACAGCTCTACAGAGTCAGTAATCTGCTTTCCAGTTGATGCCTGTTTGGCTGAAATAGGTGTTTTCTTGTCTTGCTGAGTTGCCATATTCGGTGGATTCCCATTTAATTAAATGAGTTAACACATTGCGGGTTAACGCAATGCTTTTGAAAAGGGTGCGGATTATACCCGATTTTGCAAAAACTTTCCGCACACCAATTTTGCATTGCCTTCATTTGAGTTCACTACGTTGTAATAGTTGCAAATAGAGTGATCGTTCTTGTTCGCCTAAACCCTTCATCCCTGTGTCATGCATTTTTGCATGTAAAACCTGCAATTGCTGATTGCGCTGTTCATTGCGTAACCTGGCTAATACGTCTTGAAACTCTGCTACTACATTAAAAGTTTCACCCCATTGCATAATTTCAGCTTGCTCTGCTGCTAATAATGATTCATACACTGTGCCTTGAAAATTCTGGATCATGGCTGCACTGCTTACTGGTCCTTCTTGCATGCGCGACCATTCGGTCAGCGCAATAATCGCTGCTGCTTCCGCCCCCACTGGCATCCAATGTTCTGGCAACTCTCGCGCCAGATCGGGCTGAAATAATATGCAGCGCAGTAACACACGCAGGTTCGATACTACAGGGCGTGCCGCTTTTTGTAGCGCGCGACGTGGCGAAGCGCCTATCGGTTTGATCGCATACAGTGCTTCCAATTCCGCCTGGGTAATACCCGCCAGCGCCGCCACTTCTTTACGCAGCAACAGCGCTGTAGTGGGCGCAGAAATAACCGTTAGCAACGGCTTGGCACGCTGCAACAAGGTAGTGCGCCCTTCCTGGGTACGCAGATCAACTTGCGTGGATAATTCACGTAACACATAACTGGACAGCGGCAAAGCCTCTTGCAGTAGCTGCTCAAATGCCGCTGTTCCATGCTCCCGTAAAAAGCTATCAGGATCATGTCGCGAAGGCAGGAACAGGAAGCCGATGCTTTTTCCATCTATCAATTGAGGTAGTGCATTCTCCATCGCGCGCCACGCCGCACGCTGCCCAGCTGCATCACCATCAAAGCAGAACATCACTTTATCGGTCAAGCGCAACAGCTTTTGCACGTGATAGGGCGTAGTCGCCGTTCCCAACGTGGCGACGGCGTATTCAATACCATGCTGGGCAAGTGCTACCACATCCATATAGCCTTCTACTACCAAAACCTGCCGTTTGGTGCGTATTGCTTTCAGCGCCTGGAACAGGCCGTATAACTCGCGTCCTTTTTCGAACAGTACGGTTTCTGGCGAGTTGAGATACTTGGGCTCGCCCGAGTCCAGCACTCGCCCACCAAAGCCAATCACCTGCCCGCGCGCATTCACAATAGGAAACATGATGCGGTCGCGAAAACGGTCGTACCGCTTGCCGTCCTCGTTTTCTATTACAAGACCCGTCTCCAAAAGGCTAGTGTCCTGATAGTTTGCAAAGACACTTCCCAAATTTTGCCAACCCTCCGGCGAATAACCGATACCAAAGCGTAACGCTATTTCGCCACTTAAGCCGCGCCGCTTAAGATAGTCGATGGCGGGTGCTGACTGCTTGAGCTGGTCGCGATAATAACGTGTTGCAGACTGCATTACTTCATACAAATCAGGTGTAACTTTATGCTGTTGCGCTTGTTCTGGCGTAGGGGCTTCGCGTGGCACCGTCACGCCAGCACTGCGCGCCAATTCTTCCACGGCATCGACAAAACCCAACCCACCGTGCTCCATAACAAACCCTATAGCCGTACCATGCGCGCCGCAACCAAAGCAGTGATAAAACTGCTTATTTTGGCTGACGGTAAACGAGGGGGATTTTTCGTTGTGGAAAGGACAGCAAGCAATATAATTAGCGCCTGCTTTTTTAAGCGGAACGTAACGCTCAATTACATCCACAATGTCGAGACGGTTGAGCAAATCATGAATGAAATTTTTTGGAATCATCCTGGCTCCGCCTCTCGTTTTACCAATGTGGTATGTACACCGAGGAGTAATTGATTACTGATTTTACGTAATTCGAGACAGATTCATATTTACTGCAGCTATCATTAAATTCGTGAACTCGAACATGACTGTGTGATTAGGTGGTGGACTACGACTTTTGGTGCGAATTCAATATGAATTCGCATTGCTTAATTTAAGCAATGCACAATATTTAATGCTACTAAGATAAACGCGCCTTCACCAGCGCTGAAACTTTTCCCATGTCTGCTCGACCCGCCAGTTTCGTCTTAAGCAACGCAATTACTTTACCCATTTCTTGGGCACTCTGAACACCACTACTGGCAATGGCATCGTTAACTGCAACGTCTACTTCCGCTTCAGTCATCGGCTGCGGCATATATGTTTGCAGTACACTGATTTCAAACTTCTCAATGTCGGCCAACTCTTGCCGAGCTGCCGCTTCAAACTGGGTAATTGAATCGCGCCGTTGCTTGATCATTTTATTGATCACTGCAATAACGTCAGCGTCTGACAACTCGATGCGTTCATCTACCTCGCGTTGCTTGATTGCGGCCAGCAACAGGCGGATCGTACCAAGGCGCACCGAATCCTTAGCGCGCATAGCCGTCTTCATGTCTTCTCTGATTTGCTGCGTCAGATTCATGTTGAATTCAATCTCGCGGGAAATTTGACGGCTGACTCCGCATCAACGCGTAGTCGCAACAATTTTGGGATTAATATAGCTTTGGTGGCAGAACTTGGCTACGCAGGCGCTTGTAATGCCGTTTCACGGCAGCAGCCAGCTTGCGTTTACGTTCCGCTGTAGGTTTTTCATAGAATTCGCGAGCGCGCAATTCAGTTAACAAACCAGTCTTTTCCACTGAACGCTTAAAACGACGCATCGCCACTTCAAACGGTTCATTTTCCTTAACACGCACAGTCGTCATAAACAAACTACCCTTCAACAAAAAATTAAGGGCGCGATTCTACCAAAATATCGCCCTATTCCACAACCTGAATTTAGAGGTTCTTTTCTAAGGGTATTGCAAATGCCTGACCATCTCCCAATTTCGTATTCCAGCGAAGGTTCACATAACCAGATTTTTTCATTCAGAGGGCAACTACAGAATCGGTTAAAATATGACACATTTTGAAAACTTATAGCAAAGGTAAATGCGATATGAAAGCGAGCATTAAATGGGTAGAGCAGGTTTCCTTCTTGGGCGAAACCGAAAGCGGTCATGCCATCCTGATGGATGGCCCTCCCGAAGGTGGTGGCCGTAATCTCGGGCCGCGTCCAATGGAGCTGGTACTGCTCGGCACGGGCGGCTGCACCACTTACGACGTTATTCACATCCTCAAGAAAAGCCGCCAGCAAGTGACCAATTGTGTGGTGAAAATCGAAGCCGAACGGGCTGTAGAAGACCCCAAGGTATTTACCAAAATCCATTTTCATTTTATCGTGACCGGCAAAGATCTCAAGCCCGAGCAAGTCGAGCGTGCCATCCAGCTCTCTGCTGAAAAATACTGCTCTGCCTCCATTATGCTAAGCAAAATGGCGGACATTACGCACGATTTTGAGGTAATTCAGGAAATACCTTAAGCAATTGAAATTTAGGCCCTCCATAAATTTCACAATTTTTCATTTTGAGGAAAATGTTGCAGAAATACAACAATTATTATAAATAAAAACAAATAGCTTTAAACGTTATATACTCATGAACAGTAAGCTACAAAAAAATTGCGGCTAAATTGATAAATTACTCACAAATTTAAATGGTTACGTAATTATTTCCATTTGGGTAGCTTCAGTTGAAGTTTGATTATGATTGCCAGGAGAACGGGTTGCAAAAGCAATCGGGATGGTTAGTCGGTCGAAGGGCTTCAATGCTATCCCAACGAGGGTGCCACGTCTTTCTAAAAAAGGAGCGTAGTCTTTATTCTTTTCGGACTTATATTCCACAATAGCATTAACATATTTGTGCATAGGAACTGCAATTGCAGCGTCAAAAGAAAGAGTCTTGTCACCCTGTTTGGCAGTTCCTAAATAATAAGGCACAAACGAAGCAATTAACCTTTCTGTTTTTAATGTTAAAGGAAGCTCAGTTATTAAATATGAGCTGGATCGTACAGGGCTGGTTAGGGTACGCCCAGCAGAAGCCATAATCGCAGCACCAAAGTCGCCATTATCCATAATCTTATACTTTAAAGTACCGCGATTATTACGATTATCATTGCCATCGACATAGGTCCTGCCATTAAGATACTTGATGTCCACCCTGGCTTCGAGGCTATCAGTAATACCATAGGCGATACGTGCCTTATCTCCTAATGCGCCGAAGACCATCTGCTTCTGACCTATAGTTTCCGCCAGTTCCGTGTGAATCAGATGAGAAGGACGAATTACTTGGGATGATCCCTTGGAGATTTCATTAGCTGGAATGCCTTCAGTTGTAGCTCCTGCATTGTCAGCGGCATTTGCGATACCAAGAAAAGAAAATAAGATACAGAAAATAAAATACTTCATTATTAAAGCCCCCTTAATAGTAAATTTTTTTATGGACACCTCTAAAACCCAATTTACGTCAGTAATACTGAGTTACTCGAAAAAACATCTCTTAAATATAAATATCATCGCTCAAATTTTTTTCTTGTTCATCGATTTGATTTGAAATATTGAATCTTAGAGACGCTCTTTTGATTTTAACTTATTAGTTAGAACCAAGTCTCGCCATAATTTCTCATCTTTTTTTGGCCAAGCAATTTCCTCCCCAGTTTTTGAGTAATTTTTTTTGAAATTTTATTTTTCAGAGGTCATCGTTTTTAAGTATGGCGAATTGAAATTCAAATTCCCCTAATAAAAATTTCACAATTTTTTAATTTAAGGAAAATGTTGCAGAAATACAACAATTATTATAAATAAAAACAAATAACTCTAAACGTTATATACTCGAAAGTAGTAAGCTACAAACAAATTGTGGGTACATTGATAAATTACTCACAAATTTAAATGGTTACGTAATTATTACTATTTAGGTAGCTTCAGTTAAAGTTTGATTATGATTAGTCCAGCAGAGTTTACGTACTAAAAATGCATGCAGAAGTGCCGACTTAAAAGTTTATTACTAAAAGAACCAACACAACGTTTCCAGGGAGGCAACAAACAATGAAACTCAAAAACAGAACATTATTTCAACAAATGTCATTAGTCTTTACGCCGCTAGCATTACTCGCTCTAGCTCCTCAAGCATATTCAGCAGATTATGCTGATTATGCGGCAGGTACAGGCGTAGATGTCAAGACCAATGTCGGTGGGCTATACGCACCTGCTCAAAAGGCAGCAGGTACCTTTACTGAAGCTATTACGAGCGGCAAGACTACCGCCAATATACAATACCGCTATGAAAATGTTGATCAACCAAGGCCAGTTAGCGGCGCTCGCCTGAAAGAGGCTAATGCTTCAACTATCCGGTTGCGTTTGGGTTATGAGACAGCAGAGTACATGGGGTTCGGCGGTCTGGTTCAAATTGAACATATCTCAGCCAATGATGCATACAACAGCCGGGTAAATGGCAGGACTAATTATTCTGTTGTGGGAGATGCAAATGTCACTGAGCTCAATCAGGCCTATGTAAGTTATAGTGGCGTACCCCAGACCAGATTAAAATTTGGTCGCCAGCTCATAAGGTTAGACAACGATCGATGGATCGGTAACGTCGTTTGGCGCCAAAACCATCAAACGTATGATGGGGTTACTGCAGTCAACAAATCACTCCCTGATACTACAGTTACGGCTGGTTTTATTACCAATGTTAATCGCGTATTCAGTGACGCTTCCATTGATAACGGAACTGGCTCGTTCTTGGGCAACCATCACATGAGGTCCCCCATCTTTAACGTAAACTACAAAGGATTGGGCTTTGCTGAATTGGTTGGGTATGGTTATTTCCTGGATTACGATCAGTCTGCTAAAGCGTTTGGTCTGGCTAATTCAACCAAAACAATTGGCGGCAAGATCAAAGGCGATGCTCCAATGGGTGACAATAAACTTATGTATGCAGCAGAGTATGCGAGACAGTCCGATTATAAAGATAATCCGATTGACTTCACTGCTCACTACACCCTGTTGGAAGGCGGCGTAGATGTCAAGGTTGCCCAATTCAAATTGGGTTATGAATTGCTTAGCGGCAATGGCAAGCAATCGCTCTCGACACCTTTGGCTACATTATTTGCATTTAATGGATGGGCTGATGTGTTCTTAGTTACTCCAAAAAATGGTCTGAGAGATGTTTACGCGAATGCAAGGACTAACGTAGCGGGTATTGTTCTCGGAGCTGACTATCATGATTTCAAAGCAGACCATGGCGGCAACAAATATGGAACTGAGTGGGATTTGATTGCGACTAAACAAATCGACAAAACCTATTCCGTAGGTTCCAGGTATGCACGCTTTAGGGCAGACAATGCTGTCGATCACGTTAACTGCGCGGCCTGTATTGATACTAGTAAGTTCTGGGTGTATGGAGCAATGAACTTCTAGTTTTATGTAAGCTTTGCATAACGTACGCTTTTCTGCTTGCATTATGCTAGCGGGCGTATAAAAAAAATAGAGGTGCGATTTTCGCACCTCTATTTTTTTGCTTAAAATTAGCGGAAATTTGGTGCGAAGATTTCTGACAAAATACCGACCTTACCCCACAAGCTCTCAACAGGATTTGTATTCACTCCAATTTCCCGCCTATCTTTACGTCGACCAAGCCCCTCAAAAACCATTCGGCTACAGAAATTCTAAAGCCTTCTGTCAAACACAAGGCAGATACTCCGTGCAACGCCCTACCAGATAGTGATAACATGCTGCGCAGATTAAAGTGAAATTTGTGCAGAAGTGTTTCTCAGTTTTTAGAGGTGCCTACCAAGGGAAATTTATTGAATTATCAGCCGCTTATTCTCGCTTCTACTTCGATTTACCGCAGTGAGCTTTTGGGGCGCCTGAAAATCCCATTTCAAATTGCTGCTCCTGACATAGACGAAGCCTCTCTACCTGGTGAAAGCGCTAAGCAAGTCGCATGGCGGCTTTCCCGCGAAAAAGCGCGAGCAGTGGCAACTCATTATCCAGATGCTCTAATTATAGGCTCAGATCAGGTCGCCTTATTGGGTGAGCAACAGCTGGGCAAACCGCTCACTCATGAAAATGCTGTACGCCAATTGAGCGCTATGCGTGGGCACAGCGTGAACTTTTATACTGCACTGACCCTATTAAATGCGCGTGATGACGAAATTCAAACTGAAATGGCAAAAAATTGTGTCAGCTTTCGCAATTTCAGCGATGACGAGATCGAATCCTATTTACGCAAGGAGCAGCCTTATCACTGCGCGGGCAGCGCAAAATCAGAAGGTTTGGGTATCGCACTTATCAGTCGGATGGAGGGTGATGACCCTACCGCTCTAATCGGACTACCCCTTATTCTATTGGTGTCCATGCTTAGGAAGCAGGGGGTTCTAGTCTTGTAAGTGCCCTATTTAACATTCGTTTTAAAACTTAACCAAAACAATTTATAAGTATTTGTAATAACGCAGGATTTTTGAATCGAATGAAGTGGGCTATTGCATAGCAATAACTAGCAAACCCTGACGCACTTCACAGGCTATTATTTATCATTTAACTTGGCTTTCAGGCGTTTTTTCATGCAGGGAGCGTGGCGAATTTAGTTGCGGTAGCGCTGCATTTCTGGTATTAAAGCGCAGTTTTTAAATTTTGTTTGTATGTTTTTGGAGATATTCGATGTCGGTACAACCCACAAAATCCGTTACCCCTTACAAAACCAAGAAGGGGGAAGCTTATATGAACCCTAAGCAACTGGATCACTTCCGCAGTATTCTGAACAATATCAAGCATGGACTGGGTGAAGACATTGATCGTACGGTGCACTCCATGCAGGATGATGCCACTGTGTTTGCCGATCCAAATGATCGCGCAAGTCAAGAATCAGACATGACATTAGAGCTACGTAATCGTGATCGTGAGAGCAAGCTGATCAAAAAAATCAACGAAATGTTGGCCAAAATAAACAGCGGTGATTATGGATATTGTGAAAAGTGCGGCGTAGAAATTGGACTTAATCGCTTGGAAGCACGACCGACCGCTACGTTGTGTATAGACTGCAAAACACTTGATGAGATCCGCGAAAGACAAGTCGCCAGGTAATCTGTTACCTATACAACCCGTAATACTGATGTAGGCAGAGATAATGGACATCCATGTTTTGTTGCCTTAAAACGGAGGTGTCCAGTGCAGCAAGAATACCAAAAGCGACATGGTACATTTAGGGTGAGCCTGTCGGAATTTTTGTGTGAAAGAAGTCATACGATGATAATGAGTTTCAATAGAAAGGACTCGTATGACGACGCTAGACCCATCCACCCTGGACAAGCTGCTTGAATGGCTAAATCCATCTGATCCGCAATCCCTGTTCAGCGATGCAGGATTGTTCGGGCAACTCAAGAAGGCACTGGCGGAGCGCATGCTACAAGCCTAGTTGAATCACCATCTTGAACAGCAGCGTGGTGCAACAACACCCTCGCGTAATCACAAGAACAGCAGCAGCAAGATGACTGTGCTGACAACGGCGAGGTTATGGACGGGGTGCTGGAGTGGCAGAGTCGGCCGCTGGAGCCGATGTACCCTGTAGTGGTTGACACCTCGATAGGTGGAAAATCCACCATCAGAGGAGTATTAAATGACAAAGCAACGAAAAAAACGACACCAGTTTCAAACTGGAAGTTGTACCCATGATCCAGGAACAGGGACTGTGTGTTCAGCATGTCAGCCAAAGCATGGGAATCGGCCTGACTGCGATTCGTCGTTGGGTGACGCAATATAAAAGCCGAGCAAAGTGGACAGCGTGGTATCGGCAAGCCACTCACTGCCGAACAACAGCGCATCCGCCAACTG
>JAIOPT010000005.1 GCA_021413765.1 Betaproteobacteria bacterium
TTCGGCACAACGTTTACGAATATCAGTGGCGGAAATTTCCAGGGCAGGCATATTCGCCACCAGAATCGCCCCGGCAGGCGAGTCACGAAGAATGCGCGGCGCCGGAGCAAGGCGAGCCCTGTATTCATCGCGCAAAGCCTCATTAGCCCCATTTATGGCATTGCCAAGGGGGTGCCCGCCGCGCTGCATGACCACTATGTGCGACAGTTCGAACAACCTTTTCCATTCATGCCAAGAGTGTAACAGCAGGAAGGCATCGCCGCCCATCAACAAACACAACGGCTGTTGCATACCGAGCTCGGCACGCAGCGTAGTAAGCGTGTCTACCGTATAGCACGGATCGATCCGATAAATTTCGCGTTCATCCAGCACGAATGCCGCATTACCTTGCAATGCCAGGCGGACCATATCCAGACGCTGGACTGCGCTAGCGTGCGGTGCAGTGCGATGCGGCGGCGTGCCGCTGGGAATGAAGTGTATCGCAGCCAGATCACATTGCTCCAGCGCTTCCTGTGCCAAGCGCAGGTGACCGTTATGGATAGGATCGAACGTACCACCCAAAATGCCGATGGGGGCTTGGTTCACAGGTTATAGCACCAATCGGCGAACATCCGACAATACTTTTCCAAGATAACTCGTGAAATGCACTGCCTCCGCACCATCGATTACGCGATGATCATATGACAGTGACAGTGGCAACATTAGCCGCGGCACGAATTCACCCTCTTTGAATACTGGTTTTATGCTCGCTTTGGATACACCCAAGATAGCCACTTCTGGCGCATTAATAATAGGTGTAAAAGCTGTTCCGCCGATGCCGCCCAGACTGGAAATAGTGAAACAGCCACCTTGCATGGCGGTTGCAGGGAGCTTTTTCTCCCGCGCCTTGGCGCTGATCTCGCCCAACTCCTTGGCCAGCTGAACCATGCCCTTTTGATCCACATCACGCAACACTGGCACCATCAAGCCATCTGGCGTATCAACTGCCACGCCGATGTGAAAATATTTTTTCAGCACCAAGTTTTCACCGCTAGCATCTAATGATGAATTGAAATTTGGGTATTGTTGCATCGCAATAACCACAGCCTTAAGCAAGAAAGCCAGCGGCGTAATTTTTATTCCCTGCTTTGAGTATTCCTCGCCCAGTTCCTTGCGGAAAACTTCCATCTCGGTGATGTCAGCCTCATCGTGCTGGGTAATGTGCGGAATGGAAACCCAGTTGCGATGAAGATTGGCACCAGACAGCTTCTTGATGCGCGAGAGCTGCTTGGTTTCGATGACACCGTACCTGGAAAAATCCACTACCGGCATGGCTGATACCTGCAAACCGCCGCCACCCGAGCCGCCTTGCGGTTGTGCAAGCGCAGCTTTAACGAAGATCTGCGCATGCGCCTTGCCTGTAGGGCTGCTTTGAAAACCAGTTGGCGTCACAATGGGCGTGGCAGCAGGCGCTGTAACAGGAGTTGCGGCAGCTGGATTTGCAGCCTCTTTTACTGGAGCCGATGTTGTGGGGGGGCTAACTACAGCAGGCGTTTCCGCTGTACTGGTTTCCATCAATAAAATCAGTGCGCCTTCCGATATTTTGTCGCCCACTTTTACGCTAACACTTTTCACCACTCCATCAAATGGAGCGGGTACATCCATCGTAGCCTTGTCAGTTTCAAGGGTAAGCAGGGACTGCTCAGCCTTGACCGTATCACCCGCTTTTACCATTACTTCTATTACCGGCACATCTTTGGAATCACCGATGTCCGGCATAAGGACTTGTTTGATTTCTGCCACGCGTGTCTCCTGCCCGCTCAGACCGTAGTTGGATTCGGTTTGTCGGGATTGATATTGTATAGTTTGAGCGCCTTGCTGACTTCGCTCTTGGCCACCGTGCCTTCGTCAGCCAGCGCTTTCAGCGCGGCGACTGCTATGTAATAACGATCAACCTCGAAGAAATGGCGTAATTTCTTACGCGTATCAGAGCGGCCAAAACCGTCCGTGCCCAACACTTTGTAATTGCCGGGCAAGAAGGCACGAATCTGGTCAGCGTAGCTTTTAATATAATCAGTTGCTGCAATGACAGGTCCCTTGCGCTTGCCCAAGCATTGCTCGGCGTAACTTACGCGTGGCGCAGCTTCGGGATGCAACATGTTCCAGCGCTCACAATCCAGTCCATCCCGACGTAATTCATTGAAGCTGGTTACGCTCCAGGTGTCGGAAGCCACGCCAAAATCCTTCGCCAATAATTCAGCTGCTGCGATAACTTCGCGCAGAATAGTACCGCTGCCCAGAAGTTGCACCGTGGGTGTCGTGGCGGATTGAGCTGTACCTTCATTCAATAAATACATGCCCCTGATAATGCCGGTCTCCGCACCTTCCGGCATGGCCGGATGTGCGTAATTTTCATTCATCACAGTGAGGTAATAGAACACATCTTCTTGTTCCTGATACATGCGGCGCATGCCATCCTGAATAATCACCGCTAGTTCGTAAGCAAAGGTTGGATCGTAGGACACGCAGTTAGGAATGGTCGCCGCCATCAGATGACTGTGGCCGTCTTGATGTTGCAGACCTTCGCCATTCAATGTTGTGCGCCCTGCCGTGCCTCCCAGCAGAAAGCCGCGTGCACGTTGGTCGCCCGCAGCCCAGATCAAATCGCCGACACGCTGAAATCCAAACATGGAATAGTAAATATAGAACGGCACCATCGCGACGCCATGGTTGGCGTAGGCCGTGGATGCGGCAATCCATGATGACATCGCGCCTGCTTCATTGATACCTTCCTGCAAAATCTGGCCGGCCTTGTCTTCCTTGTAGAACATCAGCTGATCGGCATCCTGCGGCGTATATAGCTGGCCAACTTGAGAAAAAATACTGAGCTGGCGGAACAATCCTTCCATGCCGAAAGTGCGCGATTCGTCCGGCACGATGGGTACCACCAGCTTGCCAATATTTTTGTCCTTCACCAGAATGCCCAGCATACGCACGAAAGCCATGGTGGTAGAAATCTCGCGCTCTTCGGTACCTTTAAGCAATACTTCGAAGGCATCCAGCCCTGGTATTTGCAATGGCTCTGCCACAATTTTGCGATCGGGTACGGTGCCCAAGGCCTTGCTCCGCTCGCGCAGATAACTCATTTCCAAGCTATCATCGGGTGGACGACAGAATGGTAATTTGCTGAGCTGATCATCGGTCACTGGAATATTGAAGCGATCACGGAATTTGCGTAATGCTTCACCGCCCACTTTCTTTTGCTGGTGGGTGATGTTTTGGGCTTCACCTGCTTCACCCATGCCATAGCCCTTTATGGTCTTGGCCAGAATGACGGTGGGTTGTCCCTTATGGTTTGCTGCGGCCGCGTAAGCGGCAAAAACCTTATGCGGATCGTGGCCGCCGCGATCAAGACGCCAGATTTCATCGTCCGACATATCGGCGACCAGTTCCAGCAACTCGGGGTATTTGCCGAAAAAATGTTGGCGCACATAGGCGCCATTTTTGGATTTATAGGTCTGGTATTCGCCGTCTACCACTTCTTCCATGCGTTTTAGTAAAAGTCCTGTTTTGTCCTTCGCGAGCAAACGATCCCAGTTCCCTCCCCACACTACCTTGATCACGTTCCAGCCCGCGCCACGGAATACACCCTCAAGCTCCTGAATGATCTTGCCGTTACCGCGGACGGGGCCATCCAGTCGTTGCAGGTTACAGTTAATGACAAAAATCAGATTATCCAGTTTTTCGCGCGCGGCCATCGAAATCGCCCCCAGCGATTCCGGCTCATCAGTTTCACCATCACCAAGGAACGCCCATACCTTGCGGCCATCGGTACTAGCAATTCCCCGATATTCCAGATAGCGCATGAAACGCGCTTGGTAAATAGCCATCAGTGGGCCCAAACCCATCGACACAGTGGGGAACTGCCAGAAATCGGGCATCAGCCACGGATGCGGATAAGAGGATAAGCCGCCGCCATTGACTTCTTGGCGGAAATTGTACAATTGTTCCTCGCTGAGGCGCCCCTCAAGAAAGGCGCGAGCGTATATGCCGGGCGATGCATGTCCCTGGAAGTAAATCAGGTCACCGCCGTGATTCTCGGTCTTGCCATGGCAAAAATGGTTGAAGCACACGTCATACAGCGTGGCCGCCGAAGCGAAGGTGGCGATGTGGCCGCCCAGTTCGGACGACTCGCGATTGGCGTTTAACACAATAGCCATCGCGTTCCATCGCGTCAAGGCACGAATGCGATGCTCGAGCTCATAGTTGCCGACCGAGCGCTGCTCCTTGTCGAGCGGTATGGTGTTCAGATAAGGCGTGATTGTGCTAGTCGGCAGGGCGACACCGGCCAAGTGTGCTTTTCGGATCAGTTGGCTGATCAGGTAATGAGCGCGTTCCGCGCTTTCATGCTCCAGCACCGAGTCCAGCGC
>JAIOPT010000006.1 GCA_021413765.1 Betaproteobacteria bacterium
ATTTCTTCGACTTCGTGTGAGGTACTGCTTTTATGTCTTGAGTCATGATCATCAAGCGAACGAATCCACCTGATTTTCATTGCCTCAGCGCATGTACCCACACTCGTCGGTTGTCTGTAAACTTTTAAAGAACGGGCTGCCGTAGCAGCGAGAGGGGCGCATTATACAGAGCAAATATCGATGGTCAAGCATTTTATTTTTTTAGCGCGTAAATATACTTCCAAGACTTGTAGTACATAAATTCGTGCTTGTCCGGTTAGCGCATATTAAGTGCGTTTTATGTGCATTAACGGCCCATACAGCCGCATGACTGCTTCTATTAGATATAGCATAGGGCGCTGCGCGATTACTCCGGAGATATGGTTTGGCTGGTAGCTGTGCCACTATCGATCATGTCGGCAACGCACGCGAGCTAGCACAATTAGCTTTGATGCATGATATCTATCGCTGAACAGGCGGCGGGGAGTGCAAGTCAACGACCACACGGCCCGGCCTCCATGTTGCTCACGGGGTGCAGTTGCTCGGCAAACTTCTCACTGCAGCTTCACCTTCGACTGCATTTTGATTGAGAATGTAAAGTGACGTTAGATAAACGCGTGCTGCCAGGTTTTCAACGATGTATAGGCCGATCAAATCACCTAGGATATGCCGATGCGTTTATTCGATCTCTGAATCAATGGTAATGACTATGTTTTTTTGACCGGTTTTCACTGGTTTTGAAAGCCCCTCCAGATCTTTTGAACTAGCAATTACATTTCCCGACTTTGATATGCGCGCACCGACGATAACATCGGTCACAGAAGATAAGTTCAAACCTGGCGCCATCGACATGCTGTCATCCAGTGTGAAATTAAACGGCAGTTCCTTCACTGTCGTGCGCATAACAGCCAGCGGCGGTTTGCGTCCACCTTCCACAGATCGGGCAAAAATAAAGACTTTATCGCTATCGGCGACTCGTGACCTGAAGGCTGGATCAATACGTACCGTTCCACTCACCAATCCATTCGCCACCTTTGGTTGAGTCGAGGCTTTGCCACCGGCTGGAGCCGCAGCTGCCGGGGGCAGCCCGGCCAATCCACGCGCCTCACTGATGCTGGCGCTGATCGAAGCCACTACAGGAGAATCCGCCGGCAACAAATCGAGAACCTTTTGCCACCGTTTAATGGCGTCCTGGTAGTCTTTGCGTTCGTAAGCTGCAGCGCCCGCCAGAGACAGCGCCTTTAGGTTTTTTGGATCAATTTTCAGTGCCTGCTGGATTATTTTTTCTGGCTCTCCCTGCAGGGTCTGCTTGAGCATGGCCATCATATCGGCGTGATCGGCCAGCACGGACGCATTGTTCGGTTGCAGCGTTACAGCGCGGGAGTAGGCAGCACTAGCATCCTGATAGCGATTGAGGGCGGTGTAGGAGCGGGCAAGCATCACCCAGCCATCGGCGTTGTCCGGCTCCGACTTAAGCCGTTCCGCTAGCCACGTCACCATTGCCTCAAATTGTTCAGGTGTGGCCGGATGTGCTTCGTCAACGGCTGCTGTCGGGATTTGCGGCTTTAATCCGGCTGGCGTACCCAGCATGAAATACAGAGAAATCGCCAACAAAGGTACTGCAATTACCAACGCCGCGATCGAAGCGTTACCCCAGCGGCTATCAGTCGATGGCGTAGTAGCAATTTCAGCGGTGCCTGAATCTTCCAGCACGCGACTCTCCAGATCGCTCCGCGCGTTTTGATATTGAACCTCATTCAGTGTCCCGGCTGCCAGATCTGCATCCAATTCGCGTAACTGATCACGAAAAACAGACAGATTCACCTCTGAAGGCGTGGTGGATATTGAGCTATTACCTCGTCTGAGCAAAGGTGGCAGCAGAACCAGTAACGTAACAACAATTAGAGCCCCCACTATAAGCCAAAACGTTATCATGAATGCCCCTCACCTTCTTTTGCAGACAACAGCGATGCCGCGCGGGCATGCTCATTTGCGCTCAGGACGGGCGCCTGCTGCATCATCTTGCGCCGTTGGCGCAGAATAACACTGAGCACGCCCAACCCCACAACTAGCAATAAAAGTGGACCGAACCAGAGCAACCAGGTAGTTGATTTCACCAGTGGGCTGAACAGAACGAATTCGCCATAGCGCTTTACCATGTAATCCAATATTTCCTGCTCTGACTGTCCTTGCCGCAATTTCTCACGCACTTGATTTTTAAGGTCAACCGCGAGCTCAGCATTGGAATCAGCAATCGTCTGATTCTGACAGACCAGGCAGCGAAGATGCGTAGACAGATCCATAACGCGCTTTTCCAGTACAGGATCGCTCTTCGTAATCGGTGCCTGCTCCGCGTAAGCCAGTGGCATTACAAGCAACAAAACAAACAGGAGAAATTTACTATGCACCGTTTAACTCCTTAACGAGAGGAATTAGTTTGTTCTGTATGAGTTCAGGCGTGAGCGCTCCGATAAACTTGTGACGGATGAGACCTGATTTATCGATGACGAACGTTTCCGGAACCCCATAGACACCCCAGTCGATACCAACGTTGCCCTCTCGATCGTAGGCTGACAAAACATAGGGGTCACCCGAGCTTTTTAACAAAGCCAGGCCGTCATCACGATTATCCTTGTAATTCAGCCCATAAATCGGCACCAAATTTTGCCGTCCCAACTCTACCAACAGAGGATGTTCTTGGCGACAAGTCACACACCACGAGGACCACACGTTAAGCAACCAAACCTTGCCGCGCAAATCCTCCGGTCCAATAGTTTTAGCGGAGTCGTGAAGTTGTGGCAGCCGAAAAGTCGGTGCCACCTTGTTGATCAAGGGCGATGGAACTTCCCTGGGATTGAGTGTAAGCCCGATCCACAAGAAAATAACGAGAACAATAAAAGCCCCCAGAGGAAGAAGAAAGCGGTTCATCGAATTCCCTTTCAGCGCTGCGTGGTTGGCTTTAATGGCAAGCGATAGCGACGATCGCTCACCGCCAGTAAACCGCCAAGCGCCATGATTAAGCAGCCGCCCCAGATCCAGTTAACCATCGGTTTATGCTGGATGCGCATAACCCACTCATCCCTGCTGATTTGTTCGCCAAGCGCAACATAAAGATCGCGGAACAGGCTCGTGTAAATGGCCCCTTCGGTCATGGCTGAATCCTGCATGGTATAAAGGCGCTTCTCCGGATAGAGCGTGTCTATCTTCGCTCCATTCAGTGTTACCTCGAGAGTGCCACGAATTCCGCTGTAATTCGGCCCTTTCATTTTCTCCATGGCAAGCAAGCGAAAGGCGTATCCATCCAGCGTGGTCACATCACCCACTCGCAGACGCATTTCACTGGTGGTTTCATAGCCCTTGACCAGAGTCACGCCGAGAATAAACACGCCAATTCCAGCATGAGCGAGCAGCATGCCGTAAGTGGAGCGAGACGTGCCGCGCAGCGTTGTCCAAGCGCTCTCACTGGTGGATCCTCGCACCCGATTGATCAGGTAGGCCACGCTTGTGAGTAATGCCCACATTCCCAGGGACGTCCCCGCTACCACCGGTGCCGTCCAGCGTCCGAACCAGGATGGCACAAGTATGCCTAATGCCACACTGACGATAAACCACGGCAGCAGGTGTTTAATTACTTTCGCCAAGCTGGCCTGCTGCCATGGTGTGCGTGGCCCGATGCCCATCAAGAAAACGGCAATCGCCATGATAGGCGCAAACACAGCTTCAAAATAAGGTGGCCCGACTGAAATTTTACCTAGATTCAATGCATCCAGAAATAATGGATAGAGCGTGCCAAGGAATACTGCACCAGCGGCGGCGACCAGAAGCACATTGTTCAAAAGTAGCATCGACTCTCGTGAAATTAATCCGAATCCGCTGCCCAGCCCCACTTTCGGCGCGCGCCACGCAAATAGCAAAAGCGAACCGCCGACCACGACACTCAGAAATGCCAAAATGAAAAGTCCTCGCGCCGGATCTGCAGCAAAAGAATGTACGGAGGTCAGCACTCCAGAACGTACAAGAAAGGTTCCGAGTAGGCTTAAAGAGAAAGCGATAATAGCCAGCAATACGGTCCAATTTTTGAACGCACCGCGTTTTTCCGTTACTGCCAAGGAGTGTATTAGTGCAGTGCCCACCAGCCAGGGCATGAACGAAGCATTCTCGACCGGATCCCAAAACCACCAGCCGCCCCAGCCCAACTCATAATAAGCCCACCAGCTACCCAGCATGATGCCAAGCGTAAGAAACATCCACGCCACTGTGGTCCATGGCCGTGACCAACGAGCCCACGTGGCATCAAGCTTGCCCCCGATCAAAGCCGCAATGGCGAAAGAAAAGGCTACCGAGAAACCTACGTAACCCATATACAGCAAGGGCGGGTGGAATATCATGCCGGGATCCTGCAACAGCGGATTCAAATCACGGCCATCCATTGCGGCGGGAAGCAGGCGTTCAAAGGGGTTGGAGGTGAATAATGTAAACGAAAGAAAGCCAACACTAATTAGCCCCATTACGCCCAATACTCGTGCCAGCATCTCTTCCGGCAGGCGCTTGCTGAACAGCGTCACCGCCAGCATCCATCCGCCGAGCATCAGCATCCATAAAAGTAGCGAGCCTTCGTGCCCGCCCCACACCGCAGCGACGCGGTACTGAACCGGCAACAACGAGTTTGAATGGGCAGCAACGTATTTAACCGAGAAATCGTTGGTAACAAAGGTGTAAACGAGGCAGCCGAAAGCGATAACGATGAAGGCGAGTTGTGCGCGAGCTGCCGGGCGGGCGAGTGCCATCAGCCGCCGATTGCCGCGCATGCTGCCCGCTATAGGTAGTACGCCCAGCATTAACGCCAGCACGAGCGCCAGCATGAGAGAAAAATTACCGATCTCGGGTATCATTTTCTTCCCCCTTCTTCGCTATAAACGCAACCAACCTTGATCCACGTATTTGATTCAGCTTTGCCCGGTGTTGTTGGTAGTTTGTTCATCAGCTTCATCTTTTCCAGTTCCTTCAACTTGCCCTCCAATTCTTTCATCTTGCCCATCTTGATCCGGCGATATTCTTATATAGAGGCATCGAAAACTTCTTTGTCCTAGTGAAGGTGAGAATGACAAATTCAGAATTTAATTTAGTTAGATGCGTCCTTAAAATTTCTGCATCGTATGCTTTCCATGACGTGGCACAATTTTTAATTTTAACATGGACATTCTAATTTCTTTAAAACAACTTCGAACAAGGCATCCGTCAGTGCCGAAGGCGTAAGTGTCTCTTGTGCCATCGCCGCCTGAAATATTCAAGGAGACACGCTTTCCTTTAGATTAATATCGTAATCCACTGTCAGCGGTGCATGGTCACTAAAGCGCTGATCCATATAGATGCTGGCTGATCGAGCGGACTGTGCGATACCCGGCGTGGCAATGTGGTAGTCAATACGCCAGCCCACGTTTTTTGCCCAAGCCTGGCCGCGATTTGACCACCATGTGTAAGCTTCCAATTCGGGATGCAGGTGACGGAACACATCTACGAACCCAACTTCACTAAATAGTTCAGTAAGCCAGGCACGTTCTTCTGGCAAAAAGCCTGAGTTCTTGCGGTTGCCACGCCAATTTTTCAAATCTTTTTCGGTGTGGGCCACATTCCAGTCGCCGCATAACAATACCTCACGTCCACTGGCGTGAAGTTCACGCAGATGCGGCATAAAGGCATCCATAAATTTGAATTTCACCGTCTGGCGCTCCTCACCGCTGGAACCGGAGGGAAGATATAGCGATACGATACTTAAATCGCCAAACCGCGTTTCAATATAACGCCCTTCGCTGTCGAATTCAGGTATACCCAAACCTTCTATTACTGTTTGCGGCTTGTGCCTGCAATAGATACCCACGCCGCTATAGCCCTTTTTTTCGGCATAGTGGAAATAGCCATGGTAACCGGATGGGGCCAACATTTCCGGCGTCATGTCAGCGGCTTGCGCTTTAAGTTCCTGCACACAGACAATGTCGGCATCCTGCTGCACTAGCCATGGCAACAATCCCTTGCTGCAGGCAGAACGAATTCCGTTAAGGTTAATGCTGATGACGCGCACTAAAGTTCTCCATAAGCAAAGCTTGTAATTATAATGGCGGCACGTCTAAATTTTTGATCTATCTGCCATGTCTAACTTTCGCCAGGATTTCATCCGTTTCGCCATCCAGCAAGAGGTATTGTGTTTCGGTGAATTCAAAACCAAGGCTGGCCGCTTATCGCCCTATTTTTTTAATGCGGGTCTGTTCAACGATGGGGAATCGTTGAAACAACTTACACAGTTTTACGCGCAGGCCATCCTGTTCTCAGCAATCCCTTTCGATATGTTGTACGGCCCTGCTTATAAAGGTATTCCGCTCGCGGCGGGAACGGCCATAGCGCTAGCAGACAAAGGCCGCAATGTGCCTTACTGCTTTAACCGCAAGGAGGCCAAAGACCATGGTGAAGGCGGTAGCACCGTGGGGGCGAAACTGCAGGGACGTGTGCTGATTATCGATGATGTTATTTCCGCTGGAACCTCGGTCCGAGAATCCATAGCCTTGATCCACGCAGCGGGCGCAACACCTTGCGGGGTGGTCATTGCATTGGATCGCATGGAACTGGGACAGCAAACAGAGCGGAATGAAAATGAACTTTCCGCAGCACAGGAAGTAGAACGCAACTATGGAATTCCAGTGATGGCAATTGCTACACTGAACGATTTGCTTGGTTATTTGCAGGATAATCCCGCGATGGTGCAAAATCTGCAAGCAGTACAATCTTACCGTGATCGTTATGGGATAGACCGTAAATAAAATGAAAATTTTTAGTACATGTCTGGTGTTGCTTGTTTTGGCCTTCAGTACAACAGCCGAAGCAAAACTATATAAGTGGGTGGACGACAAGGGCGTGACCCATTACGGCGAAGTCATTCCTCCAGAATATGCCAACAAAAGTAATGCGCTATTAAGCGATAAGGGCCGTTTGATCAAGAAAAACGAGGAAATAAATATTAAAGATCAGCGTGCCAATGAGGAGAGTGAGGCCAAAAAACGTATCGACAATGAAGCCAAGCTTGAACAAAGCCGCAAAGACAATGCGTTGCAGAACACTTTCAGTAGCGAGAAGGAAATTGACCTGGCTCGCGATCGCAACTTGCATCAAGTAGAGTCACTTATCAGCAGCATACAGTCACTGCAAAAAGCAGCTCGGGAGAGCTTGCAGAACTATCAGCAGGAAGCAGTGGAACGAAAACGCGCTGGCAGAAAGATTCACGCTTCATTGCAAGCCGACATTACCGAGAGCGAGAATAAATTAGCTAAATTGCAACTGGATTTGGTCAAGGCTCAGGAAAAAGCGGCCGCGGTTAAAGCAAGTTATGCGGCCGACAAGGTGCGCTTCCGTGAGCTGAATGGAAGCGCCAAGAAATAAGTACTAATCCTATCTGATCTGACAACGCACTTTGCCAATGGAATCCAAGCTTTTTGAGGCAGCCCTGGAACGAGTAGTAAAAACATGGAAAACCTACATTACGGCAATTTGCATTCTTCACCTCACGCTGATAATCGACGCACTAAGTGGATTTTCATTCCTGCGGGGAGGGGAGCCAATCGACCTTGCCGGATTCAAAGTCGTTCGTGAAGCTCTCTCTGCAACGTATGGCATACTTTTCTCTGTATTCGTGGTGAATGCGTTTCTCGAATCCCGCCTGCTCAAAACCCGCTCATCCGCCACCGACCTTTCCACAACAAATGGGTTTTCTGTGCTCGATTTATGGTTCCTCTCGCCATTTTCGGACTCGCAGATTCTGCGCAAAGCGTTCTGGTTTTTGTTTATTGTCGGATACCTTTTACTTGCGCAATTGAGCTTCGTTCATCTTCTTGCTTCGGAGAAGCTTTCTGATCCGACCCGAATGTCACCAGGAGTATTCGCGGCAATCGGAGCAATCGATTTCATCCTACTTGTTGTTTGCATTCCATTCGGATATCGGATCTATCAGAACTTTCAGCATGTCCGATCTATGCTTCACAAGGGTGACCAAGCCCGGTTGGGCTAAAAATGAAGCCAAGCCGAGCTCTCTAGTTTGACGAATAGATGCCGTAATATTAGAAATTCCGTCTACGTAAACTCTCAAAATACTTTCAATATATGCCCCCATGATAAACAACACAAAATACTTTGCTGTAATTGTTGCTTCAATTATATCCATGTGTGGATGTGCAACGGTTGATACTTTTCAAAAAATGAATTCAGCCGAAAGAGCGCACTATGTCTGCTCCAGAGATAATATCTATGAACGCTTGAACAATGATGAGTTAAGCCAACGAGCCAGAATTGATGATATCAGCAGTACTTTAGCGCGAGGCTATCGTGTGCATAAATCCTGCAGAACCGTAAAAGTGGAGAAGCCCGGCACTGTCTCCTGCAAATCTAGTGACGCAGGAGCTTACACAAATACCGATTGCAGACAAAAAACAAATACAACTTATGAGAATGTTTGTACTGAAACACCGGTATCTATCGACGCAAATTTGGAAAAAGGGAATCTTAAGGTATCCAGAGATCTGATGGAAAGAGCCATGATCGAAAAGAACAATATATATACCCTTTGCTATTCAATGATTGAGCCGATGTCCGCTGAGCAAGCCTATAGTTATTACAAAAGCAGATGAATGAATTCTGGAGCCGAGCTTGACTGAACTTGTCAAACGACGTGCAGCACTTTCCAGATTAAGGGTGGAAACAGCGTCCAATAGCCCGGTATCTACCGCCTGAATTACACGCGACAACTGCACTCTGGGCAGCCTAACTGTCGTGCTGCCTCTGCCACTGAAATCCTCAGCGCGGGCAATACGTCTTCACGCAATGTTGCCGCCGGATGCGGCGGATTAAACATCTTTGCCATTTTTTACCTCTCACAGCCCGGGGTTTTACCTACCGTACGCCATTTTCACAACTTTGTCTGACGGCAAATTACATTCGGATAATTTCATGGTTCATAGTCCGGCACCGTTGATAGATCGCCTACATCGCCACACCAATCCGCCGCCAGAATGCCATCATGCACATAACGATGGAATGTCGAATAAGGCCAATCTTGAACCCGGTTTACATAGCCATGTTTCAACGGATTCACATGGATATAATCAAAATGCTTGGCATAATCCAATTCTGTGGTAATCGTATGTTCCCAATAGCGGCGTTGCCAAATACCCCGTTCAGACCGTTTGTGCCGCGTCGCCGACAAGCGTTCTGTGCTGGGCAAACCTTTTGAAAACAGCAGCTTGATTAACCGCCAACGTACCGGGAAATCATTGGTATCAGGTGGAAGAGTCCATATACAGTGCATGTGATCCGGCAACACCACCCAGGCATCAATAAGGAATGGGTATAAGCGTTTCACCCGGCGAATCGAATCCCGCAACAGATCAATGTGATCAGTGAGTAAAGTTTGTTGTCGTTCCAATAAATTGACCGTAAAAAAATAACACCCGCCAGCCACAATATTACGTCGGTAATTTGGCATAAAAAGCTTCCGCATCAAAAAAATCAACGGAAATAATAGCATAGACGTAGGGCGGTTTCGCGCCAGCAAACCGCCATGCCAAACAAAGCAAACAACCAGCCAAAAATCCCGCGTTTGGCAATGTCGTTATGAATACCTGCATGACAGGCTTCGTTCATGGTGGTTCGCTAAAGCGGAACCACCCTACAATTCATCCGCCGTAAGGGGTTATTTGTTATTTGTTCTTCAAAACCATACAATCCCCATAGGTTCCGTTCTCGGGTGGTTCAGTCCAACGAGGTTTATCTGCCGCCAATTAGGGTCGCGGGTATAACAAGTTTGTGGAGGGCTGCAGATAAATGCTATTCGTTAGGCCTCGAAAGGAGAGCAGCACTATGAGCATTGCACGTAACGTAGTAGGTTTGGGAATTCTGGCCGTAAGTCTTCTTACCACATCGGTAGCAAACGCTGACTGCGTGTGCCGATGTACGAATGGAGAGAACGTTCCATTGTGCAACAGCACGCTGGACTTACCGCCGATTTGTCCGCCAACCATCTGTCCGATCGAACCACCTTCAATCGCACCCATCCAGGCACCACAGATGCCGCCACTTGGTACGCAAAATTGCTGGCAGCAGCAAGTCTTTAATCCTTACACCAACCAATATGAGTGGCGGCGTGTGTGCCGCTAATTGAGGAGAACCACATGGCATTACTTAGAGAAAGCGAAAGACAAGACTTTTGGGCTATTGTTGTTGGCGCCGATTTCTCGAAGGAGGATTTCAATCTCGAGGAGATTGAAGACAAACCAACGAGCGCGGGCATTTACGCTATCACGGGCACAATGACTGTCGGAAGAAAATCCACTGGGATAACACGCCAATACGCAGCAGGGTATGCAACTATGTGGTTGGTATGCTTCGAGGCTGATTTACGTGGTCACGTTTTTGGCACGGCCTAACAGTCCCTGAGCTTGAACATTGGGTCTTCCAGGAGATGCATATGGTTAGTAAACTTGAAGATCATTTTCGAGCAGTTGTGGAGCATTGTTTTCCAAAGGATGCGGAACTTCACGTACAAGTTGAAAGCGACGATATCTGCATCTACATCGACTGGAAGCTCATGAATGACCCCCAACGACCGAACAAACGATCAAAGAAAATCAAGGTACGTGTTTCTCAGTTCGCAATTGAAGATTATTTCGATGGCCGAGACAACGACAAGGTAGATGCGGACAAACGACTAAGATATCTTGTTGAGGAATGGCTCAAGAAATTCGATCCAGACCACAAAAATCCGGCACATACCCCCGTACCAATTGAGGAATTGGTTATTACTAATGCGATGCTGAATTCACGCCAGGCAATTAGGGGAGGCTTGCAATGACTAATGCAATTCGCTAACTTATTCCATAGCATATTTCGGCTATTGTCGCAGCGTTGCTGATTGCTGTAATTGTTCGTTTCGCAAAACAATGGGGTCAAGTATGGTCAAGTCTTGATACCACAGTTGACGTTGTCAAAAATCCTTGGAGAGTCCCCCCAACGCAGCCATGGGCTTACCTCATCAAACAATTGCACTATATGGTATATAAATAGAATGACATATTTTTTATTCAGGTACGATTGCTCCCCGCCACCATCTTGTATTCAAATAAACGGCATTCAATTGCGCCGTTGAACAGCAGGGTGCGGCGTGAGACGGACAGGCGGATGAACTTCGGCATGCGTAAATCGGAAGTGAACAGATAGGCATTCCAGCCGCCAAATTTTTTCTTCAGCACGTCGCCCAGCTTTGGGTATAACTCTTGCAGCTCTTCCAAGTCGCCCATGCGCTCGCCATAAGGCAGGTTCGCTACCAGCACGCCATGGTCGGCGGGTGCGGAAATCTCCAGCACGTTCGCTTGATTGAGCGTCACTGCTCCACGTAATCCTGCGTTTTCCAGATTGAGGTGTGCGGCTTTAAGTTCGTCGCCATATAAATCACTGCCGAAAATCGGCAATGCGCTAACCGGCTTTTGTGCCGCTTGCGCTTGGCTGCGCATTTCGCTCCACGCGGCGGCGTCGAAATTATTCAGTTTCTGGAAGGCAAAACTGCGGCTGATGCCGGGGGCGATGTTGAGCGACATCAGTGCCGCTTCAATCAGGAAGGTGCCACTGCCGCACATCGGGTCAAGCAGCGGCACGCCGGGCTGCCAACCCGTCAGCAGTAAAATGCCTGCGGCCAGATTTTCACGCAGCGGCGCAACGTTGGTGTACTGGCGTACACCGCGTTTGAACAGCGCATCGCCGGACGTGTCGACATACAGCGTCATGCGGCTGGACTCAAGGAAGGCATGGATGCGGATATCCGGCGTATGCGTATCCACGCTGGGACGGTCGCCGGTGAGCGCGCGGAATTTATCGCACACGGCATCCTTGATTTTCAAGGTGGCGAAATCCAGACTTCTCAAGGGGCATTTGATTGCCGTCATGTTGACGCGGATGGTGTGCGAGGTGTCGAACCAATCGTTCCATGGCAGCGCATAGGCGGTATCGAAAATGTCCTGCTCATTGCGATAATGTGCTATCGCCACGCGCCACAGCACGCGGCTGGCAATGCGGCTGTGTAGATTGACACGATAGCTCAATACAAAGGGGCCGGTGAAATGCACTCCGCCATCGGTGGTGCGCACTTCTTGCGCGCCGAGCGCATTCAGTTCATTGGTCAGCATTGCTTCCAAGCCGCGCGGACAGGGTGAAAAAAAGGTTTCAAGCATATATTTATACAGGTTTGACGATTACAAGAATGATGATGGCAATCATGAGCAGCACTGGAAATTCATTGAACCAGCGGTAGAAAACGTGGCTGCGCGTATTGCGATCGGTTTTGAAGTCATGCAGCAGCTTGCCGCAATAAATGTGGTAGGCGATCAACACTAACACCAGTGTGAATTTGATGTGCATCCACCCGCCGGTTACGCCATAACCAATCCACATCCATAATCCAAAAATGGCAGTCAGCACGCCACCCGGCGTCATGATGCCGTAGAACAATTTACGCTCCATGATTTTGAATCGCTCGATGCTGGTTTTATCCGTGCTCATGGCGTGATACACGAACAGGCGCGGTAGATAGAACAAACCAGCGAACCAGGTAACCATAAAAATCACATGCAGTGCTTTAATCCATAACATAATTTATTTATTTTAAGGGTGCATGTATAAATTCAAAACCCTAAGCGGGATAAAAAGCGCAAGGGGGTAAGCAGGCAAGCCGCAAAGCGCGTGTTTTATAGGCACGCGTAAAATTTTATTGAGCACCATCCCGGTCATAGCGCTTGTCCCATGAAATTGTGACGCACAATTTCTTTCAGCTGTTCCAGACGGCCATGGAAAAAATGCACCGCTCCCGGTAATACTACGATAGGCAGGTGTTGCGGACGCGCCCACTGCATCACGTCCGCCAACGAAACAACTTCATCCAGCTCACCATGTACCAGCAGCGTGTTGTGCGGCACCGTCGGCATCGGATAACGCGTCACCGCAGGCGCGATCAGCACCAGTTGATGCGGGGGCACTTGCTGCGCTGCGCGCGCCTGCACATAACCCCCGAAGGAAAAACCCGATAGGATCAGCGGCAGGTCGCCATATTCGCTTAATGCATAGCGCGTTACGGTGAGCGCATCTTCTACCTCACCATTGCCGTTATCAAACTCGCCGCTGCTGGCACCGACGCCCCGAAAATTGAAGCGCAACGCGGCGAATCCTAGTTCGGCAAAAGTCTTGGCCAGTGTGGTAACGATCTTGTTTTCCATCGTCCCTCCCATAGTGGGCAGCGGATGCGCTATCACCGCGATAGCTCGCGGTGCAACGTCAGGCATATGCACCACAACCTCCAGCTTACCGGCTGGGCCAGGGATAGAAACCTTTTCTATTGCGGGCATTAAATTTTGAGGCGTTCCACCACACGACCATGCTGCAAGTGTTCAACGATAATTTCGTCGAGATCGCTCTCGTCCACATAGGTGTACCACACCCCCTCGGGATACACCACCAATACAGGTCCTTCATCACAGCGATTCATGCAACCTGCCGAGTTGATGCGGATACGATTTTCTTCATTAGACAATCCAAGCATTTGGACTTTATCTTTAACATAGTCGCGCATCCATTGCGCATTAATATTGTTGCAGCACTCCGCGCCTTCTTCGCGCTGGTTGGTACAAAAGAAAACATGCTTTTGATAATGGCTCATACAAGACCTCACAAGAAAAAAATATAATTATACAACCTCACTGCTATGGATTTTTAGCACGCCAAAGATAGCCGAGCATGAGAAACGGAAACACTAATGCAATCGTTTGCGACAAACCATTGTAATTGAGCAGGTGGCCGTAGTTCCACTGGTACAGGCGCATGGCGGCAGAAGGCTCACCACTATCCAAGATCCAGTGCACCAACACCCAATATCCCAGCGCGACCAACGCAGCACATTTTGACAGCTGCGTGCGGGATAATCGGCTGGCAGCAATCACTAGCAGCACACCCGCAAAAATGCCAAGCATGGCCTCACCGTTTAGCCACAATAGCAATGCCCATGATTTGAGTAATAGGGCTGCTGCGGTGAACTTGGCCACTGCCACCACGCACAATACCAGCAACAGCGTGCTTGCTGCTTGGCGGCGTATGCGCAGCAAGGTTAGCAGCAGCATTCCCAGCATCAGCATATTGAGCAGTACCGCCAAGCTTGCCATCCAATTAAACGGTACCGGCTGCTCCACGACGAAAGGTGCCCGTGCCACTTCGCTAATGAACACATTGCCCAGCATGGGCAGCGAAGGATTGACTTGCGCGAACATCCACAGTGCCACCAACGCCAAGCCGAAATCCACTCCTCCTCCGCCATGAAACAAACGCATGCGCCAATGCGTCAGGTGCAGAGCAAACCATTCACGTGGCGCAATGCTAACTGCCAAAAAAGCACCCGCCATCGCACCGCTGCCGTTGGCAAGCAAATCGAGATTGGAACTAATACGTACCGGCAAATACATTTGCGCGTATTCCATCATGGCGGAAAGTAGTACTCCGCCCAACGTAGCAAGCAGTAAAGTCCAGCTTACGTTGAAACGCGCTCGTAGTGCCAGCCCAAGCAACAGTCCAAACGGCAGATAACCGAGTAGATTAGCGGCGGCATCGAACCAAGTGTATTGCTGCATTAAGGGCAAAGCCAACACAGCAGAAAATTCCAACCCCTGCTCCTGCCAGCCTGAAAACGGCGATAAGCTGGCATACATGATGAACAGTGCATAACCTGCGGCAAGGTAAGTGCGCAGACTGGCGCGAGAAGAAGTAACGATGGTTTCTTTCATAATCGGCTTAAGTTTATCCGATTTTTTTATTTTGCTCATTTACGTTGTGCACCGTTTTGCCATGAGGTGGTAGCACAACGCTGCAAGCTGCGGCGGGATTTGATCGAAATTTTCTAATGTTCAGCGGTACCCTTTTGCAATTCAATCAAACGGAACCAACCGTTTGCAAGCACAGGCTCATCGGTCAATACCCGCAAACCCGGTACAGCTTCCAGCACCTCCTCAAACACCACGTCCAGCCGTGTGGCCAGCTGTCCCATCAGGGGGGTCAGGCCACGCCGCACCCAAGCGCGTTCTCCACGGCGCAGGAACTTATCGAAGAGCAGAATATGACCACCCGGCTTGAGCACGCGCGCCGTTTCTGCCAGGCAATATTGCGGCTGCGGTACTACCGCCATGATTAGATGCAGCACTACATAATCGAAGCTATCTGAAGCGAATGGCAAGGCCATGCTGTCGCCCCGCACCCACTGCATGCGTAATCCAGTAGCCTTTTTCTTTGCCCGCGCCAGCATTGCACCTGTCAGCTCTAACGCGGTGTATTCATGGCGAGGCGGTAAAAAAGGAAAGTCCAATCCAGTGCCTGCACCACTGAGCAGCACGCGCGCTACTCCCTGTTGCGGCAACTTGGCTAGATTGTGCTGGCGTGCGCTACGAGTAGCACGATCAATGAAGACATCATAAAACGGCGCGATGAACCGGTAGCTGGTCTTTAACGACACCGCGTTAATGCAACACGCGCGGGACACTCAATACAAACTGGGGAATGGGAGCGTCAAATTTAGTGCCGTCCTCCGCGACCATCTGGTAGCTGCCAGACATAGTGCCCACCTGTGTGGCGAGCACCGTACCGCTGGTATATTCGAAACTCTGGCTTGGCTTGAGAACCGGTTGCTCACCCACGACCCCCTGACCACGCACTTCCTGCACATATTGATTGGCATCAGTAATAATCCAATGACGGCTGATCAACTTGACAGTGGTATCGCCTTCATTAGTTATGGTGATGGTGTAAGCGAACACGAAGCGATTATCGGCCTCATCCGATTGCTCGGCCAAATAATTTACTTCAGTGGTGATTTTTATTCTGTATTTATTGTCTTTTTCCATCACGGTATTACACATCATTTTGTTCGGTATGACAAGGCTGACGGCAGGGCGTTCTCTATTTTTGTGTGGAAGCGTTACTTTCCATCATTTTGCAATTTTCTGCATAATAAACTGCCGCTCTCCCGAACTGTAGAAGTTATGGAATTTTAGAAAGAATGGCGATTAATACTCGCATTGTTGTGAATGATCCGTAAATTCTGAATTTTATTCGGTTTTAGTTGGCTGGCATTGAGGGTGGCTAGCAACTATAATTGCGCTCTTGCTTAATTTTTGGTCTTTTCTGGACTATGCAATTATTCGCCTTCGGCATTAACCATCAGACCGCGCCACTAGCTGTGCGTGAGCAGATTGCGTTCAATGTCGATGCAATGGAACCAGCCCTGCGCGACTTGGTCGGGCAGGGCGCAGCCAAGGAAGCGACCATACTTTCCACCTGCAACCGCACCGAGGTATATTGCAGCACGCACAAGCCGACACAGATCATTAACTGGCTAGCCAGTTATCATGAATTACAGCCACGTGAAATTGAGCCGTATCTCTATACTCTGCCACATGAGCAGGCGGTGAAGCATGCTTTTCGCGTCGCCAGCGGGCTGGATTCGATGGTTCTGGGTGAA
>JAIOPT010000007.1 GCA_021413765.1 Betaproteobacteria bacterium
AAAAATGCCGAGTCCTGTACGAAAAACTGCATTCCAGAGCCCCTTGGTAAGCCCGAATGTCATACCATAAACGGGACCCTTACTTTGACTGTCTACCATTATGGTCTTGGGGATTTCCAGAAAACCAGTAGTAGCGTTAGCGACGCCATTTGTCAGTTTCTGGCCTGCTTTCTCCGTATAGTCTTCAGCCATGGCTGCCTGCGGTGATAAAAAAAATAGCGCGAATAGTACCAGCAAGGATTTGAACGTTGTTTTCATTAGTAGCTCCATAAAAGGAATTAAATAAAAATTTGCACGTATGTTCACATTATTATTGGAGATGCTGGCTACCGCAAACTTAATATATATCCTGTTTTATTTGACGGCAGGAAAGTATCTTAGCTCAATATGATCAGGATCGTCAGCGTTTTGTGGGATAATTGAGTCTAAGCCATTAATATCGCGCTCACGCGATGTCAGCAGCAATGCTATCTGGGCCCGATTGTTTGAACAATGACCTGAGTTTTTTAAGTGGAATCTCTGCTGATTCTCATGCTGCCAGTTTAACCGTCGGCAACATCACGGTATAAGTTTAATCAGGTGTTTTCCTGCCAAAGCTCGAATATGGCCTGGACCGGTTGTACCAGGTCATGTATTGCATGACTGACGTTCTGGCTTCGGTGACCGAATCATAGACGTGCAAGTATACCTGCTCGTTTTTTCACCCATTTCCACAGGCACTCGACGAACACACTATCTTTCCAGGCTCCGCGCCCATCCATGCTGAGGCTGCAGCCGCCGGACCCTTGACGGCTTGTACGAACTCATGCGCAGTGAACTGACTGCCTTGGTCAGTATTACAATCTCGGGATCATCAAAAGGTAGCAGATTTTCACTTCTAGGCTTATTCAAATTCCTTGGGGCCGCTTCTCTAAGGTACTTGCCAAAAGTTGGATGGTTTAAGAAACGGCTGATTGAATCACGGCCTTTGCTCTGTACTGCACCGGGCTCAATCCTTTCAGCTTTAGGCTGATACGTTCGTGATTGTAGTAATGAATGTAATCATGCAGTCCGGCCTCAAGCTGCTCGACGCTATGGAATTCGGCGAGATAGAAGAATTCCGCTTTAAGCGTACCGAAGAAGCTTTCGATGGCCGCGTTATCAAAACAGTCGCCCTTTCGGGACATACTTTGCGTTAGTCCGTGCTTTGCAATCATTTTGCGATAAGGAAGCATCTTGTACTGCCAGCCCTGATCTGAGTGCAGTAAAGGTCTGCTTTGATCGCCAAGCCTGCCCAGCGCTTTCTTGAGCGTTTGTGCGACCAGTTCGAAGACGGGCCTTCTGCTGGTGTGATACGCCACGATCTCTCCATTGTAAAGATCCAGAATAGGCGAAAAGTATAACTTCTGGCCCTTCACATTGAACTCGGTAATATCAGTAACCCACTTCTGGTTGGGAGATAGGGCCCTGAATTGTCGTTGCAGCACGTTCGGTACGCTTACATGATCTTGGCCAGGTTGTGAGCGATATTTTTTTGCTCGCACCAACGACTTCAGCCCCAGCGCCTGCATCAGTCGCTGCACGGTCTTGTGGTTGACCCGTTGTGCCGATCGCCGAAGTTCAGCAGTGATCCGTCGATAGCCGTAACGCCCCTTGTGATGCTCGTAAATGGCACGGATACGGATTTTGAGGTCCGCGTATTTATCTGTGACTTGCTGCACTTTTCGCTGATAGTAAAACGTGCTGCGCGATAGCCCAGCCACTTGCAGCAAAACCGCCAATCTATGCTGCTGCCTTAACCCAAGAACGACTTGCGCTTTTACTGCGCGACCAACTTCTTCTCCTGGATTAAGGCTTGCAATTTTTTTAGGTAGGCCACCTCCGCACGCAGATGCTCATTTTCCTCACGAAGGGCTTGCAGAGTGTTGGCATCGTTCTCGTTCAATTCGGCGGGGCAAAGGGGTGGTTTTGATTTTGGTTCTTGCATTGTTCCAGTACGCCTTCTGTGCTTGGTCTCAAGTGCTGGCAAGCCGCCAGTCTGATATTGCTGTCGCCAAACGGCAACTTGATTCGAGTTACGTATGTCATAAAGCGCCGCAACCTGACGGCATGAGAGTTGTTCGCGATGCTGACGCCGCAATACCTCAAGCTTGAAATCGGTGCTATATGAGCCGCGCTTGGGACACAAGCCTGCCATACCCTGCGCGCGGTATCTGCTAACCCATAAACGAATCTTCTCCTCGTGAAGCCCATGCTTACGAGCAAGCAACTTCGAACCTCCTTCACCTGCCAGATATTCTTCCACCACCTTTAGCATGAATTGCTCATCATAGCTTGCCATGAAATCCCCTAGAGTTGTTGTCCAACTTTTGGGGGGCAGTTCAAACCCGGGGCGGTTCAGCCGCAGGCCGACAAGGTTTATCTTGAACAAATGATGTACGCGACCTATTGCTCGACATTGCGCGATGACCCTGCTCTCAATTGTTGATGTCGATCCCGGGAAATGGCAGGTGACCGTTCCAGCAATCCTATATCCTGGTAAGACTTCAATTGATATTTCAATACTTCAGCATGAAACGGTGTATGTGAAAACTTCCTTTGGCCCTTCGGCCTTCGCCGGAAGGACGGATGTTGAAGTGGTTATCTCTGAAAAAGCGATGACTGAAATCGATGGGCTGGAATTCATGGCTCAACCGACAAAATAAAAACAATATGCCTCGACGTCAGCCAGATACATGCCCTGGCACGTAGTAGCTTTGGCTTGGTCTGACGACCTGTGTCAGATACCAATTACTGGGCGGCGCAGATTGGAAAAATCGGCGGCAGGGCTTTAACCGAAGCAAAAGCCGCGCTGTTCCGCCCACGGGGCTCTTCCGAATGAATGGTCAGAGCTAACTCACCACCGTTTATCTAGCGGCAGCGCAGTATGCCTCGATAGTCTAGACGATCCGAGTCTGAGGAAACGCGCATGTAGCCGACCAGCATATACGGAAAACTCCAGAGAAAACATTTCCGCATAGTATAAATGGGGACGTTTGGCGAAAGGGAAACTAAAGTGCGTTAGCAGAATGCCTTACGATATATCAAGGACTTATAGAATCCCCTCGGTGATAATTTTCTATTAAACATTACGAATTTCGAACAGGCGGATAATCAGAGACTTACAAAGCATTAGCGTACCTTAATTTCCCCTTTCGTCGAACGACCCCTACTACCCCTAATAACTGCTACAAAGAATCGTATGCAAATATTTTTCCCAGGACATAAAAATGAAACGAAATTCCATTAATTTCATCATGGCCGGAATATTGCTACTTCCGTTTGGGGCATACGCCATCCCGATAAGCGGACAATATATTGGCACCTTCATCAACCAGACACCCGCTAGTCCACCTTCGGTTACAACCGGCATCGGGACAGACAGAATCACATGGGGAGTTCCGTGTGATGGAGTAACAAACTGTTTTACTGGCCCTGGTGGCATAACCCCACCGAGTGGCTTGACTTTTACAGCGCTGCCGTTTGTCACTGAAATCGGAGTACCGTTTGTATTGGGCGAAATAGATTTTTTCAATGGTTCGATAATGCCTGGAACCGAAATTATCAACGTAACACTATTTTTGAATG
>JAIOPT010000022.1 GCA_021413765.1 Betaproteobacteria bacterium
GCTTCATAGCCAAGCAAGCAGGCTATGAATTTCCAATCTGTGTCTTGACGGGTAATTAATTTATAAACCAGAATCAGCAGCGCCAAGATTGCTGAGAGCGGAATAAACAGAACGCTCAGGCCATCAACACCGACACTGTAATTCATAAAACCAAAGAAGTGTTTCTGCTCGGCCAGTTGAATTCCAGCTATATCTGGATCAAACACGGACAGCAAATAAAAACTTAGAAATAAATTGAGCAGAGTGCCCGCAAAACCGAGACTCAGAGCGATAGTGGTAGAGCGTGAAAATAAAATGGCTGACATGGCCGCCAGCGGCACGATAGTAAGCGTAGTCAACAGCGGAAAAGCTACCGACTCCGACCAAAAAATGATGTTGGTAATCATCAGCGTCTCACAGTGCAACCAGCAATATTATCGCCACAAACAATGCTAGATAGCCGGGTTGCAGCAGCAACTGCTCTACTTTGTTGGTAGCATGGCCAAGTCGGCGACCGTAATTGATCATGTCTTTGCCAATCCCGCGTATCACCAAGCGATCCTCAAACCAGTACAGAGCAGCAGCAACCCGGTGGGCTAGATTACCGATTAAACCGCTGCCTCGGGCAAAGTCGTCATCTTGATTCTTCAGCTTCCCGTCAATTTTCTGTTTTTCCAGTTGTGCCAGTGAAGATATCGTATGCAATGCGGGGATTGGAATCCCCATGGCACGATCAACGACATGATCATCGAAATAAGCCAAGTCACGAGCCAACTTGCGTACTGGTTTTACCAAAATTCTGTCAGCAATCTGATCCATCCAAAGACGCTGCAGGGATGCAATATAAGCCCAGCGTAAATTTGCAATTTCAGAGAAAAAAGGCTTGATTGGATTGCCCCGTATATAGTGCATTAACGACGGGGCAGTTAGTACCTGATAACCGCGAACTATCGCGTGGGCACAAAGATGCAAGCTTGCCAATTGCCAAAAACCAAGTCCACATTCCAGAAACATCAACCCTAATTGACTTGTTGTCGAAAAGAACAGCGAACTCTTAACATCAGTCTGGGTAAGTCCAATGAAAAAACCATACACGGCCGTTAACAAACCTACGATTGCAACCAAAATCATTATCAGCGGTGCCCGCTCAAGAATAGGTTGCAATAAAAGCATAAGATAGACGCCTGAATGCACCATAATCGCACCGTAAAACCCAGCGCTGGATGGCGTAGGCCCTTCCGCTGCCCGTGCCAGCCAAGGGGAAAAAGGTAGCTGCGCTGATTTTGCAAACGCTGCTATGGCAAAACAGAATGCAATCGCACTGGCCTGTCCGGGAGACAGCTGTGCTGACAAGGTATTAATCTGCGACCAATCGAGGCTATGAGTCCATGCCTGACTAAATCCAATACCCAGCATAAAACAAGCATCGCCAATGCGGTTAGCGACAAATACACGCGTCGCATTCGAGGCCGCAACTGGGCGGTCATAAGCATAAGCTATCAATAAATACGAGGAAAATCCGGCGATCTCCCAACCGATAAAAGTACCCACTGCGTTATCTGATAGCACTAGCATCATCATTGCTGCAGCAAACAGGTTCAAGATAAAGAAGAAGCGGTGAAAACCAGCTTCACGGTGCATGTAATTTATCGAAAACCGAATAACGATGAATAACAGAATACAAAATAGGGCTGCCAATTTCACGCTGAAACCGGTTGTAATAAAATTTACCTGAATGTTCAACGTACCACTGGCGAGCCATTGGCCGAGAGCCCATGAACCGGTATTTTTTCCCAGCAAATCAGCACCGAGCAAGATCAAAGCCAGCAGGCAAGACAGCGAAATAGCCCAGCTGGCGACAGCCGCTGTCGTCTTTTCACTGGCTTCACCATTAAGAAGACCCAATAAATGGCCGATGCCGATAACAGCTGCGGCGATCAGGGGAAACAATGGAATTAAAGCAACTAAATTATCCACTTCTCAAGCTTCCACCAGTTGAGGTTGTCTTATCAAGGCAGGGGGTAACGGCTGGGTCTGATTCCGGTAATAGTCTGTTGATTTTTTGCATACGGGTAAATCCCTGATTTCGGCCTTCCAGAGAACAAACCCAATCCCGCGCTCAAAAATAGATATTTCGCCACTATCTGGGTCTATCGCGGTCAAATGCACCCAACCACCTGCAATCAGTTCGCGCAAGCTTTCCTGACGGGCGTAAATTTGCTCCAGAATATCGGTTTTTACTTCGACTATAATCTGCAGGCGCATCGGCTCGTGGATTTCGACCATTTGTCGAGGCAGGCCTGTACGCAAATCGCTGGACGCACCCTCCATGACGCCGAACATTCCTGTCACGTTGTGCGGTACTTTTGTTCCGCAACCGAAGCGTTCGTTATCAATAGTGGAGAAATAATATTCAAGGCTAATGCCTGCACCTACAGGCCCTGCGACCAGCAAGATGTTTTCGATAATTTTTCCGTCCGGGTCCTGAGTTGCATCGTAGGAAATCAAAAACATGCGGCGATCGAGGAAGATTCCCTGAGTGACCGCACGCCGTCCAATAACCACGGCAGCATTGGTAGCATGGCCATATTCAGGACGAACCTGGCTCAAATCCTGGGCGCGTTGTGTCACATGCTGCAACGCAGCCGAGGGCGACGAAGGATTATTGGCCGAGACGAAACGTCGGCAACGTTCCTGAGCCGAAAGTTCACGAGCCTGGAGGACACAAGACTTGAAATTATCAAAAGCGTCCAACAGATTTGCCGGCAAATCTTCTAAGTCATACCAAATGATGTTATCGCTACAAGTATCGTGCTGGGCGCCGACAAATCGGCAATCTTCGGGAATAAGAATGCCTCGTTCCGCCAATATAAGGCGTATTTCAGGGCGATTAGCCATTGCCGCAAAAACACGGGCATTGGGCCCACCTCTTTGTCCGCCGCAAGCGCCACAATCATGGGCGGCTTCATGGGGATTATTCTGACTGGTGGAGCCATGCGCCATCAAACAAACAATCTGAGCAAATCCATAAGTCAGGCCGGTAGTGCGTAGAAGCCCGGCAACCCGGTCAGCCTGCTGTTGATCCGTAAAACCCAGACTAGGGTGATCCGGCGTTGCCGTCGCAACGACATCCTCGGAAGTAAACTGAAGTTTAGTCGCCACTTTTGGTATAAGAGCTTGGCGTAAACGATCCACTAATGCCTGCTGTTGTTTAGGTACGAGTGCTTTACCAAGCAGGCCAAGGAGCGTGAATGGCGCCAGCAGATCAATAGCCGCATGCGACAGCAACAGGTTACGGCGGATATTTTGATGCAGCAGATAGACAAGCCGGCCATATAAGCTCCGTCCTTTGTTATGCGCAGCCAGTTGTTCCGCACTACCCTCTTTGGGTATTTCGTTAACGTCATTAACCGGAATGACGCCAAGGGGACATAGGGGCGTTACATCATGGTCATCCAGGCCTTTATAGTTCATCGGGACACCAAAAAACCCCGCAGCACCCAGTGTTTCGATAGCAGGATTTAATTCTTCCAAATGGCGACGAACACTTTCTTCACGTTCATCCATGCAGAACATGATCTGTGCGTCGGGCCGCTTATCGCGTTTTTCCCAGCGTCCCTGCTTGTGGTTAGCACGTATCGCTTGGAAAATACTGTCAGAATAATGGCGCTCATATGCGTACAGCCAAACTTTGCCGCGCTCCGCCAAGGTAAATTGATCCAATAATGTCAGCATCTGCAACAGATCCTGCTTTTGAAATTCTTGGGCATATGACGCATCTAGCCCCAAGTGCTGGCATAAACGAAACAATCGCCAGCCGCTGCTATAAATTGTATGGATGGTGCCTTGCTGTTCAGCGAGCGGGCTGGATTGCCAGGTTTGAATCAGGTCAGCAAGCTGCTGCCAATCCGCACGCTCATGCCGTTCCGAGCCCGCAAGCCTGATCAGCGACTCTGCCCGTTCTGTCAGATATTCCGGTAAATGGCCTTGATACAGCTGACTGCGCACCATGAATTCCGAGAGGTTTCTTTTGAAGTAGGCCTGCAAGCTACTCAGCTTGGCTTCGATCAGCCAGCTCTCACGGCAAACTTGATTTAACCAGAGTCGATCCAGCGTTAACCGTATTGCCAGATAATCGGCAAGCTTAGGTTTGGCATCATCCGGAGCATGGTATTTGGGATTATGCTCTCGCCAATTGATAAAACCTGACCACCCAGGAACTTCAAGTGCCAGTCGCTGCAGGTATCCTTCCCATTTTTCTTGCGGAATCTCAAGCCGGGTTAGTTGCAGAATGATTGTATCCACTGCATCAACGGGCAACTCAGCCATTATCGCTTGCCAATTGGGTAACTCGTCCAGATACGGATTGGCATCATATCGGGCGGTTGCTCGCCACGAGGCATAAAGCCCCAAGCGGCGGCGCTCAGGCGCTTGCCATGCCGCTATGCCTTCGTCCATGCAGGAAGCGCAAATACGGATCAGTTGCGGGCGGACGGAGTCAAGAATATCAATCCCGCTCATTGCCAGGATAAATCCGCGCAAAGTCATCCCATCGCCCAGTTGACCCAGCAAATTATTCAGTGTCTCGCTTGCCTGTTGTTGCATTCGCTCATGAATCGAAGACACGTTCCCAGCGCGAACGTGCTCAAGCCATTCTTCAGCTTGCTCCAGTGACAAATCCAACAAATTCTCGGGGTGCAGCCCCGCGTCTTCCATTTTAAGCTTTGACAAGATGGCTTCCCACAGTTGCCGGACGACATTGTCCGAAACACTGCTGCCAGCCAGCAATTGGTTAAGGATTTGATCAGGAACATCCTCTTGCGCGGTATCCAATGCATTCAATTCTTCTACCTGCCAATTAAACTGACTGACGGTTAACGGCTGCAGGTCAAACAACAATGCGATGCGATAGATATCTTTGCGCCGGATAGTTCTATCCTTTGCTTGGCAGACAATTTGCTCTACCTGTAACTGCGGGTCATGCGCGAGCGCCGCAAAAATGTCGCTGTCGTCAATGCGGCCTTGTTGGTAATAATTACGGCTAAGTGTTTCGGGAAGATAACCGTGAATACCGGTTAACGCTTCGCCCGCCGCCAATGCTTTCTCAAATGGAAGGTGCTGAAAACCATGCAGGGTGTTGTGGTGTACGAAATTATGAAGAGGTGCTTGCCCGGGCAAAACATGATCCAGATGGTGTATTGCCGCCGTGATTTGCTCGCGTAAGCTATTTGCTTGATCACCGGATTTTAAATGTGCATCATGCATCGCTAACCCTCCAAAATTCGTAGCCTGATCAGGCCATTAATTTGCGAGATGGTTGCTGCTGACAGCTCGACCAGCGATGCAGGCAACAGACCGAATAACACGATTCCGCCAACCAGAACGCTAAGCGCTAATAACTCCTGCGGTCTTAAATCTTCAATATGTTTCATTTGCGGCTTTACCGGGCCAGTGAATAGCAGGCCAATGGTACGAATCGCATAAGCGGCGCTGATGAGAATTCCCAGACTGAAAAACACCATCAGACCACCCCACTGCTGAAAACCACCGACCATCGCGTGCAGTTCTGCCACCGCTCCGATCGATCCCGGCATTCCCATCGCTGCCAGTAGTATTACAGTAGTAAAAAACGCGAAGCGAGGCATCACTTGGACCAATGAGCTGTAGTCCTGGATATTACGAGTGTGGGTGCGCTCATACAGCATACCGACTACCATAAACATCCCGCCGGCAATCAAGCCGTGAGCACTCATCTGCAAAACCGCGCCTGTAAGGCCGACCTCATTTAATGTGGAAATACCTAACAAAACGATGCCCATATGACTAATTGAAGAATAGGCAACCATGGCCTTAAGATCGCTCTGCCGCCAAGCCAACAACCCCCCATAAATTATGCCAAACAGCGCCAGAAAAACCAGCAGCGATTGCAATGTATGAGCGGCTGTTGGCAGCATGACCACTACCCGCAACAGGCCGTAAGCGCCCATTTTTATCAAAATTCCGGACATCAAGATACTAACCGGACTGGGCGCCTCAACGTGCGCCAGCGGTAACCAACCGTGCAGTGGAAAAATAGGCATCTTGACGCCGAAGCCGATTAAAAAACCAATAAATGCCCATACTTGCTGGTTTTTGGGCATATTTTCTGACACATGGGTCATCGCGCTCATCAGAGAGACCTGTTCTGGCACATACTGAAAGACTGCGATCAAGCTGACCAGCATGAATACCGAACCACTCATGGTATACAGTACAAAATTTAGACTCGCTGTTTTTCGCCGTTTGCCACCCCAGCGGTCTATCAAAAAGAATAGCGGGATTAAGGTGACTTCCCAGAAAATGTAGAAAAGAGACCAGTCCTGAGCCAGAAAAACACCCAACATGCCAAATTCGGACAACAGTATTCCAATGTTGTAGCCTTTGACATTTTTAGTAATGTCGGCAGAAGCTAATAACGCGAATAAAGTGAGCAGTGATGTCAAGACGACCAGCGGCATGGACAAGCCGTCAACACCTAGCGCATAAGAACTACCGATTTTTGGATTGATCGAGAAATATTCATTGAACTGCATACCTGCATCATGCGAGTCATAACTGAAAAGCAAGTAGCAAGTAAGTAATAAAACGATGCTAGTAACCAGTTTGCCAATGCCGCGAGCTAAATCTGGATTCCGGCCGGGGAGCAGCGCCAATACCAGGGCACCAACCGCCGGAGTCAAGAGAATTGAGCTTAAGATCCCCATTATTTAGTTCAATTAATCCAAAAAAATATTTAAGTATTTATGCTCGCAATACTGCCTCCGTGCGGCACTTTTATTCAAATGAGATGTTATGTCAATAAGATTCAAACGATTTCACTAACTCTTCTCATCCGCCCACCATTTTCTTAACTTTAATAACGAGCAGTGCATGCCGTTGTATGCGATGTGATAGAACACAAGAACTACCTAAACTTCGTGAAATACTGGCCGATAATCGAATTATACTGGGCGATATCCCATCTCAAAAAAACAACAGCAGAAACAGACTAACCAATAGTACACAAGGGATAGCTGCCAAGCACAAATGAGTCAAGCTATCATCGTCGATGACAACCGGGGCATATGCTAGGTGCCAATATTGCGAATCAGCGGATCTATTTGCCTGGTGGGCAACACAATATGTACTGTAGCTATTCGGCCCCCATTTTTTTGAAAGTTGAATGTTGAATATAGCCACCACCTTTCCTCTCCTCATTAATGCAAAAGAAGAATGCACTACCGAACGTGTACATTACTAAATGCCAAGCTAGAGCAAGTTTTTCGCCTTATTCCATTTATAATCCCGATTGAATTTCTCTGATAATTCAACTCAGAGGCAATTAATTGCAATGGTAAAAACTAATAGCAACGAAATGAAATCGAATCCCCTGCTAAATAATGTCAAACAAAACCTATAAATCAAAAAAATGAAATTTTCTGTGATCGCCAACCTCATCAAATCGTTCGTACTGTTCGCTGCTCTTTGTTTAAGCTTTTCGTCACTTTCATGGGCCGCTCAAACAAATGCACCGCTTCTCTTGCCAAAAACAGAAGCCGAAACAACTCCCAGCCGCCAGTCCATACTAACGATGAAGGACATTGGCGCTTCTCGCCCAATCGAGTTGAGGGGCGTGGACGGCAACACCTATCTTTCTTTGGGCGTGCGACTGGACGAGGTCGTCACCAAGGCCAGGCTGCACCTAAACTACACGCTATCCCCCGCACTTTTACCAATTATTTCTCACATCAAGGTATACCTGAACGATGAAGTGCTGGTCACGCTGCCAGTGACCAAGGAAAGTCTGGCTGGCCCACAGAAACTTGATCTTGATCTTGATCCCCGTTTCTTCACTGACTATAACAAACTGCACCTGCAATTGATTGGCCATTACACCAATGATTGCGAATTCCCTCTCCACTCCAGTTTGTGGGCCAACATTAGCAACATGAGCACGCTGGACATCAATCTGCAATCAATAGCGCTACGTAACGATCTTGCTCTGTTGCCAGCACCCTTCTTCGATCAACGAGACAATCGCTTACTTAACCTGCCTTTCGTATTTGCCGCTAAGCCATCACTAAACTCCCTGCGGGCGGCGGGCGGTATCGCCTCCTGGTTTGGTGTGTTGGCGAGCTATCGCGGTGCCCGCTTTCCGACCTATCTAAATCGTCTGCCAGAACGCTATGGCGTAGTTTTCGCTACCAATGACGAACGACCAGAATTTCTTGCTAAATATCCCAACGTGGATGCACCGACTATCTCCCTGATGCAACACCCGAAAAACCCAACAGGCAAGTTGCTCCTCATCCTCGGCCGTAATGCTGCCGACCTACAGCTAGCCGCCGATGCCTTGGCTCTTGGCAAAGCTGCCATGACTGGCACTTCAATTGCCGTCAAGACACTGGAATACCCACCGCGCCGTGCCGCTTATGATGCGCCCAACTGGCTGCAAGCAGGTCATCCCGTACCACTGGGCAAACTTGTCAATAGCCCCGCGGATCTGCAGCGCCAAGGCCAGCCCCTCGAACCTATCCTCATCAATGCCCGCTTGCCAGCCGATCTGTTTACCTGGGAAGTGAAGGGAGTGCCGATTGACCTCAAATACCGTTACACACCACCGGCAGAACAAGGTGATGCCAGCCTGAGAATCGAAATAAACGATCAATTTATAGAGGCCATACCCTTATTGTCCAGCACCGGAACTCGAGAGAAAAACCGCTTTATACTGCCGATTCTGGATGACGGTTCCTTACGGGAGCAGCGCGGGGTGGTAATCCCCGCTTTCCACTTGGGCAGCAATAACCAACTACAGTTTTCATTTTCCATTCCGTCCAGTGACAACGGTCGCTGCAAGTCTTCACCGCAAGGAAACATGCGCGCTGCAATCGACCCGGATTCAACCTTGGATCTGAGCCACTTCTACCACTACGCAGCAATGCCAAACTTGGCATTTTTCGCTAATAGCGGATTCCCGTTCACCAAGTACGCCGATCTCGCCGAGACCGCGATCGTCATCCCCGATCAACCCAACACCTTTGACATGGAAGCCATGTTCGCTTTACTGGGCCACATGGGCCGTTCCACCGGTATTGCCGCTCTGCACTTCAAACTCATACAGACAAAATCAGTACAAGATGCAAAAAATTCAGATCTGCTGGTAATTGCCAGCGGTGCCAACAAGGATCTTCTCGCCAGTTGGGGTAAATCCCTTCCAGCCCTACTGGAAGAAGGAAGCCGCACCTTTACACCTTTGGGCAAAGCCATGGATATCGCTTATGACTGGTTCGGACTAAGTGAGAACAAAACAGTCAAATCCGGAACAGGCACCATACTTCTTGGCTCCGGACCCTTGGCCGCCATCATCGGCTTTGAATCACCGCTCAGTCCGTCACGTAGTGTCGTAGCTATGACTTCCACTACCCCCGCAGCTTTAACCTCAGCTCTTGAAGCACTGAGTGATGGCGGGAAGGTTCAATACATCCGCGGTGACATCGCTTTAATACGAGGGGGAAATGTTGAAAGTTTCCGTGTTAATGATGTGTATTACGTAGGCGAATTACCTTGGTGGCGCTGGATCTGGTTTCACCTACATCATCACCCTCTGTTCCTGACTGCTATCGGCATCGCAATCGGCCTTTTTGTTGCCCTGCTTGCCTTTGGCGCCCTGCGTAATCTAGCTGCCAGACGACTCGGCCAGCCCAAGAAATAAGCACCTACATGGAATATTTATTGGTGGGCACCAGACACAAGGCAAGCATTTTGCTGTGCCGGGGATGTCAAATTCTTGCTGCGCTCTACTTCTGCTTGGGGGCTGCTCAAGCAGCAACAGTTGAACCTACTTGCCAGACAGACTGGCCTGCTTGGCAAAGCTTCAAGTCGGGGCTCCTCAACGAGGGTGGACGGGTAGTGGATGGCAGTACCCCCCGTAAACAGACCGTATCGGAAGGACAGGCCTATGCACTTTTTTTCGCCTTGGTAGCCAACGATCGCAAAACCTTTGACAAAATCCTGGAATGGACCGAAAAAAACCTGGCAAAAGGCGATCTGACCAGCCATCTGCCAGCTTGGCTATGGGGTCGCAGAGATGATGGCAGCTGGGGGGTGCTGGACAACAATTCGGCATCAGATGCCGATCTGTGGATAGTCTATGCGTTGGGTGAAGCTGGCCGGCTCTGGGGTGAGCGCCGTTTCGTTGCGCTTTCATCGCTGCTGGCCAGCCGCATTTTGCGCGAAGAAACCGCAGACCTTCCGGGTTTAGGCCCCACCCTGCTACCTGCACCGCGAGGCTTCCAGACGGGGAAGAATACTTGGCGTCTTAATCCCAGCTACCTGCCCATGCAGCTAATGGACTGGTTAAGCAGCCGGAGTCCTGATCCCACTTGGCAGCGAATCTCGGAATCCTCCCAGAGGATCCTCCTGGAATCCGCCCCACAGGGATTCTCGCCTGACTGGACGGTCTATGTGGACAACAAGGGATTCAGAATTGACAGTGCCGGAGCAGAAAAAGGCGCAGGTGGCTATAACGCCATCCGGGTTTATCTGTGGGCCGGCATGCTTGCGCCCGACGCTCCTGCCCAACCACAACTTCTTGCTGCTTTTGCCCCCATGGCCAGCTTTATCGCGCGCCACGGCTACCCGCCAGAGTCTGTCAATACAATCACGGGTGAAGCCAATGGCCCGGGGCCATCAGGATTTTCCGCCGCACTACTGCCCTTTCTGGCCGCCCGGGGAGACAGCGTCGCCCTGCAGGGACAACGCGATCGACTGACGGCTCGCCCACCGCGACCGGACGCTTATTATGACCAGGCACTTTCCCTCTTTGCCCATGGCTGGATGGAAGGGCGCTACAACTTCACGAAAAATGGCACCTTGCTGCCCTCTTGGCAAAAATCATGCAGCTCCGCCTCATCCCGCTTACCTTCGCGCTGACTTTGGCCGGGTTGTTGAGTGCTTCAGCCCTTGCCAGTCCAGACAATAACGCGAGTGCCGACCTGCTACGCAGCGCCCGCATATGGGAAGCCAAGGATCGCCCGGATCTGGCACGAGTCATACTGGAAAAATTATTGGCAATCGAACCCAATCCGGAAGTGCTGTTTATGCTGGGAAGCATTGAACTGCGCACAGGGAATACAAAACTTGCCGGTGATTATTTGCATCGCCTGGAACAGCGTTATCCTCAACACTCCAACACCCTTGCCCTGCGCAGCCTGTATCGGGTTAACACCACTGAAAAGCAGGCGCTGGCAAGTGCACGTCTGATGGCCAGAGCCGGCAACTCCACGGAAGCTGCCAAAATCATGCGCCGGATATTTCCAGAAGGCCCTCCCCCAGGTGAAATCGGACTCGAATATTACCAAGTCGTGAGCATCACCGCAAAAGATCTGCAAACGGCAAAATCCGCCCTCGACAAGCTTTACCGGGAAACAGGAGAAGCACGCTACCGCCTTGCCTGGCTTAAGTTGCAAAGCAATCAGAGCAGCAAACAAGAAATTCTGCAGGGTTATGAAGCCTTGGCCGCAGCGCCCGACGTTAACCGGCAAAAATTGCGCGAAAGCTGGTGGGCTAGCATAAACCGTCTCGCGGCAACACCTGCGACCTTACCCTGGGTTCGCCGCTATTTTAAAGAATTCCCGAGTGACCAAAAGGCCATTGAATATCTGGCGGAACTACAACAGTTGCATGAAAAGGCGTTACGCATCGCCAACGATCCCGCAGTGCGTGCGCGCCAAACCGGGATCACTTTTCTGGAACATGGACAGTTAGAAAATGCCCAGCATGAGTTAGAAAAGTCACTTATAAAGCGTCCCAAGGATCCCAAAGTGCTGGGTAGCATCGGCTTGCTTCGCCTGCGCCAAGGCCGTCACGAAGAGGCTAAGAGCTGGTTTCAGCGTGCAGCAAAAGCTGAACCGGGCAGCAACCAATGGCGTGGTCTTATCAGCACTGCAAGTTTCTGGGGGCAAATGAAACGGGCCGATGAGCTACTCGAAGCCGGAAAGCTGGCTGAAGCGCAAAAGGTTGCACGACAAGCACTGAGTATCGAACCGAATAATGCCGATGGGCTCGCCCTGCTAGGCAATATTCTTGCACGGGGCCAGAATCTGGCCGGTGCCGAATCAATCTACCGTGATGCTCTCAAATGGGATGCGGGCAATGCTTCGGCTATGCGCGGCCTACTTGCGCTTCTCTCACGCAGCGAACGACGCGATGAAGCCCAAGCATTGATCGCCAAATTTCGCCAGAAAAATCCTAAGGAAGCCAACCGGTTCAACGAAACCCAAGCCAGCTTGCTGCGGGATGAAGCCGAGGCATTCATCAGCGCTCACCGTCCCAGCCACGCCCTGCTGGCATTGGAGACCGCAGTTCTACTCGCCCCTCGTGATGCCTGGATTCGCCATGATCTGGCAATTCTATATGAAAGTCTGGGATTGCAGACCCTCAGTCGCCGTGTAATGGCAGAGGGTGTAGCGCTGGCTCCGGACGACTCGGGCATGAACTATGCCTACGCTATGGTGCTGACTGCCCAGGAGCGGGAAGAAGAAGCGCTCCAGCGCTTGGCTCGCATCCCCCCATCGGCACGTTCCAGCGCCATGAACGAACTGGAAACGCGCTCCTGGATCAAGTTGCGCATCCGTCAGGCCTTAAAGCTCCAAGCTGGCGGCATGAGGGACTCAGCAATCCGGATGCTGCTCCTTGCCGAACAACGTGCCGCAGACAAGCCGAGTGCAATCGAACAAGTGTCGGAAGGCTGGTTTAGCCTTGATCAACCGGCTCGCGGCCTCGCCCTGATGAAGCGACATCTGATAGACGCGAAAACTGCAACGGCCAGCAGCCAGCTCTATTACGCCTCGTTGCTTAATCGGGCCAAACAGGATGACACGCTGAGCGCTTTCCTGCCCGAACTACAGCAACGCCCCGACTGGAACGACGAGCAACGGGAGGCCATTCTGGTAATCGAAACTGATCTTTCTGCCCGGCAAATCGAACTTCTGCTGCTGCGTGGCGAAAAAGCTCAGGCTCGTACCCTTGCCGGCCGGGCGTCGGTTTCAGGTCGAGCAGGCGAGATTTCGACCCTGAAAGCCCAGGCTCGCCTGCTGCAAGAGGCTAACGACGCGAAAGCCGCCCTGCCGATCTTGCGGACGATACTGGACAAACATCCGGACGACTTGGAGTCACGTCTAAGCCTGGCACAGGCTTACGCCCAAACAGGGGCAAAGCAGGCTGCTCAGGAGACGATAGATCAGCTACTGCCGCGTGTGCGTGAGAATGATGTGGATACCAGATTGTCCATTATCCGGCTGGAAACTCGCCTTGGAAATATGGATCGAGCTAGAAAGATGGTTGCAAAACTTCTTGCCAGCAACCCCGGCAATCCAGATATTCTGATCCAGGCAGGCCGTATCGAACGTAGTGACCGAAAATACCACGCTGCCCTGGCCTATTTCCGCCAAGCGCTGACCCTGGAGAGGCGCACCCCGAGCGCGGCAACAACCACTGCAACGGCCACTGACTCAGTGCCTCTCCTCGATCTGGACTATAAACACCCGCCGACCGGCCTGGCACTGCAACTTGGCAACTCCTTGGGGTTACCTGATGCAGGCAAGAATGCAGGTGCCGCTGACAAACCAAAATCTGTAACGGAATCCAACTTGCATGGCCTGCTCATGACCGAAGACATCACCAACCTAGGCACGGACATCCCCCTCATCTCATCTATACCAGAGCCAGAGAAAGCAGCTTCAATTCGCCGCCCCACCAGAGCAGAAGAAGAAATGGCCCGTATTGAAGCCAGACGAGATCCCCGAATTGAAACAGGGTTCGAAAAGCTCGACAGAAAATCCTCTAACGGCACATCCACCTATCGCGGAACCGAGACTCCAATGGTCGGGTGGTGGCCGGTGGGCTATGACGGACATGGTTTCGTCCATGTGGATCGGATCACTGTCGATGCTGGCGATCTCCCCGCTAGCGACGCACCTCTCTTCGGCAAGTTGGGAGTGAAGCCATCCCCATTCCCGCCTCCATTTGCGCAAAAGGTAGATGGCACCTCGGTAGGCGTGGGATATGAGGGTGATACTTTACGCTGGGATATGGGCGTGGTCGGCATGGGTTTTCCGGTCCAGAATATAGTCGGTGGCATCCGCAAAAGCTGGGAAACAGACAAACTGGACTACGCCCTTGAAATCTTCCGTCGAGCGCAAACTAATAGCCTGCTTTCCTACGCCGGCGCACGTGACCCGGCTACAGGTGAAATCTGGGGGGGGGTAGTCTATACCGGGGTTAGCGGTCGAATCTCCCACACATTTGATCAGCTCAATACCTTCGCCAGCGCCGAATATGGCGTATTACGGGGCAAGAATGTACTTGATAACAATCGTCTCGCCCTGCGCACTGGCGTGGACAAGGATGTGCTGCACCGGGAACAAATGTGGGTCAATATTGGACTGGCACTGACCTACTGGCGCTACAAGGAAAATGAGACCTACTACACTTTTGGTCATGGCGGTTACTACAGCCCGCAAAGCTATATTTCGCTGAACCTGCCGGTGGAGTGGGCTGGCCGTAACGGGAAACTTTCCTATTTAGTACGAGGTTCAGCCTCTTACGCCAAGACCAATGAGAAGAGTATGGCCTTTTACCCTACAGACAGCGCTCTGCAAAATGCTGCTGTCAGTACTGGCAATGGCGTCGACTCCGGGATCTACACTAGTGGGCCCGGCGGCGGAAAAGGCTATTCCCTGCGGCTGGCAACTGAATATCAACTTACGCCTCACCTAGCCATTGGTGGACACTACAACATGGATCGCACCGCTTTCTATACACCAAACTTGACTTTTATATACCTGCGCTACCTGTTCCAGGCTCATTCAGAAGCAGTGCGTTTCCCGCCGGTAGCGGTAAAGCCTTATTCCCGCTTCTGATCACGATCAAGGCTGATAATCGACCCAAGTGCCCTCCGAGCGCATCAGGTAACCGTTTTCACGTCCAATTACGACGACATCCTCGTTTTCGCTCACGAAAGGTGTACCTGGCAGATTTTGTACCCGCTCCGTCAAGGGCTTTCCGCCAGTCCCGGCAAAGGGACTGTCCGCAATAAAGTCGGCAAGAAGTGTGCTAATCGCAAAGTAACTAACTGGCTTATCCACTTGCAAGGGTTGGCGTGGAGCTTCCCCGGGCTTACCCTTGAAGCCAACCAGTTTGATGGCGGCAGGAACCAAGGTGATCTTGGGATTGGGGATTTCACGCATACCGGATATCTGCACCTTGTCTCCCCGCAAAGCAGCACCGTGTTCTGGCATCAAAATCACCACCACCGGCCTCCCTCTTTCCTCAAGAAAGGTGATGAAGCGATCAAAATCCGACAATAATTTTCCTAGACGCGGCTTGAAAGTTTCCAGACTAGAACGCGACTTGACTCCAGGAACACGGTTTCCATCATGCAAGGTAGTCGTGTTGTAGTACAAGGCTCGCGGCCGACCAGATGGCTCATGGCGCTTCCACCACTCCGTGAGTAGCGGGAAATCCTCGTAAACAGGAGTGTCGTCAAAACTGCGCATAGCTTCGGGCGCGAAGCGATTGTCATCCAGTTTTACCCCGAGACCAGATGATCCTTCTACCAGACTTGCGAACTGGTCGAAGTGTCCGTCATGGTTAAGCAGACCACGTACTTCGAAGCCAGCAGCCTCAAAATTGTGGAACAGGTTGCACTGGGTTACATCCGCTTCATACATTTTGCGGTGCACCAGTTGGCCGCAGTTACTGTGAAACAGGCGTAAGGTACCGGGACCGCTGTAACTGGCGGCCGTATTGAAACGACGGAACACTACGTCAAAATGACTTAACAGGGTCGAGTTGTTTTCGCCCACGTAGTCCATGTCATCCCATGAAAGGGAACAGACATGCAGGAACACCACATCAAAGGGCGCGGCAGAATTTGCAATAGTTGGAAAGCTCACCCGCTTGCCCTGTTCGGCGACGTAAAAGGCTTCTAGCTGAGCCGTCGGCTCCAGCTCCTGCTTACTCTGCGAAACTGCAGCGGTTTTATCCGCCAGTTCCGGGCGGGGGGAAACACTCAGGGCAACATGTCCACCCAGCAGGCTAGCAAAGGGCACGCTCAGGATGCCAAGAAAAGTCAGAGTAGCAAAACGCAGGCGGCGACGCAGCATCAGATATACCACCAGCAGGAGCACCAAAGCAACAATCACCCAGATATTTACAAAGCGGCCCAGGAGTTCCATCAGGTACTCACCGCTAAATCCTGTCAAAGCCCCCCTTTGAGAAAGGACGCGCGAAATTGGTGGCAGCCAGGAGTCATAATAAAGCAGAGCCAGCCCCACAGGCATCGCCAGCACAGTGCGTATCAGGCGATGCCGGGCAGACGCCAAGGGCAGTGCAAGTGAAATGGCGAAAGCCAAGTTAGATAGCCAGTGAAAACCTATAAACCCGCTGTAAAACAGACCCAGTTTGGCAAAAAAATAAATGTTCCAGTAACCCATGATTGCTATCGACTCCCGAAATTTTTATTACCGCCTGCAACCATCAAATCACTTGTCTCCCCAGCCAACCCCGCACCAACTGACGCTGCCTCGCCAAACCCTTGCCCAGGTTACGCCACAGACTGCGGTAACCCTTGAAGCCAAAGGCGGCAATTTCTATCAGGCTTTGCAGCGGGCGATCGGCACCCTGCTCGTTCGACCAATTGCTCCAGGCATCGGGCCGGGCAAAAGTACACTGAACCAGATTTGCTTCCTGCTCTATGCTTAGATTGTCGAACTGAACTCCAAGCTTGTTGCCATGACTCGCAATTACCCTTGTAGGAAAGGCGAATTCCACCTCGTCGTTCCAAAGCGAAACCCAAACCCGTTCTTTCACCGGCAATTCTAATTCCTGGTCGAGTATCAGACCAAGGCCAGTCATGGAATAATCTTCGGTACGACACATCTTGGTGCTCCCGTCCGTAAAATGCAATGCCACCAGTAAGTTAGCAGATACTCGGTGTGATACTCGCACTTGCCTGGCTTCAGTAGCAACGCCAATAGCTGCACCCAATATCAAGATGTTATAGATTGTCCAAGTCAGGTTGAGCAACACGGTTCCCATCTCAAAAGTATTCCAGAAGAAAAGCCGACCCAAGCCAATGGACAACCCGACAATATTAAGTGTTGCTAACACGATATAGGGTTTGGAAATGGCCCAGTCGAAGAAGGAGTGCTCGATCAAGCCTCCTTTGGCCGTGACATTGAATTTTCCGGCTCCCGGATTGAAAATGGCGAGAGTAGTAGGCAGGATGATGTACCAGGCCAAAACCGACTCATACACCTCGGCCCAGAACGAGTGCCGGTGCGCCCCCTGGATGTGTGCATTGGCCAGATTTGCCTGCAGTATATGGGGCAGCACATATAGGGCGAGCATGGCGGCTGCCGCGTTGATAATGTGGACTTCGAAATAAAGATAAGTCAGGGGGGCAGTCAAAAAGACAAGACGCGGAATTCCATAGAAAAAGTGCAACATCGCGTTGCCGTAACATATGCGCTGAAAAAAGCTCAACCCCTTACCCAGGAATGGATTGTCGAGTCTAAAAATCTGGGCCATACCCCGTGCCCAGCGGATACGCTGGCCAATGTGGCTAGAGAGGCTTTCAGTAGCCAACCCTGCTGCCAGGGGAATATTAATATAGGCTGTGGTATAGCCAAGCCGGTGGAGTTTCAAGGCGGTATGGGCATCTTCGGTCACCGTTTCCACGGCAACCCCACCCACCTCTTCGAGTGGCCCCCGACGCAACACCGCACAAGAACCACAGAAAAAAGTGGCATTCCAGAAATCGTTGCCATCCTGGATCAAGCCATAGAACAAGGCGCCCTCGTTGGGGACCTTGCGGAAAGTACCGAGGTTGCGCTCGAAGGTGTCAGGGGAAAAGAAGTGATGGGGCGTCTGCAGCATGGCGCAACGCTTGTCTTTATAAAACCAGCCCATAGTCGACTGCAGAAAAGAACTGGTCGGCAGGTGGTCGCAGTCAAAAATGGCCACATACTCGCCACAGGTCAATTTAAGTGCATGGTTCAGATTGCCAGCCTTGGCATGGGCGTTGTCGGGCCGAATTATGTAGCCCACCCCGGCTTCCTTGGCAAAGCGACGGAAATCATCTCGTCGCCCATCGTCGAGAATATAAATATTAAGCTTATCACTGGGCCAATCTATCCCCTTGGCAGCAAGAACCGTCGGCTCCACCACCTTGAGCGGCTCGTTGTAGGTAGGAATGAAGACATCGACACTGGGCCACAGGGCGACGTCCGCTGGCAGACTCAAAGTGTGCCGCTTGAGGGGCCAAGCGGTCTGGATGTAGCCAAGCAGAAGTACCAGCCAGGTGTATATCTCCGCAAGAAGCAATCCTATGGCAAGAAAGGTCTCCCAGCCGGAATCAAGTGGGATGGTCTGGGTCAATCGCCACCAGCCGTAGCGGCATGATGCCAGCACTGAAAGGGCAATCAATATCAAAGCGGGCAGATTACCCGGAATACGCCGCACGAACAGCGCAGTTCCCCACAAGCAGACAAGGAATAAAAACTGTCCAAACCATGTAAAGGGAGTGGTGACCACCAGCCAGAAAAAGAATATTGAAAATAAAACCAGCAGCCAGAGTAGCCAAGGCTTGCGAAAAGAAGATGTCTCCAGCCAGCCCTCCAGGCGGCGACCAACCGCCTGATGGTTCACTGTCGGCAAGAATGAAAGCAGCCGCTGCCAAAGCCAGCGCAGGGCCCGAACTCCTGCCGATAAAATCCACACCACATTGGAAAATAGCAGGCCAATAATGTGAACCGACAAGGCAAGAAAAGTACTCCAGAAAGAGGTTTCAGTACGTGCGGGGCGGCCCGGTGGGAAAATAAATAAATACAGCATCCACTGCCTGACGCTACGCTTATCAATTACTCCCAATTCCTTAGCCAGCCAGCCCAACGGATCAAGGCGCGACCTAACCTCCAGTCGAGTCGATGCAGCCAACTCATCCGCATTCGGCAACCAGATCAGTCGCCTCAGCCACTGGCCTAATTGGTCCGGCCGAAACACACCCAAATGACGAGCGGCCCAGAGCAGAAAATGACGCATCAAATGTACGTCCTTCCGTCGTGGCTGCTTGCAGGCCCAGCAAGCAGCCAGCTGAGCAAACCGTTCAAATCATGAGCAACTAGAGAGTCCGGGCTTAAGCTCTGTAAGTTCGCCTGATTTGCGACTGCACGTGGTATCGCTTCATCCCGATGAATGGGATGCGGTGATAGCCGCAACTGTAGAGACGACCGAAGTTGTGCCAATAAATCGCTTTGAAGTGCCCGAGTACTATCCAGACCATTCATCACATAGATGGGCTGATGCCCTGGAGCGCACCGGGACAATGCAACTTCCACAGCTGGTAGCAGCGCCAATGAGCGAACATCTGGCGCCAACACAGCAAGCACCAAGTCTGCTGCAACCATTGCCTGGCGTGCATAAATAGAAGGCAGGCGGGGTGTATCCATTAGCAGGAAAGCCCCTGGCGGATAATCAATCTGAGCAATACATTTCTTGAGCCACTCGGGTTCTGTACGCAAGTGTTGTTCAAAAGTGACAAGGCTAGCTTCATTGGAGCGACCAAATGGCAAACAAGCCACTTCGTTTGAATTTACAAGCGCACTCATTCCAAACGCTTTCCTTGTCAGGAAGTCGGGCAGCAGTCCGCCTAGGCTAACTTCGTCACTACCGAGCAGTGTGGACAACAGATTCTCGGGATCGAAGTCCAGGGCCAGAACCGAAATTCCTCGTTGGGCAAGCAAAGTGGCCAGGCTGGCCGTCAGGGTGGATCTTCCCACCCCACCTGCAGCTGAAACAATAGCAATTTTGAACATGAGTTAGTCCCTTTCGCCAGTCACCCGTTCGGTGTAACTGGGCTTATAGGGCACTATGCAACGCAAATGCCGACGCAAGAACAGGCGTCGTAGCAACCGATACTTCAGCACATAATAGGCAAGCGCAACTAGCAGTACGCCTGAAAGAAGGGATAATATAAAATTTTCTAGCATTATCAGAGGGTTTGTTCAGACAAAGCGGTAAGCATATCAGTCGTTGCATGCCGAGGCAGGGGACAAGGTCTCAGGGTTCGGTGCTTGACCATGGGACTGGCCAACTTGGGCTCAGCGATTGCAATCGATGAAGGTGGGGAAACCTGCACCTCTTCTTCCAGGAGGCCAGTTTTTTTAATCGAGCGTTCGACTTTATCATTCAAAATCGGTAAATCGACTTGCAGCATCGCCGAGTAGTCCGACATAGGCGAATTTTCGTTGTCTCGCCGCAACTGACCCAGAGTTTCCCAGATCAGCTCCGGTGTCGGCTCAATAATATGGGAAGAAAACAATTCTGTCACAGGCATGGAAAAAAGCCGATCGAGCGTCGAACTAACATCCGGCTCCCGGCATGCAAACAAAAACAGATAAACACTATTCTGATCGGCAGTAAAGATATCGCCAAATCTTCGTGCCTGGCAAACCTGTAGAGCATTCAGTTGCGCTACCCGGGAAAGAATTGGAAGGCGTACCAAGCTGTGGCTTAGATGGATGCGCTCGGATCGCTTAAGCATTTCCGCCACTTCGGTACAAAAGATGGACGGCGATAAATATCCGGCAACCCGGTTCGGCTCAGCAGCCTGCGCAGCAAGAAGATAATCACTTTCAACCGGGCGACTGAAAATCTGAGCAGACGTGTCATCTATAATCTGCAGTAAACGAGAGAATGGAATTTCCTTGTACACCATCAAGTTGGCCCCTAAACGAAGGAGCATCAACTCGTTGTTGTAACGTAGCTTATCGTTAGTTTCTCGCACGACAATTTTCAGGGAACGGGGATAAGACAGACGCATGCGATGGACGAGTCGCGATAGCGCTTCAAAATCTTGGTCACCATCCGCGTGCAACAGGATGGTAGCGGCCACCGCATTATGACAGGCCGTTTCCATGTCAGACAGATCATTGACCACAACCCATTCTGCGGGCACCCCCTTTACCCCAGCTACAGTAGCGGCTGTCGCTATGACTCGCCCCTGGTCAGGCGCATGAAGAATCACCTGCCCCTCAGCATCCATTTCAGATCCATCTGAATACAAAAACTTATCCTCTGCAGACAATTTCAGGCCGAATTGCCGATGTACGCTATTACCCTGCCCTAACCACCGCTCAATTGTTAACAAGCCACCACCGCAATCCGCATCCAGCACGGCAAGATTGGGTACAAGTTCCGGCAAAATTCGCAGCAATGACAATAATCCATTAGCTCCGTTAATATCCTTTATTATCAGAAGAATGGGAGCATGATGACTTGCAGCCCATTCCTTCCAGGCTTGCCACTGTTTGATAAGTCGGTCGTGGATTTTCCAATCGAAGATCGCCTGACCTTCCTGAACCAGCACAGCGTATTTTTCTGTCACACCACAAGCATCAATTTCATCAAAGAAGCGATTAGCGCCCAGCCGCCCCATGGTCTCGGCACAATCATCAGTAATCCGGAAAAAAACAAGTGCTTCGCGGCTGCGTTCATCGGTGCTATCAAGGCTGCGGGCGAACTGATCCATAAATTTCTGGCCGGACTCTCCCGATGCCAGCATGGCCAGCGGCCCAGCCTGCCGGAAATTGCGTGCTGACAAGAGTGCACAACGCTGACCTAGCGCCTCGTCCCGCACCAGCAAAACACTTACCAAGCCAGTGCCGCATAAGCCAACATCAGCAGGTAAACCAAGCACTCCCAGACGAGCCTGATTCACTGAGACCTTCGTCAAAGTACTGTCTTTGCGCAATAAGCGCGTGATCGAAGACGCTAATCGCCTGAGCATATTTATCTTTACCACAGGGACCAGAGAATCATGGTCCAAGTCAGAATGGCGTTCGTCAGCGCCAACAAAACGGCAGCGCTACCCATGTCTTTTGCCCTCTTGGCCAATGGATGAATATCCAGCGATACCCGATCCACAGTGGCTTCAATGGCCGAGTTGATCATTTCCACCACCAGCACCAACATGACGCTAGCCACCAGCAATACCCGCTGGGTCACATCCACCGGCACCATGAAGGCCACCAGCACAAGAACGATGGCAAGAATAACTTCCTGACGAAAGGCGGCCTCATCTTGCCAAGCAAGTAGTAGCCCAGACAGGGAATAGCTCAGGGCATTCACCAACCGGCGTAGCCCGGAAGCTTTGTGGGGGTTCACATTTGTCATGTTTACGCTGTGGATTCAATTTCGAAGTAAAACACTCGATAGTGCTTTAGTTTAATGCATCGTTTTTTTTCCTATCTCTTCAGGACGCCATCTAATTTCGATCTAATTAAACGTTAGGTCAAACCTTTTTCGTTTGATTTCCCTGTTTTATGTCATGTAGGACGCACCTATCCCGTTAGTGGCACAAGCCACACAGACAGGTGCATTCGTATCGCACACGATTAGTTGCACCAAACGCTTCATGTTGTAGACCATGATTCATCATCCCAATCTTCACCTGCGCCCGTATCAGGCCGATGGTGCGCACGATAGATCGTCCATTGCGCCTGAGCGCCAAAAACATGCTCAACCTGTGCTCGCACTTTGGCTTTGACCCGGTGGATTCTTCCTGGTATTTACCAGAAGGCTCTCACGTACCCTCTTCGCAAACCCAGCCGGGCATCCACGCTCTTCTGGCTGCGTTTGGCACCTGCTCGACCTCCCGCTATCCTACCCAACAATGACCCTAGAACTCAATATCTACCGCATTGCTTGCGCATTTGACTCATCGCATTTCCTGTCATCGGTCAATTTAGTCAAAGCTTGAGTATTACCGGGTTCCAGTCACAGCGGAACCATCGCCATTCAGACGAGATCGACAACCTTCCTTCTAGCTTCGTTGCCACTGTCGATATAACGCGCATGGTTTGCAGGCTGCTTCGACATGGACCAGCCTATGCGGAACGTGCCAGATTCAATGCCAGCAATCGGCGCAAGATTTCTTCGTCGGGCATATCCGGCGTGTAATCATTCCAGTTGTAAGCCTTCGCAACAGCTGCATCCAGTGCTTTGTGCGCATTATCCAGCCATGCGGGGCGGGCGTTGTAGAGGTTGGTGAGGGTGCGCTTTTTCAGGTCGGCTTCATATCCGAGTTTGGCAACGGGGCGCGCCGGATAGCCAGCTTTTTCTTCTTCGGGTGCCCGCACCCAATCGACCCATTCCGGCGGATTGAGCCAGTTTTCGCGCAGCGTGTTCAATGCTTGCGCGGCGGCGGCGATTTCGGCGGCGGCGGTGTTGGTGTAATCGGCTGGCGCGAGATTGGGTGTCAGCCCTTCAGGAAAGGGAAAAGTTTCAAAAGTTCTAGAAACATTGTATCGGCGCGCTGTCGGATGGCTTCCGTAGGGTGAACCAAGTGCCATTGTCCAAACCTCGTGAAACCGCGATGACAAAATACCCAAGGCTAGATCATCAGGATGCGCAACTACGATTAGCATCTTGTCTGGCAATACCCCGGCATCTAACCAAACGAAAAAGCGATGCTTTGCTGTCTCGGGCGTAGCAATATAACGAGCCAAACCTTTGAGAGCCGCTCGCATAGCAATGCGTGGCTCGCCATGTCGCCACCAGTATTTTTTGTAAGCTTCACGATTGTTTTTCTCTCGCTCCGGTTTGACGTGTTGTGATACGTACCTGAATGGAATTTCAAACAAAGCCGCGTCGGCTTCATTCATCACAGTACCAAAATCAATGATCCATCCATCGCGTGGGCGGCTTGTCACATCCATGCCATTCCTAGAAGGTTTGAGTACATCGCTATTCGAGCGGCCATTCGGATTCGGTTGTTTGAGCCATTGCCGCGCAAGCTCGCCTTCAATATCAAATGCGCCAATTTTTTGTGAGCCTTGAAAACTCACGCCAGAATTTTCTTTCAGCGGCTGGGATAGTGTCAGATTCAGCCCGTCGCCTGCGGTCAGGTTGGCATGGATAGTTTCAACGACCTTGCCGTCCAATGTGGCACCTGCGACATTTCCAAAGCACAGCAGAGACACACGCACCGCCGCGCCTTCATTGATCCATTCCTCATCGCTCCATGCGTTAAAAATTCTGGTTGTGCCACAAATATGCGCGAGCACTGTTTGATTCGCGCCGCCGCTTATAGAGTTTGTGGCAACCAATCCGGCACGCTGGCACTTGTCCGCTTCAATCTGGGCGCGGGCTTTTTCAAACCAGTATGTCACCAAGTCCGCACCGCCCGGCACGCGGTCTGAGTAGCACTTGCGCAAGGCTTCGGTGTATTCATCGCCCAATTCGCGCAACATCTTGGAGCCACCTAGAAACGGCGGGTTGCCGATGATGGCATCCACGGCAGGCCATTGCGCCTCGCTGCCGTCCGTATTCAGCACCGCATCGCGGTTCTCAATATGGTCGAGTGGCTGGAGAATGGGATTTTTGCGAATTGGATAGCCGTTTTTAAGCATCCACTGGATTTCACCAATCCACACCGTCACACGCGCAAGCTCAGCGGCGTAAGTATTGAGTTCGATGCCCAGCACGTTGGCGGGTGAGCATTCAATGGTGATTTGCCGATGTAACCCCAAAGCTTCGGCATCAAGATTTGCTCGGTGTTCCAAATCTTTCAGCGCACGCAGGGCAAGATAAAGAAAGTTTCCGCTACCGCAGGCAGGGTCTAGTACTTTAAAGGCTTTGAGCTTTTCGAGAAAGGTGAGGAACACTGCTTGTGCATCGCGCTCGGCTTTGTCGCCGCTCTTTTTACGTTTAGCAATTTTCTCAGCAATCTCTATACGGGCAGTTTCCCATTCCTTTGCCAGCGGCTCCACGATAACGGGCTTGATGATGCGCATTATTGATTGCTGGTCAGTATAGTGCGCGCCAAGTTGGGATCGTTTTGAGGGGTCTAGGCCGCGTTCAAACAGTGTTCCGAATATCGATGGTTCAATATCGCTCCAGTCGAGTTTAGCTGCCTCATGAAGGATTTTTATTTCTGAGGTTTCGAGTGGCAGGCTTTCAATTTTTTCAAACAAGCCGCCGTTAAACCAGTAAATATCTTCTAACGCAAAATCTCCGCCCTTGCGCATTGCGTTAAACAATTCTTCCAAGCGAGTGGAAAGTTTGGCGGGGTCGGTCTGGCTTTTATCAAGAAGACGTTCGAATAGTTTACCGGGTAATAGTTCGGCATCTTCGGCAAACAGGCAAAACAGGCATTGATTAAGAAAATGCGCGACAGTTTGCGGGGCGTGGCCTCTCGCGTTTAACGATTGTGCAAGGGCGGCGAATTTGCCCGCTGCTTCTTCGGTAATTTGGGTAATCGTGCGCTTGGGGTGGAACTTATCTGGGTCAGTGAATAGCCAGCGCAGTTTTTCCAGGTTGGCGGGTTCGCCGATATCTTCCAGCGCAATGGTGTGAACTTCGCTTGGTGCGTTGGTAAAGTGGGTGTGAATTTCGATGATGCTGGTATCGCACACCACGAGCAAAGGCGGGTTATCCAAGGCCAGCGCGTAGGTCATCAACTGCTTCAGGGCTGCGCCCAAGTTGCTGCGCGTGGCTTTGTATTCAAACCCGAAGTGGTTTTGCTTCCAAACATCCGCCCAGCCTTGCCCCGCTCCTGTGCGGGTTGCACCGCGCTCAAAGCAATAAGTTTCGGCAGTGGCTGGCGATGGCGTTGGCACTCCCACGAGGGCGCACAGGTCTATGAAGTGCAGTTGATAACTGGCGCGCTCTTTGAGCGGGTTGTCTTTCCAGTTCTCGATAAATTGCTTGGGGGTCATCTACTCGGCACCAGTTTTTTTAACTGGCTCATGGTACTACGGATGCTATAAGGCGGTTCTCAGGTTTGCCAAAAAATAGTCCTGCCATTTGCTGATTTATTTGAAATAATTTTATTTATATTGACTCTTTCTTCCCCTTAACCGACTATTTAACAGGCTGCACGCCCCGGTGTGACGCCTTTCTGGCTTGTGCGATTGCCTGCGAGATAGTATTGATACGACTGATACCGTAACGATGAAATATACCGTTAAACTATTCAGGGACACTGAAAACTGCTCTAACGTCTTTCAGTCAACCACAACATCCCCGTCGCCAGCAGCAGGAAAAGCAGAGGCATTGCCACAGCACTCAGCATGGGCTGCCACTCATTGAGTGAGCCCAAACTGGTGAATAGCTTACCCACAAAGTGAAAAGTTAGTCCCAAAATAATACCCAAGAATATTTTGGCGCTAATCCCGCCCTCACGCCGCTGATGAGCAGCAAATGGCAAGGCCAGTAACATCATCACCAGTACCGCGAATGGATATACCAACTTGTTCCACATAGCAATTTCATAAGTCACTGTCTTCTGATGGTTGTCGCGCAGGTGCTGGATATACTGATAAAGATTCAACATCGACATCTGTCCCGGCCCCACGAGTATAGCCCTCAGAATGCCCAAGTTAAGCGCCGAGCGCCATTCCATAATTGCCTGATGATTTACTGTCGTGCCTTGTTTGTTGAAGAGAGTTTGCGTCACACCTTCCAGTTGCCAGCGATTTTTTTCCACATAAGCAGCGCGTTTTGCTGCAGTTATGGCACGTAGGTGGTAACTCTCATCAAATTCATAAATGCTAACATTCAATAGGGTGGTATCTGGAAGCACGTTTTTTACGTTTACAAAACTGCGTTCATCTTTAGCCCACACGCCAGAGCGGAATTCTCTCAGCGATACTTCAGCATTCTGGGCTTTAAGCCTTAGCTCTTGAGCCATGCGTTCACTTAACGGTGCGATCATTTCGCCACTCAGATAAGTCAACAGAACGAGTGGCAAACCTATCTTTAACAACGCTACCACCATTTGTCGCAGTGAAACGCCAGAAGAACGGTAGACGGTCAACTCTGAATTAGCAGCCATCTGCGTCAGCGCAAAAATTGCGCCAATGAGAACTGCCACTGGAAACAATTCATAGATTCGGCCAGGCACTGTCAACAACACAAACAGCAACGCATAGCCCAGATGATAATTGCCGCTACCCAGTGCATTCAGCTCATGTATCAGGTCAAAAAAAGAAAACAGCATCAGCAAGGCAACTAATACCAGTGCAATGCTGGCGTATATCTCACGCGCCAGACAACGGGTCAACAGTTTCATCGCGCCAACCTCCGCCAGGAGAACACCGACATACGGCGATAAAACAGTAATGCCATCAATACCCACATCAGTACATGAACACCCCAAAAACCAATGACTGGGCCAATTTTCCCCTGCCCTACCAATGTATTGGTAACGCTAATTAGGTTGTTATAGAGCATGTAAATCACCAGCGCCATAATGAGGTTGAGCGAACGTCCAGCGCGAGGATTAACGAAACTCAACGGGATTGCCAGCAGAGCCAAGCTTAGCGCACCGAGCGGAAAACCGAGCCGCCGCTCCAGTTCGGACATATTCCAGCTATTACGATTTTGCAGTAACTGTAGCGTAGGTAATGAATCGACAGGGACGGGTCGCTGCTTGGCCTCCACGGCCTTAATGCGCACTGCATAGCGCTCAAATTCAACAATCTTGAAATCAAGCTGCCCAGGTGCTCCCTCATAGCGCGTACCATTCAGCAATACCAGGAAACGATCACCGTTAGGTGCGGTTTCCTGCATGCCCTGCTTGGCCACCATAGTGCCAATCTTGCCGTGCTGCAACGATTGCACAAAAATGTTGCCAACTCGGTTTTTGCCCACATCCACGTTTTCAATAAAGAACACTCGGTCAGCCTGCTTGGATTCTCGAAATGTTCCGGGCGATGCAGCGGTTACATCATCTCGACTATCCAGCCTGCGCTTTAATTCTTCTACTTGAGACATAGCCCAGGGCGACAACACCAAGCTTAACAGTGCAATCAGGCCCACCACCGGCAGCACATACCACATCACCGGACGTATCCAGCGTGTCAACCCAATGCCTGAACTGAACCACACCACCATTTCGTTGTCACGGTAACTTCGCGTCAGCGTCAACAACACCGACAAAAACAAGCTTAAAGAAAGCAGGGCTGGCATGTAATTCAAAGCACTAAAGCCCAACAATGTTAGAACGCCATCCACCGCTAAAGAGCCGCTTACGGATTGACCTAACAAGCGAACTAACTGCGTGAATACAACAATTCCGAGCAAGATGGCAAATACTAATAACCCAGTGCTAGCGGACTCGCGCACTAGCTCACGATGAAAAATAGTGCCACGCAATAACTTAAAGCGCGACGACTTTGGCTTTTTCTTTGGAATTTGCGGATAATCCGACATTTAATGTAAAGCAAGAATCATTGAGGAGATACAAGTGGAATTTAGCATAAAACTGGGCAGCCCGGAAAAACAGCGTAGCGGTTGCGTGGTAGCGGGTGTGTTTGAGGGTGGCAAATTATCGGACGCAGCGCAAATACTGGACAAAGCCGCCAACAACACGCTCAGCGGCATCATCGCGCGCGGCGACATGAGTGGCAAGACCGCTACTACGCTACTGTTACATAACGTGCCCAACATTCCAAGCGAACGAGTACTTCTAGTCGGGCTAGGCAAACATGATGAATTTGCTGCACGCCAATATCTAGACAGTATCCGTGCCGCAATGCGCGCACTATTTGCCACCGGTGCCAAAGATGCAGTGCTCTATCTGGCTGAATTGCCATTGGCAGGCCGCGATAGTGCTTGGTGCATCAGCCAGGCAGTGCTTGCCGCATTCGACACGACTTATCGTTCTGACCAACTCAAAAGCAAGGCGGAAAAAAATAAGAAAATTTTATGCAAAATCCAATTTGGCTTAATGTCAGGCAAATCAACCGTCCAGCAGGCTGCCGCTCTCACACAGGCCGCAGCAATCGGGCAAGGCATGAAGTTGGCAAAGGACTTGGGCAATCTACCGGCTAATATATGCACCCCCAGCTATCTAGCGCAACAAGCAGTGGCTTTAGACAAGGCGCACAAATCGCTCAAAGTTACCGTGCTGGAAGAAAAGGACATGCAGAAGCTCGGCATGGGCTCGCTGTTATCTGTGACCCGAGGCACTGATGAACCAGCGAAACTGATTACCCTTGAATATCGCGGTGCCGATAAAAAACAAAAACCCATCGTACTGGTTGGCAAAGGCGTTACTTTTGACTCTGGCGGCATCTCGCTCAAGCCGGGTGCCGAGATGGATGAAATGAAATACGACATGTGCGGCGCAGCCAGCGTGCTAGGTACATTGCAGGCCATTGCTGAAATTGGACTCAAGCTAAACGTAGTCGGTATTATTCCCACCTGCGAGAATATGCCTAGCGGTTCCGCCACCAAACCGGGCGATATCGTCACCAGCATGTCCGGGCAGACCATCGAAATCCTAAATACTGATGCGGAAGGCCGTCTTATCCTATGCGATGCACTTACTTATGCGGCCAAGTTTGAGCCAACCACAGTCATTGACATAGCCACCCTTACCGGTGCCTGCGTCATCGCATTAGGCCATGTTGCCAGCGGGCTTTATAGCAATCAGGATACCCTGGCACATGAACTGCTGGCAGCAGGCGAACAAACATATGACCGCGCTTGGCACATGCCGTTGTGGGAGGAGTATCAACCGCAACTGGATAGCAACTTTGCCGACATCCAGAATATTGGCGGACGCGCAGGTGGCAGCATCACCGCCGCTTGCTTCCTTTCGCGATTCACCAAAGACTATCGCTGGGCGCATCTGGATATTGCCGGTACCGCATGGAAATCAGGCAAAGAAAAAGGTGCCACCGGACGTCCCGTGCCACTACTCGCACAGTATTTGATCAATTGTGTCCAGGTGGATAATTAATTGGGTTCGTAAATTCATTAAATGACCAAGGTAGATTTTTACACCGGCGTGGACGATAAATTACGCACTGCTTGCCACCTTAGCCACAAAGCTATGCAAAACGGACTGCGAGTGCTGCTACACACCTCGGACGAAGCCACCACTGAGGCGCTGGACAAGTTGTTGTGGCAGTATCCAGTTACTGCCTTTATGCCGCACTGTCGCAACGATGAAGTAGCTGCCGCTGAGATGCCGGTAGTGGTTGATCATCGTGGCGAAAATTTTCCACACAATGAAGTGTTGATCAGCCTGCACACTGTGTGTTTGCCATTCTTCAGTCGTTTTGAACGCGTACTTGAAATCGTCAGCCAAGATGCAGAAGATGCACGCTTGGGCCGTGAACGCTTTAGTTTTTATCGAGACCGCGGCTATGAAATGCGCCACTTCGACCTGAGTAAGCAAGCCGAATATTAAACATGAGGACATCTCTAAAAATCCAGACTTGAGAGCATCTGCCACACATCAGTCCTCAAGAAATTTATTGTAAATTTTTATAGACACCCATGAGCCATCCGTCCAATCAGTTAAATGAATTCAGCAACCTTCCTGTACTGACAGATGTAGTCGATACTGATTTTCCGGAAATCCCCACCCTGACTGAAGTCGTGACTGAGGCCGTAGCAGATAAAGTCGAAGCTGATGAAGCCGTGACTGAAGCCATTACTGAAGAACATTCGGTGCTCATAACAGAAAACAAAGGGTTCGCTACCTTATCCGATGCACAATACCAGCATCTCGCGACGCAGATCGCGCCGCAACTGGAAACGCTGCTACGCGCGAAACTTGCACCACAGTTCGATGCGCTATGGCAGGAGGCTTGGCAACAGGCCAAATCAAATCTGCCCGAATTAATTCGGGCACATATTTCCACGCCGCCCGCACCATCTCCATCCGCTATAATCACGCCGTTTCTCACTTCACCCGACAGAATTAATTCAAATACGATCAACATGGAACTTACAAAAAGCTTTGAACCTCAAGCAATCGAAGCGCGCTGGTATCCCATATGGGAAAGCGCTGGTTATTTCCAGGCTAAATTAGAGAGCGATAAGCCCGCTTACGCCATCATGTTGCCGCCACCCAATGTGACCGGCACCCTGCACATGGGACACGCCTTCCAGGATACGCTTATGGACGCGCTCACCCGCTATCACCGCATGCGTGGAGACAACACCCTATGGCAGCCTGGCACTGACCATGCCGGGATTGCCACGCAAATTGTGGTAGAGCGGCAGCTGGACGCACAGAAAATCAAACGCCACGACCTTGGCCGTGAAAAATTCATTGAGCGCGTATGGGAATGGAAGGAGGAGTCCGGCTCTACCATCACGCACCAGATGCGCCGCCTCGGTGCCTCGTGTGATTGGTCGCGGGAGCGCTTCACCATGGATGAAGGCCTGTCTGAGGCCGTTACCGAAGTATTCGTCAAACTCTACGAGCAAGGTTTAATCTATCGCGGTAAGCGATTGGTGAACTGGGATCCGGTGCTGGGCACCGCAGTATCCGATCTGGAAGTAGTAGCGCAGGAAGAAGACGGCTTCATGTGGCATATCGCTTATCCGCTGGAAACCGGTGTCGGTGCTTTAATCGTCGCCACCACACGCCCTGAAACGCTGCTAGGCGACGTTGCTGTCGCGGTGCATCCTGAAGATTCACGCTACAAGCACCTGATCGGCAAGCGTCTGCAACTGCCACTGTGCAATCGCACTATTCCCATCATCGCCGATGAGTATGTCGATCCAGCTTTCGGAACTGGCTGCGTAAAAATTACACCCGCGCACGATTTCAACGACTACATTGTGGGACAGCGTCACAGCCTTACACCGATCAACATATTCACGCTGGACGCTAAAATAAACGAACATGCACCCGACGTTTATCAGGGATTGGATCGTTTCGACGCGCGCAAACAAATCCTGTCTGACCTGTCCACACAAAACCTGCTAGTAGACACCAAGCCGCACAAGCTGATGGTGCCACGCGGAGACCGCAGCCATGCGGTAGTTGAACCGATGCTCACCGACCAGTGGTTCGTGAAAATGGAGGGTTTGGCGCAACGCGGGCTGCAAGCGGTGGCGGATGGTGAAATTAAATTCGTACCGGAAAACTGGACCAACACATACAACCAGTGGCTAACCAACATTCAAGACTGGTGCATCTCGCGCCAACTGTGGTGGGGACATCGCATTCCGGCGTGGCATGACGAACAGGGTAATATATTTGTCGCTCGCAACGAAGAAGATGCACGCAAGCAGGCAGGCAACACAAAACTGCGCCAGGACGAGGACGTGCTCGACACCTGGTTCTCCTCTGCATTATGGCCGTTCTCAACACTGGGCTGGCCGCACAACACCAAAGAGCTCAAAACTTTCTTGCCGACCTCGGTACTGGTTACCGGCTTCGACATCATCTTCTTCTGGGTGGCTCGCATGGTAATGATGTCGCTGCACTTCACCGGCAAGGTGCCATTCCGCGAAGTGTATGTACATGGCCTGATTCGCGACGCGGAGGGACAAAAAATGAGTAAATCCAAGGGGAATGTACTAGACCCGCTGGATCTCATTGACGGCATCTCGCTGGAAAATTTGGTAGCCAAGCGCACTAAAAATCTGATGAATCCCAAGCAGGCAGAAAGCATTGAAAAACAGACACGCAAACATTTCCCGGGCGGCATCCCGGCCTTCGGCACTGATGCGATGCGCTTCACCTTCGCCAGCCTTGCCTCGCATGGGCGCGACATCAAATTCGACCTGCAACGCTGTGAAGGTTACCGTAATTTCTGTAACAAGTTATGGAATGCCACTCGCTTCGTACTCATGAATTGCGAAGGCCAGGATATCGGGCTGGACGAATCATTGCCGGTTAAATTCAGTGCGGCCGACAAATGGCTGATTAGTCGTTTGCAACAGGCGGAAACTGAAATGGCAGACCACTTTGACCACTATCGTTTCGATATGGCGGCGCGCACACTCTATGAATTGGTGTGGGACACCTACTGTGATTGGTATCTGGAAATGGCCAAGGTGCAACTCAGCCCTCACTCCAGCAACCCAGTTCCAGCGGAAGCAGAGACTATCAATGCCGCACGGCAACGCGCCACACGGCGCACTTTGGTGCGTGTATTGGAAACCATACTGCGTCTGGCTCACCCCATCATCCCTTTCATCACCGAAGAGCTGTGGCAAAAAGTTGCTCCGCTGGCCGGCAAACAAGGCGATAGCATCATGCTGCAGCCCTATCCGAAAGCCAACCCCAAGCTGATTGACCCAATTTCCTTGCAACGAATCAGCCTGCTACAGGAAATGGTCACTTCCTGCCGCAAGCTGCGAAGTGAGATGAATCTGTCTCCAGCGGAGAGAGTGCCACTGATTGCGAGTGGCGATGCAGCTATCCTGCAAGGCTTCGCGCCATACCTACAAGCATTGGGCAAATTAAGCGGAGTTAGCCTGCTAGATGAACTGCCTGACACCGATGCGCCAGTCGCGATCGTCGGTAATTTCAAGTTGATGCTGGAAATAGAAATTGACGTGGAAGCAGAGTGTGAGCGCCTGGACAAGGAGATTGCCCGTCTTACAGGTGAAATCACCAAGGCCCAAGGCAAACTGGGCAATGCCAGTTTCGTCTTACGCGCCCCGCCGCAAGTGGTGGATCAAGAACGCAGGCGTATGGATGATTTCTCCATGACGCTGATCCAGTTACAGGCGCAGCTCGACAAGCTTGGTTAAGGGCACCTCTAATAATCCAATTTTGCGAGCAGCCGCTTTGCGGCTTGCCTGCTTACCCCGTTTGGTCACAATATGGCGTTACTCGAAATAAATTATCGCTTTTATATCAAATATATGCTGCGCTCAATTTTTTTCTCGTGCCTTGTCTTGTCTAGAAATTTGAATTTTTAGAGGCGCCCTTAAGTCTGTCGGCGACGCAGATAAAAAACGAACTCGTCACCCTGCTGTGCAGCAGACAACAAATCATTACCGGTTTGTTTGCAAAAATCGGTGAAGTCATCCGGTGATTTTTTGTCTGTAGCAACCACTTTCAGTACCTGCCCACCTTGCATCTGCGACAGCATTTTTTTGGTACGCAATATGGGCAAGGGGCAACTTAGCTGGCGAGCATCCAGTTCGACATCGAATTCCATTGTGCTCATACCGTAGATGACGCGTTTGCTTGCGCCCAATCCGTAAGGCCACTCTGTAGCTTGACCGTCTCGACAAAATCCACAGCATGCTCAGGACTCCCGTCTATTTGAACCTGCAATTTTGGTTTGTTAATATTCATAATTTTTACAGTTAATTATTTTTCCAGTGTTTGAGCGGAATTTCACAATAATTGTGCAGCAAATGCATTATTCATTATACCTTGCTAATAAGTAAACACGGGCATCCCGCCCAAATTCCGCTCTGAAAACCCTGCACTCCAGACTTGGGAACCTCTAGGCAAAGCAGGTATCATATTGTCATGAAAAATTTGCTGTTCATAGTGCTCTACACATGGTCGCTGTTGTGCCGCGCTGATGGCCTGCCCGACTTAGGCGACGCCTCACAGGAGGCTATGACACCGCAACAGGAGCGAAAAATCGGCGAACAGAGCATGTTTGAAATCCGCTCCGATAGGGACTATCTTGATGATGCTGAAGTCAACGATTATCTTAATCAGCTTGGATATCAACTGGTTTCCAACAGCAACGAACCAGGGCAGGAGTTTGAATTTTTTGCCCTCGACGACAACAGCATCAACGCTTTCGCGCTGCCCGGCGGTTTCATTGGTGTAAACACCGGACTGATGCTCATAGCACAAAGCGAATCCGAACTCGCCTCAGTACTGGGCCATGAAATCGCCCACGTCACCCAGCATCACCTGGCACGTATGGTAGCAGGCCAGAAGGTCGACTCAGTGGCCGCCATAGCGGCCCTTGCAGTGGCTATCCTGGCTGCACGCAGCAACCCGCAAGCCTCACAGGCGGCCATTTTCGGGATGCAGGCCAGCTCCATCCAACGTCAACTGAACTTTACCCGCACTCATGAACAGGAAGCGGACCGCATTGGCCTCACCACTCTGCAAAAAGCAGGTTTCGATCCGCACGCCATGCCCATCTTCTTCGAACGCCTGCAAAAATCCACTCGCCTGCTGGACAACAATATGCCGTCTTACCTGCGCACCCATCCGATCACCAGCGACCGCATCGCCGATGTCGCTAACCGTGTGCAACAGACCCCCTATCGCCTGGTTGCCGACAGCCTCAACTTCCAGCTGGTGCGTGCCAAATTACGAGCCATGCAAAAGAACCCTCAGGAATCAGCGAACTTCTTCAAAAATGCAATTGGGGAGCAAAAACATGGCAATCAGACGGCCCAGCGTTACGGCCTGGTGCTGGCACTGTTGCGCGCCGGACAAGTCGCACGCGCCACGCAGGAATTTGCCCCGTTGCAGACACTGACATCACAAAATCCGATGATTGCAACGCTGGCCGGACAAATCAGACGTGCAGACAAAAGCAACACAAGCACCACTGCATTCTACCGCAGCGCCACACAAAATTTTCCCCAGCACCGAGCGTTAGCCTATGACTACATCGAGCTGCTGCTGGAAGCTAATCGCCTTGAAGATGCGCTCAAACTGCTTACCGAACAAATTATCGCCCATCCCAATGACCTGCGTCTGCATGAGCTACAGGCACGCAATTACGCGGCATTGGGCAGACGACAAGAAGAACACCACGCGCTGGCCTACACCTACATTCTGCGCGGCAACTTGCTCAATGCAATTGAACAACTTGAGTTGGCCAAAGCAGCGGGCACCGATTTTCACGAGTTGTCGATCATTGAAAGTGAACTGAAGCAGTACAAGGAGATCGCGGCAGCGCTCGCGAAAAAGAAATGATTCGTGTCTATCCTACATCCACTCGGACATAATACAAGCCGCTTGCCCGACCAGTTCACATGAGATATCCATGCTTCGCATGGTCACCCTCATGCAACTAGGTCAGCAAAATTCCTTTTAGCATAATAGAGCTAAAATTATTTAGTTCTATAGCAATTTCCACATAAAATTTCATGATGCCATTGCTTATGGTGAAACTTTCTTGTGTTGCCGTTGATTCAAATTATTCTGCTGATTCAAAGCCACAATGACACAAGCTTGTTGAAGTCCTAACAGACAGCTTTTTTCCATTTGCTGTATAGCCCCTACCATGTCATGTAAGTTTTTTAAAACGAAACTTTTACCATAATAGGCACTCGCATTTTTCGGGTTGCCAGCAATCACTTTGTCAAATTCTGTAAGCGCTTCCGGATACCGTCCTGAGTTTGAATATACAGAAGCCAATGCAACATTCACCTCAGGATAAGTTGAGTTAATTGCCAGCGATTTTTGATAGTCTGCAATGGCCGCATCCCAATTTTTAACCACAGCCGAAGCTTGTGCGCGATTGAAATAGATACGATGTGCACCGAGGCGATCTTCGCCATGAAGCAAGTCCACCGCGTCATCCCACAAACGATACTTATCAGCAAACACCCATAATCGATTCCATGCCAGCGGCATTAATAGCAAAACTGCTAATGCACCAATCAACATGATTTTTCGACTGGGAAGTGAGCTAAACAGTAATGGCAATAACAACATATAGCCGGGCAACCATAAATAACTGCGATATAGCACAAAAATTTCCTGAACGCGTATGCTTGAAAATTCAGCCATGAAGTAACACCACGGATATAGCAATGCCAACCCCAACAAGGCAACACGCCCACCGCGCAGCAAAAAAGCCAACGCAAATGCGCCATAAGCGACAAATGCAACCAAGCCGATCCAACTTGTCCACTCTTTCCAGGTAAGGATAAATGGCTCACGCATATCCAGCGACATCCACGCGGGGTTGGGCACAAGCATTAACAAGCAGTACTTGAAAAAAAGACCCGCCTGCGTCAACACGCTTAACAAGTGCAGCGATGACGTTCCCTGGAACAGCGCTTGCTCCCCAAACAATGCGGCCGCATCCTTCTCATAAGGCACACCAAATATACCTTTTATGCGCAGCACCACCAACAGCCCAACCATTACGAATCCTAGCCAAGTTGCTAGCAAGGCGCGGGACGATAGTTTATTCTGGACACGAATCGCCAATGTCAAAGGTAGCAATATGGCAGGAGCCATCAAGCTGTGTTCCTTGCTGAACAGTGCCATGAAATATGCCATGACCGCTAGCACCATATAGCGTTTGTCGCCCTCCAACAGACCACGTAGGTATGCTAATTGCATTACCAATGTGAACATAGTCGCCATCAAAATGCTGCGCTGTATCAAATAGCCTACGCCATAAACTGCGAGAGGATGGCATGCGAAAACCAGCGCCCCCAACCACGCGCCCCAATTCACAATATTTTCTTTGCTCGCATCAGTGATAAATAGCTTGATCCACATCCGCAATACCAGCAATAGCAATAATACATTCACACCATGCAGCAATAGATTCTGTATGCGGTAAACAGGCGGGTCCTCACCGAAAAATACCCAAGTAAAACCAAACGTCGTATAGGGAAACCAGCGTAAATCAAAACGAAACAGTGTATTGGCGTAATGACTAATCGCGGCACCAAAAAATGGGACGTCATCGAATATCAGAGTGTTATTCAAAAATGGGGCATACACCATAATAACCAGCAACACCAAAATCAGTGCTTTGATTCGATCAAGCGGATAAACAAAATTAGAATAAAAATTCATTACTCACACCAAGTAACATTAGCTGCTTACACAAAAAAACCCGCGATCCATTACAGATCGCGGGTTATCAGAAAATCATCAATTCTACAATTTAAAATATTGGATCTGAGAACAGATTTTTTATCTCATGTTAAATCCACTTGGAAAGAATGTTATTCAAAACTGGGTCAGAGGTAACACTTGGAGTTATCGCCCAAGTTATAGCCGTCGTTCCCATTGTTGGGCGCCAAGTGATGGTCGAGCCATCGAGTGCAGGCTTAATGCAACCACCAGTACATAGAGTAGCTACGATTTCGCCAGTTGCAACCGTCACAGTAATACCTGTAACCTCTGTGGTTGCCGTTGGAGCACCGCTCATCCCCAATGAAGTCCAACCATTAGCTGGTAGCGCCGCAGCAGAACCATTCTCCTGCATAAACGCGGCAACAGCAAGCTTAACTGGATCCACAGCGGACGCGACTTTTGCAAGCTTAGCCTTAACTATGTAATCTTGATAAGCAGGGATTGCTACCGCCGCGAGAATACCGATAATCGCGACCACGATCATTAATTCAATCAGGGTAAAACCTTTTTGCATTTGTTTCATTATTGCTACTCCTTTAAGAGTTGAACATACAGTACACGGGGTGTGTGCTTTATCATAAGCAGGATTCATGCCAACCGATCCTAACTTACGCCTATCCGCGCCTGGATTGGATTTTCAGAACAATCTCAGGAGTGATTTTGATGCTTTACATTAGAGGGGAAGCCGATTTACGTCAGGTAAGTGACAATTTTCGTCACTCTGCTTTCCGTGTAAGGCACGATTCAAGGAACATTATGCAATCCATTATCGACTGAAGGCCGATCATTGTTTTTGTCAGCATCGGATTTGTGAACCATTGGGCACAGTATGCGCCACCATTGCTCTCCAAATACTCTCGCGCCGAAAAATTATTGCACGATGGCCAAGATAGATCTTTTCGCTCATCCTTCGACAAGCTTGTATGGTGTTTCTGGCTCCTTCTTGAGAAACTGGAAGGAGCCGGGGTGGAGGGACATCGACAGGCATCTGCCGTGCAGCGGACAGACTCAGTGAGAACTCTCCCACCCACACCCCGTACGTCGATGAAGAATCTAGCGGCTGCGATTGACCGCCGATTTGAACGCAAGCTAACGTAGGTGTGTGCCACCCCAGCGGTGTTACTTTACTTCTGGAGGCTACTATCATGCAAACTTTTCCGAACATAGGTGTGGATGTTG
>JAIOPT010000045.1 GCA_021413765.1 Betaproteobacteria bacterium
CACTGCTGTGGTTTGCTAAACACCAACGCTTCAACTGCGGCAGAGAGACACGAGCGCAATCGTCAGGCGGGACTCGCCCTGCAACGAGGAGGCAGATTCTTTCAGGCTATTGAGGCTTACGATGCCGTCCTCCGGGAACAGAGCGAAGATTGGGAAGTCGCGCACATGAGAGCCGTCACGTTCTACCAGCTCGGCCTCATGGACGAATCGCGCGCGGCTTTTGCTGCATTGCTATCCACCTCCGCCGTGCATTTTCCCGGTTTGTGGTCCAATCTCGGCTTGCTATTAGCGTCTGTCTGCCCGGATCATCTATCTTCGTTCTTGCAGAACAAACTCGTCGAATATCGATGCATGCACCGGGCATTAACAAGCGCCCAAGCGAACAAAGACCCGCGCGGTCAGAAGTCTCCTCCGAAACTTCCGACCGTGTCGGTTGTAATGCCGACTTACATGCACGCACGTTATGTCACCGAGGCAATCGCTTCAGTGTTTGCCCAGACACACCACCCGCTGGAATTAATCGTGATTGACGACGGCTCCCTCGACGGCACGACTGAACACTGTCGTGCTGCGCTTGTTGCGGCCCCGTTTCCGGTAACGTTCATCGCCCGCGAAAACCGGGGGGCTGCAGCCACCCTGAACCAGGGCATTGAATTAGCCAAGGGTGATTTTATCCAGTTACTCAATTCCGACGACCGACTGCCGGCGGAGCGAATAGCAACGATGCTGTCCACGTTGCTGGAAAGCAATGCCGACTGGGGCTATGCGCGTGTTTCATATTTAGACACACACGGCCAACCCCTTGGCCACTTTGCCGATGTCCGCGTCGCTGCACTGACAGCGGCCCAGAATGCAACAGTCATGTCTTGCACACTTGGCCTGGCGATGCTGCGAGCGAACTCGGCCATTTCCAGCGGCAATCTAATGTTCCGCAAGCATTTATGGGAAACCTTGGGCGGATTTCGCGACTATCGCTATAACCATGACTGGGATTTTTGCCTGCGTGCAACGCTGCAGTGCGAACCGGTATTGGTGCCGCACTCGCTCTACGAATATCGTATCCATGACCGCAATACCATCACCGAAACCGCCGGTGAACCGCGCGTGGAACACGGCAAAGTTATGGCTGCCTTCGTCAGCCTCGCGCAAAGCCAACCCACTTGGCCAAACTCTTTTGCGCCTACGTTTGCCAACTGGGGCGGCGAGTTTCTTGCCCTGCTTGGCGCGACCGATGCATTGCAATACTTACCCATGGCGTTGGTCGAGCAGGCGCTTCTGGCTCCTCTTTCGCTAACACCCTCAAGCCGGATTGGAGAAGAGTCTTGCGTGTCTCTTTAATCGTGGCGTCCGAACCCAATATTTTTTACCACAAACAGCAGAATTTTTTCGCTTCAGTCGCAACCCAGACCTACCCCCATGATGCGTTCGAGGTTATCTTCGTCGATGGCCAGGCCAGAGCTTCCACATCGCGGGCATTCGCTGAATTTCGCCAACGGCATCCTGCGATCTCAGCGTCATTACTCAACTGTCCAAGTCCGGCACGGGCAACCCAAAACAACATGGCCGCCGCTCACGCCAATGGTGACCTGCTGGTTTTTCTCGCGGACGACTTTGACCCCTCCCCCGGCCTGATTGCCGCTTACGCGGAATACCACACACTGAACCCTGACCCTAATGCTGTGGGCATAGGCCCGGGGCTATTCCCTGATAACTGCCGAAAAAACATCTTCGCGCGCTGGCTGGAGGACTCCGGCAAAATATTTGGCGTTCCCATGCGCCGTACTTTGGCGGTTTGGCCCAAGGCATTTTTCTATGCCGGCAATGCCTCCATCAAGAAAGTCAAATTCCAGTCGCTTGGCGGTTTTGATGAGCGCTTTCTAAACGATGCCTGGGATGACTATGAATTCGGTATACGTTGGGTGGCCAGCGGCGGATATTCCCAGTTCGTTGTGGGCGCCACGGCGGCACACAGACATGCAGTCTCATTCGACGAACGTTGCAGGAACATGGAGCACGCCGGTAAAGCCGCCCGGGTATTGGAAAAATTGCACCCTGATATGGATCATGCATGGCGTGCCATAATCCATCGGGACAACGAACCACGCCACCCATCACCCGAAGGAAATGCCCCCATGCATACCTGGATCGCCTTCTATGTCCAGCAAATGGATGCCGCATTTCGGCGGGGCTATCTTGGCGCTGTCGAAGCGGATAAATGAATCTGGCTAACGCCGTACTCTGATTTCACGGGTGAAATGCGCTGTGGCCGAGTACCGGATACACCACCCGAATAGAGATCAGGCAATAACTCAGGCTTCCAGTCCGGCGCTTAACGATGGCAGAGATCGGTCGTCATTTCGGGATACACTACATGACGGTACGTTGCGCAGTGCGGTGAATTCAAACATTTGTGCCATGCCCGGCCTGCCCAGTCGGACGGATACGCCGCAGCGATAACAACAGAGAATATAGCTAACAGCCCACACCACCACTAGTCCCTATGAAAAACCTCCTGATCCTTCATCTGGAAAGCATAACTCGGCAGCGACTTGCCACGTTCGGATCGTCATTCCCCAACACCCGGCGTCTGATGCAGGACGCACTAGTATTCGACAATTTTTTCTCGTCGGCGACCTCGACGCTGATGGTCGTAACCTACCTCTTTCATGGCAACGATTTTGAATTTGACGCAGCCTCAGAATTCGAGGGCATGCGCGCTGCTGTAAACAACCGGAACCTCTTCTCCGTTCTGCAGAGTCACGGTTACAACGCAGATCTCATTTGCCTTAACGCGTTCCACGCACAGAACTCAGCGAAGCTTGCGTCGTGGTCCGACGATCTGCCGCCATTGTGGGCCACTAATGATTTTCCATCGCTCCTCGACCGCTTCGACAAACTGACCAACTCGCCTCCATTTGCCATCTATGTGTGGGACCTCATTACGCACATCGAGCACAGTCTCGCGCTGGCACCGTTCTCCAGCGGACTTACCGATCAAATCCAGCGCGCCTGCGGCGTGGCCGATGATGCGGTCGGCGTAATGCTGGCGACACTCGAGCGCAAGGGTTTGCTCGATAATACGACGATCGTCATCTACGGCGACCACGGCGACGACTACTGGACCCATGGGTTCAAGGGCGGCATGGTCCATGCGACGGAACCGTACACTCAAATCACTGGGACACCTCTAGCGATCCGTGATCCCGGACTCACCCCAGGAATAAATGACAATCTCGCAAGTACGATAGACATAGCGCCGACCTGCCTTGCCTTGCTAGGCATCGACGAAACGGCCGTATTTCCGCATACCGGAACAAATCTGCTGATGGGTGCGTCTGCGCTAGTGTTTTCTCAGAACTTCACGGCCAATCAGCCGGACAATCTGAAGCTCGGCATCGCCAAGGCGTTTGCCGCAACCGACAACACGTACAATCTACTGGTGAGTTCGCGCGGTCTCGAGCTGTATGCGTATCGTCTCGACCCCGGAAATCACTGCAACTTGTTGCATTTCTTCGATGTCATGCCGGACGGGCGTCTTGAGTTGCGGAAGCGTCCTGGCTTAGCCAGTCATTTCCGGATGGCGCTGAAGGACAACCCGCGCGCCGTCGCCAACCTGACGTCGCATTTTGGGACGCTACGTACTGCGTTGGCCGGGCGCATTGCAGCCAAGCGGGCATACATCACAGCGAGTGGTGTCGTACCTTCCTTTGCGCTCGACCCGCGTTGTCTTAACACAGTAGACTATGAAGCGCGCACGGCGTTCTTTCGCTGTTCTGAAAGTATGAAAGAGGCGCGAGAGTCTATGCCGATAATTGATATTTCGTTCAAGATTTGATGAGATGATCACCTACTCCAAACTCATGCATAGATCATGCGCTACCTGATTCCCTTAGCTGGCATGGGCAGACGCATGGGCAGAACGCATACGGGCATCCCGAAATGCCTAATCGAAATCGACGGCGAGCGTTTGATTGAACGGCTGTTACGGCAGATCCGAAAACACGATATGAAGGCCGATATCCATGTTGTGCTGGGGTATAAGAGCGAGGTTGTCGCACCGCTGGTCGATGGCTGCAGGATCTTCGTCAACCCGTTTTTCGACATCACCGGGATCAACGCTTCGCTGTGGTTTGCGCGCGAATCGTTCGATCAGCCGCTTATGATTATCCACGGAGACGTCGTGCTGTCGGATGAGCTGGCGGCCGATCTTTTTGCGACTGAAACAGAGTCGGTAGTGGCCTACGACAGCAGCATCCTCGATCCCAATGAATTTAATATCGCAGTGGCGAGCGATCATGTCACGCGCTTCGGCGTCAATTTTTCCGGTTACAGCGGCGCCTATGCGTGCGTGTTAAAGCTTTCGGCACACGCTGCGCGACTGTTCGTGGACACGCTTGATCGCCGCATGCGGCGAGGATTCAACGATTCACGCACTTATTACTCCTCCATCATACGCAAGCTGATCGCTGACACCGATGTTGTGTTCGTACCGTTCGATTTTGCTCGCTATCGCTGGAAGGAAATCGACCATTTCGATGACATCGCCATTGCAAGGGCGCGGATCTGCGGACGAGGTAACGTCGATACTTGCTAGCGGCCACGCCATCGCTGGTGCGACTACGATAGATAAGGCTCGCGGAACCTTGCTCGCGGCAGCAGCGTATGAGAATCTGCTCGCGACGCTGTTTAAGCGCCCACACGCTGTCATAGCCCGGATCGAACAATCGCTGAGGGCCTTCCATTACACCGTTTTCGAGCGGCACGCTGCAGAGGCCAAACGACTGCATCTCGCGATTCTGACAGAAATTGGCCATGATGCCGCTCGCGCCGATGTACTACCCGACGCATACAGGCTGGCCATGGCGAGGGTACTGGATCTTGTGAGGCGCAGTGCCCATCCGCCCATCTGAAACAGGGCAATGCCGCTCCACTGCATGTGAAAAATTACCCTCCTTAACTAGGAAGCCAATGGGTGACCCTATTGAAATACGAATGAGCAGACATTGATAATTGCACGCAAAAAGCGCTGGGAATTCTGATGTCGTTACAATTCATCCTCATGGTAAAGTACAAAAATATCCATTTCGGGGTGTGAATGAATTATGTTATTTAAGCTGGCTGCTAAGGGACATTTCTCCGCAATAGCGTCCTTCGTTCGAGCGGACGCGCCAAAATCAGTGCACAGCTCAACTTAACGTTGGGCAGTACAGGCGCATCGCCCAGAAGAAGAGAGCCAAAAGGGAACATGAAACTACAAACAGTCATCGCCGTATTGCTCGCCAGCACATTGACCGGAGCCTGTTCCTCGGAACAACTTTATGCTGCTGGCCGGAATGCCCAACGGGCCGAATGCATGAAGCGCCTAGATGCACAGGAGCGGGATCGCTGTCTCAAGGACGCAGACCTCTCCCATGACGCATACAAACGCGAGGTTGAAGGAGCACGCCAATGAACTAGGCCAAGGCCACCATCGGCATAGCGAATAAGATTAGATAATGCGAGCGAAGCAAAGCCCAATCTGAAAGAGCAATCGTAGACGACGCGCTGGTGCGCGAAGATCAGTGCCCTTAATTACTGCCAAGGTAAGCCTTCAGCAGTAAGTATTCGGCGGGCAACTGCTTAATTCTTGACCCGGCAGCGGACGTACTGCTAATATACCCAGTGAATCACTCAACTAAATTTTAGAGGTCATCATATGGACGTGCAAGAGCTCATCAAACAACAGATAACCGGTTATCCTGTGGTGTTATATATGAAAGGTACCGCAGAATCTCCCCAATGTGGATTTTCTGCCAATGTAGTACAAATTCTCAAGGCATGCGGTGTGTCAGGTCTTTTTACCGTTGACGTGCTCTCTGATCCGGAAATCCGCCAAGGCATCAAGGATTTTTCTAATTGGCCAACCGTTCCTCAGCTCTATATCCATGGCGAATTTATCGGTGGCTCAGATATTGTAAGTGAGCTGTATAAAAATGGTGGGCTGAAAAGAATGCTCCATTCATAGAGAAATGGTTTTAGGTATTAGTTTTTTTGGGCGACCGCAAGGTCGCCTTTTTTATTATTTAATTTTGCCCTGCGAGGTGCTTGCGTGCTTGCGCGATGGCAGTTTCTACCTGCTGAGGTGCAGTGCCGCCAATGTGGTTACGGCTGGCCAACGAACCTTCAAGTGTGAGAACAGAGTAAATGTCATCTGCAATGAGTGACGAGAATTGCTGTAATTCCTCCAGTTTCAGCTCACTCAGGTCACAATTGCGCTGCTCGGCAAAGCGCACCGCCAGCGCGACCGCTTCGTGTGCATCGCGGAATGGTAACCCCTTCTTCACCAGATAATCGGCCAAGTCTGTGGCCGTTGCATAACCTTGCAAAGCAGCGTCGCGCATAGCTGCGGGCTTGACCGTGATGCCACCAACCATGTCGGCGTAGATACGCAAGGTGTTGGTTAGTGTATCTACCGTATCGAACAGGGGCTCTTTGTCTTCCTGGTTGTCCTTGTTGTAAGCCAGTGGCTGGCCTTTCATCAATGTCAATAAGGTTACTAGGTTGCCGTTCACGCGACCGGTTTTGCCGCGTACCAGTTCTGGAACGTCTGGATTTTTTTTCTGCGGCATGATGGACGATCCAGTGCAGAAACGATCCGCAATGTCGATGAAGCCGAAGCGTGGATTCATCCACAGGATCAATTCTTCTGATAGGCGCGATAAATGTGTCATGGTGAGCGCTGCACAAGCGATAAATTCGATGGCGAAATCGCGATCGGACACTGCGTCTAGCGAGTTTTCACACACTCCGTCGAAACCAAGAAGTTCCGCCACCATCTCGCGCTTGATCGGGTAGCTGGTGCCGGCCAATGCGGCCGCACCAAGTGGCAGGCGGTTAACGCGCTTCCGACAATCGATGATGCGGTCCGCATCGCGCTTAAGCATCTCGAAATACGCCATCAAGTGATGCGCGAAACTCACCGGCTGCGCTACCTGCAAATGGGTGTAGCCTGGCATTATGGTATGCGTGTGCTGTATGGCAAGATCAATTATTGCAGATTGTAAACTGCGCATGAGTTCGTGCAGTTCGTCGATGGCGTGGCGCAAATACAAGCGCACATCGGTTGCCACTTGATCATTGCGCGAGCGCCCGGTGTGCAAGCGCTTACCTGCATCGCCCACAAGTGTGGTCAGGCGCTTTTCGATATTGAGATGCACATCTTCCAGATCGAATGACCAGGCGAATTTGTCGTTAAAAATCTCGTGTTCGATTTGTGTCATGCCACGACGGATATCAATTAAATCCTGCATGGTTATGATGCCGCACGCCTCCAGCATCTGCGCATGAGCCAGCGATGCCTGAATATCAAACGGCGCCAGTCGTTTATCAAACTCCACCGAAGCTGTATAGCGCTTCACCAGTTCCGCTACCGGTTCGGCAAATCGTCCCGACCAGGTTTTATTGTCTTGCATAGTCATCATCTCTTGTCCAGAATGTGCGGTATAAACAGAGATATATCTGTCATGCCAAATATGCAAAGTATAAATCAAAAACCGCTGACCGATGTGTTACCCGATTTTCGTAACTTGGGTGTCATATTGCGGGGGCTGTTGCTAGTCAATGGCGTGGCGCTGCTAGCTGCCATTGCTCAGGCGTCATCTTGGCAGAATATTGTAGAGCGCGTGATCGACATCTCAGCGTTGCTGCAACCAGTTTTATTATTGGATTTATCGCTATTGTTCATGCTTAGCCCCTGGCTAAAACGCTTGACCTACAAGCAGGGCACCACTGTAGTGCTGCTATTGGCGGTGACTGTCACGCTGATGGTTTATCATTTGGAGGGCAAGCTGTTCATTTATGCCATAGACCATGGAAATTTCCATGCTGGGCGTAACGCCTTGCTCACTAGTATTATTACTGGCCTTTTATTGGTCTATTTTCGATTTCGTGTCCCTGTTTCTGTTTTTTCCCCCGCTCTGGATGAAGCACGCTTGCAAGCCTTGCAGGCTCGTATCCGCCCGCACTTCCTGTTTAACAGTATCAACGCTGTGCTCGGTATTGTTCGCGCCGACCCTAAACGCGCTGAGACTGCGTTGGAAGATATGGCCGATCTGTTCCGTATGGCGATGGCGCACGATGGCGACTTAGTGTCTGTGCGAAAAGAAGTGGCGCTTGCGCGTCAGTATCTCGCGCTGGAACAATTACGTTTGGGTGAACGACTCAAGGTAAACTGGTGTACCGAAAATATGCCAGATGATGCGTTGCTGCCACCGCTGATATTGCAACCGTTACTTGAAAATGCCGTATATCACGGCATTGAGCCATTGGCCGAGGGCGGGCTTGTCGATATCAAGCTATATCGCACCGGCAATGAAATGCACCTCGAAATGTATAATCCCCGTCAGGAACAAGGCAGCCACCATGTCGGCAACAAAATGGCATTGAGCAATATACGTGAACGTTTAGCGTTGCAGTTCGATGTCGAAGCAAGTTATACGGTGGAGATTGGCAAGGACTTTTACCGTGTGCATATCAAGCTGCCATATGTTAAGGAACCTCTGCAACCTCCTTCTGTCTCATGAGAGCATCAGGATATAACTCTTGCGAGAAGTGAAGAGGAGTATATTGCCTAGTGTTACTTCAAGGAGAGCTCAATGAACGATGTTGAAATCCCCCTCACTGTTTTTATAGTGGATGACGAGCCGCCAGCGCGCAATCGCCTTAAGGATTTGCTTACCGATTGTGCTGAAAAACTGCCGCTTCAACTGGTGGGCGAAGCAGGCAACGGGCACGAGGCGTTGGATAAATTATCCGAAGTGCAAGTTGATGTGGTGCTGGTAGATATTCGGATGCCAAAAATGGATGGCATCGAGCTGGCGCAGCATCTCAACAAACTGCCTAAGCCACCTGCAATCATTTTTACCACAGCTTATGATGTTTATGCTATTCAGGCTTTCGATTTGCATGCCGTTGACTATCTGCTCAAACCTATTCGACTCGGGCGCTTATCCGAGGCCCTCACACGTGCGCGTTCTGCCGTGCCTTTACGAAACGAAAAACTGCAGGAGCTTGCCCCTGAGCCACGCAAAAATATTGCAATTCACGAGCGTGGCAAGATCCATCTTATTCCCATCGAACAAGTGCTGTATCTGCGTGCCGAGCTGAAATACATTACTGTGCGCACAGTGGAGCGCGAGTACCTGACTGAAGAATCACTCGGCGCGCTGGAAAAGGAATTTGCCTCACGTTTCATTCGTATTCATCGTAATTGTTTAGTGGCGAAAGCCGAGATAGTCGGCTTCGAAAAAGTTGTCGATGAGAAAAGCGGCGATTCACACTGGACAGTCAATCTCAAGAGATTGGACGAGATGTTGCCAATTAGTCGCAGGCAGCAGTTTATTGTAAAAGAGTTTGGTTAGGTGGTTGGTTGGTTGGACCACACTTTATTAAAGAATCTGACCAACCAAAAATTAAAGCTTGTTGTACCCATAATGCATGTAGGTATTAGCCAATAGCCTTAATGAATCATCATCCTTCCATGGCCCACATGAAAATTGGGGGGCAACCATTGCCCCAACTATCCACTATTCCGCAATCCAGCCGCAATCCCGTTTATTGTCAGGTGTATCGCACGTTTCACTAGGTCATGGGTATCGCCCGAGCGGTAGCGGTGCAGCAACCCCACTTGCAGGTGGTTAAGCGGATCGATATAGGGAGTACGCGTGGTGAGGCTGCGCGCCAAGGTTGGATTGCCTTCCAGCAAAGTGGTCGCGCCAGTTATGGCAAACAGCATATTCACAGTGCGTTGCCATTCTGTTTCTATCATGTTGAAAATGGTGTGACGCAAGGTTTCGTCCGGTACCAGTTCTGCATAACGTGAAGCGATGCCCATGTCGGTTTTGGACAGAACCATGTCCATGTTGGAAAGCAGGCCGCGAAAAAATGCCCAGTTTTTATACATGGCTTGAAGTTGCTGTAGCCCGGCTTTACCTTCACGTTCAATAAATTTTTGTATCGCGCTGCCAAAACCGTACCAGCCAGGCAACAGTGCACGGTTCAAACTCCAGCTGAACACCCAAGGAATAGCACGCAAGTCTTCGATGCTGTCGGATGCCTTGCGCGAGGAAGGGCGACTGCCGATGTTGAGCTCAGCAATTTCTCGGATCGGTGTAGCCGCAAAAAAATAATCGGTAAAACCGGGAGTCTCATATACCAGCTTGCGGTAGGCCGCGAAGGCATCCAGGCTGAGCGCTTCCGCAATGCGGAGGTATTCCGGCATGGTGCTGTCATGATGATCACCGTGGTGATGCAGCAATGTGGCTTCCATGGTGGCGGCGATGAGAATTTCCAGATTGCGCCGACCGATCTCTGGGTCGGAGTATTTGCTGGCGATGACTTCGCCCTGTTCGGTAATGCGAATTTGAGCATTTACGCTGCCCGGAGGCTGCGCCAGGATAGCCTCGTAGCTCGGGCCACCGCCGCGCCCCACTGTGCCGCCTCGGCCATGAAAAAGACGCAATTCAACGCCATGATTTTCGAACACCCTAACCAGTTCGAGTTCAGCTTTATACAGTTCCCAATTGGCAGTAAGGTAACCGCCATCTTTGTTGCTGTCGGAATAACCCAGCATTACTTCCTGTGTATCGCCGCGGCTCTTTAACAATTCGCGATAGAGAGGAATAGAAAATAATTCATCCATGATCACGCCGCAAATGCGCAAATCGGCAATAGTCTCGAACAGCGGAATGATATTGAGGTGTAGCTCATGACAGTTGCCCAACAAACCGACCTGTTGCAGCATTAGAGCCACTTCGAGCAGGTCGCTTACCGCATCAGTTTTAGAAATGATGTAGTTGGGCAATGCGCCCTGACCGAAGCGGTGGTGAATTTTTGCGGCCACTTGCATCAGACGCAGCTCACTCTGAACAATATCAGAGAACTGTTCCAAATCACTGATCAATGTTTTACCTGCCTGCAATGCCTTGATTAGGGCACTGCGGCGGCCTGCCTCATCCAGCTTGGAGTAATTAGCGTCACCCGCCTTGGCGAGTAATTCACTTACTACCTGTTCATGCACGCCACTATGCTGGCGCATATCCAGCGGCGCGAGATGGAAACCAAATACCTCGACAGCTCGGCGCAGGTAAGCCACTCGTCCGCGTGCCAGATACAACGCGCCATGTTGTTCCAGCGAGTGAATAATGATATCAAGATCGGCTATATATTCTTGCGCATTAGCATAAGGTTTTGCATCACGGCCAACGGCACGCAGGTGCTTGACATGGTGTCCGAATTGCTCTGTCGTAGCTACCAAACGCGAGTAGATTGCAATCAGCGCGCGGCGATAGGGTTCATCTTCGCGGCTTACTGCTTTGTCCGGCGATTGCGCGGCAAACGCCTCCAATTCCTGGCTGACTTTTACCAGCCGAGTAGACAGACTGAGTCGCGTACCGAGCAGATGAGTTTCAGTCAGATAGTATTCCAGTGTTGTAGCTGAATGCCGCATTGCGGCATCCAGCATGACTTGGTGCGTGACAAATGGATTGCCATCGCGGTCACCCCCGATCCAGCTGCCTATGCGCAGAAATGGCGGAACGCGCAGGCGCTTGCCGAAACGCACTTCTATCTGCTTTTCCAAACTGGCATAAATTTTGGGGATTTCACTGAAGAAGGTATAGCGATAATAGGCTAGGCCATTCTTTACTTCATCCGGTACAGTTAGCTTTGCTGTGCGCAACATGCGCGTGTGCCACAGGATCAGCACAAAGCGGCGCAGCGCTTCTTCATTGTCAGCAAGTTCGTCCGGCGTCATATCGATCCGATCGCGGTCTGATAGCAGACTGGCGATGATGAGCTGGCAGTCGAGGATACTCTTTCGTTGCACCTCGGTAGGGTGTGCGGTGAGCACCGGTGAAATCAGCGCCTTGTTGAGAAAATCTTGCATGGTCTCGGCAGAAATATGCTTTTCCTGGATACGATCAAGAGCAAGTTGCACACTTCCCTCTTGTGGCGGTGAACCAGCATTGAGATGCGCGCGGCGACGACGGTTATGATGCAGATCTTCAGCAATGTTGGATAATTGCGAGAAATAACTGAAGGCACGAACTACGGACAAGGTGTCGCGCGGAGACAATGCATCCAGGATTTGTTCCAGTTGATCGCGATCACGCTCATCCTGAGTCTTGCGGAAATGCACAGCACAGCGCCGCACGTTCTCAACTAAGTCGAAGGTTTTTTCGCCCTCCTGCTCGCGTAAGGTGTCACCAAGGATACGACCGAGCAGGCGAATATCTTCGCGTAATGGCATGTCTTTAAATGATATATCGGCAGGCGTGGCAAGCAAGTTCATGGCATTTATCTTCTAAAACAGGTGTCTTCTACAGCATACGGTATAACGCGCGCGCAATAGGCTCATGTTAGAATGCGGCGCAATCGAATTTACAACTAAAGATTCAGGAAAACCAATGAATCAGGTATCTCAGGCGCAAGCCGCCCCCGCAAAACTGGTCATCGTATCGCGTGAAAGCGCGTTGGCAATGTGGCAGGCAGAATTTATCCGTGATCGGCTACGTGCATTATACCAACAAACCGAAATCAGCATATTGGGCATGACCACACAAGGCGATCAAATTCTTGATATAACGCTGTCTAAAATCGGTGGCAAGGGTTTATTCGTAAAAGAACTTGAAACTGCGCTGGAAGATGGGCGCGCTGATATTGCGGTGCACTCGCTGAAGGATATGCCAATGCATTTGCCACAGGGATTTATGTTGGCGTGCATTGACAAGCGTGAAGACGCGCGTGATGCCTTTGTTTCTAACCTCCATGCCAATCTCGAATCACTACCGCCGGGCAGTGTGGTAGGTACGTCGAGCTTACGCCGTGAAAGTCAGTTACGTTCGCGTTTCCCTCATCTGAAAATTGAGTCATTACGAGGTAATGTGCAAACCCGTTTGCGCAAGTTAGATGAGGGCAAATACGCCGCCGTCATTCTCGCCGCAGCGGGTTTAAAGCGTTTGGGCTTAGGCGATCGTATCCGCGATTTAATTGCGCCTGAGAACAGCCTGCCGGCAGTGGGGCAGGGTGCGCTGGGTATTGAATGTCTTATTTCCCGCCCTGACCTCGAAGTGCTGTTGCGCCCACTTCATCACGCGGACACTGCTATTTGTGTGCGGGCGGAGCGCGCCTTGAGCCGAGCGCTGGCAGGTAGCTGCCAAGTACCGCTAGGTGGTTTTGCAGAAATAGTTGGCAATGAACTGCGCTTGCGAGGTTTTGTCGGTAGCCCGGATGGTAGGCGCATGGCGCATGCCGAACTATGCGGTATAGCTACTGACCCGGAAGCATTGGGTAATGCCGTGGCGCAAGCATTGCGCGCGCAGGGCGCGGATGAGATTCTTGCGGCTCTATGAAATTCGACACAACAATTCACAACAGCGACAAGACCATACAACGAATACAATTTATTTTCGGCAGGTATATATCTTTTCCAAAAAGAGGGGGTGATTTTGTTTTTTTCCGGGGTTTTTAACTCTGCACCGCAGTATCTCAGTGATAAAACAAAATTCATTTTGAAATGATGCAACAGCAGCCACTAGCCGGATTGAGCATCGTGGTGACCCGCCCGCGCGAGCAGGCGTCGAATTTGGCACAACGCATATCACAGGCTGGTGGACGAGCAATCCTGTTTCCCCTATTAGAAATCAGCCCGGTGCTTGACTCGCAGTCTTTGCGCGCGCTTATCGCCCGTCTTCACGAATTCAATCTTGCAATTTTTATTAGTCCCAATGCCGTACGTTATGGCATGGAAGCTATTATTACGGCAAACAAACTTGCCTCCCCCAGTCAGCTTAGCTCTTATAACTTTACTTCTCTAGCAAATGGCACAGACGTGGGCAGTAAAGCTGTAGAGGGTAACGTTAATGTTTTACCCGAACAATATAATACGTTGCCCGCAACCTTAAAAATTGCGACGGTAGGACAAGGCAGTGTTCGCGCATTGCGTGATTACGGTGTAAAAAATGTTATCGCGCCACAGGATCGTTCCGATAGCGAAGCCTTGCTAGCGCTGCCGGAATTGAAACAGATCGCAGGCTGGCACGTGGTGATTTTTCGCGGCAATGGCGGGCGTGAATTATTGGGCGACACCCTTAAAGCACGTGGCGCCAAAGTCGAGTACGCCACATGCTACCAACGTTCCCGGTCACATCAAGATGCCACCCAATTGCTTACTGCCAACCTAGATGCCATTACAGTGACCAGCAGCGAAGCCTTAGGTTATTTGTGGGACATGTTTGATAACGTGGCGAAAAAGCGACTTGCAGCTGTGCCATTATTCGTACCGCATGCACGCATTGCCGAAACCGCTCATAAACTGGGTTGGGGCGAGGTGGTACTGACTGATGAAGGAGATGACGGTTTGATATCAGGTTTGATAGCATGGGCAAAGATTCATGCTTCAAACAGAATTGGAAATATACTATGACCCAGCAAGAGCCGCCCTCCGAACCAATCAATTCTGTTATGCCGGAAGCTGTGATAGCGCCTGCCGCTTCGGCACATAATCGTGTGGAAAATATCATTTCGCGCATGAGTGTTATGCAGATAGTGTTGGCCGTAGTGCTGGTAGTTTTCCTATGGCAGTGGTTTGACACTCACCTCCAGATAAATAATATGCAACAGGATTTGGCGCGCCGCTTGACCGACATGGACGGCAACAACAAGGCCAGCCAAGTATTAATAATGAAAGTGCAGGAGTCCATGCGCGAACTGTCTGTCAAAGTGAGCGTACTGGAAGCCCGCTCTGCCGAAGCACAAAATCAGCGTGCTGCGCTAGAGTCGCTATATCAAGATCTATCCGGTAGCCGCGATGAGACAGTTTTGGCTGAAGTGGAGCAATTGCTACTGATCGCTGGGCAGCAATTGCAACTTTCTGCCAATGTGAAGGCGGCTTTAATCGCCATGCAACAGGCCGATGATCGCCTTAAGCGCATGGATCGTGCAGCCTTAAATGGATTGCGTAAGACTATCAACCGCGACATTGACAAGTTGCGTACGTTGCCAGTTGTAAATGTACAGGACATCAAGTTCCGCCTCGACAACCTCATCGCTGACGTGGACACCTTGCCGCTGGTACAGGACATTGCTGAA
>JAIOPT010000023.1 GCA_021413765.1 Betaproteobacteria bacterium
GGGTGCAGCCTTTTCAAAACCTGCCACCACCTGCGTGCTGGAGCTGACCCAGGCAAAACAGACTTTCATCTTTAACCGCGTCAGCAGCAAACCCACGCCATCATTACTGCGCAACTTCTCTGCGCCGGTGGTGATGGAATACAACTATACCGACCAGGAGCTGGCGCAGTTGATGGCGCATGACAGCGATGCCTTCAACCGTTGGGAGGCCGGACAACGCCTGGCGATGCAACGTCTGTTGAATCTGATCAAACAGGTGCAGGCGGGTGAAGCGCTGACGCTGGATGAGCTGTTCATCAACGCCTTGCGCACCACGCTCAACGACACGGCGCTGGATCCGTCTTTCCGTGAAGTGGTGCTGACGCTGCCTTCGGAATCGATGCTGGCCGAACAGTGCGAAGTGATCGACCCGCAGGCGATCCACACTGCGCGCCAGTTCATGCGCAAGACGATCTCTGAAAAACTCAAGGCCGATTTCATCGCCGTCTATGCAGCCAACCTGACCCCCGGCAAATATAGCCCCAATGCAAAATCGGCCGGCAAGCGCGGCCTGAAAAACCTGTGCCTGTCTTATCTTTTAGGTTGGGAAGATGAATCCACGCTGCAATTGGCTCACGCGCAGATCGACGCAGCCGACAACATGACCGACCGTTTGGCCGCGCTGATGGCGCTGGTCAACACCGGCAGCAAGACGGCACAGCAGCCATTGAAAAACTTCTATCGGGATTTCAAAAACGAGGCGCTGGTGGTGGACAAATGGTTCAGCCTGCAGGCGGTCGCGATGCATACCGATGTAACAGCGGTGCGCAAGCTGATGACCCATCCCGCGTTCACGCTGAAAAATCCCAACCGCGCACGCAGCCTGATCTCCAGTTTCTGCAACGGCAATCCGTCACAGTTCCATGCAGCGGATGGCAGCGGCTATGCCTTCTGGACAGAGCAGGTGATCGCGTTGAACAAGCTCAACCCGCAGGTGGCCGCACGTTTGGTACGCACGCTGGATCACTGGAAAAAATACCAGCCCGCGCTGAAACAACAGATGCAGGCCGCGTTGCAGAAAGTCGCCGCAACCAAAGGCTTGTCCAAGGATGTGCAGGAGGTGGTATTCAAGACGTTGGGGTGAGAGAAATCAAAGGGGCTAGCAGTCCCCATGTTCTCTTAAATTCTTTCAATTTGCATGATGAACCTCCTATCTATATCCGGCAGTGGAGTGAATCCACCGCCGGGTGATGAGATCAGGTAGCCTGCACTACGATCCGGCGCGGCTGGGCATGCTCGGCCTTCGGAATGCGCAATTCCAGCACGCCATGTCGGAATCCTGCCGATACCTTGTCGCCATCCAGTTCCCGCGACAGGGTGAATACCCGGCGATAACGCGACAGATCGACTTCAGCGTGGATCGCCTCCATGTTCGGCGGGGAATTTATTTCCAGCTCGCCTTCCAGAATCAGATTGTCGCCTTCCACATGGATGGACAACTTTTCTTTTGGCACTCCAGGTAGATCGGCATACAGTGTGATACCGGTCGCATCTTCAACTACGTTCACTGCAGGGCGCATGGCTGCACTCTCTTCACTCGCATTTTCACGCTTGATGAATTTCTCGCTCATGGTGTTCTCCTTTCTCATTGAACCGAAATCCGGCGCGATTGGGCAGCTTCCCTGCGCGCCACGCAGACGTGTAGCACGCCATCGCGATAACTGGCCGTAGTTGAATTCGGCTCGATGTCGTCCGGCAGCGATACGACACGTCGGAAACGCCCGGAGAAATGTTCGCCAATATGTATGGTCGCTCCCTCAGGCGGCACTATATCTTTGCACTCGCCACTTATGGTCAGCACGCCATTCTCGACTTGCACATCGAATTCCTCCGGTGTCATGCCGGGCGCAAAGGCATAGACCTCAACCGACTTCGGTGTTGTGCCAACGTTCATGGCCGGATAGCCTGGCGCCGCACCGCGAATGCTGGGGGAGCCGTCAAACTCACGCTGCAACCGCTCCAGTTCCGAGAACAGATCGCGGGGAAAAATACCTCGATAATGCATGATGTCTCCTTTCAACGGGTAAATGCTGGCAGGATTGCCATACCCCCAATCTGTGGACACGAACATAAATTTTCAAGTGCTTGAAAGTGGAAAAAACTGACCAGATATAGTTTACGGGTCAGAAATATTCTGGAGAGATTCATTCAATATCAGGACTATTACAAGATACCGGCCATATCGCGTGATGCCACGGCGGAAGAGATCAAGAAATCTTTCCGCAAACTGGCGCGCAAATATCATCCGGACGTGTCACACGAAAAAGACGCGGAAGGTCGGATGAAAGAAATTATTAAGGCCTACGCCGTACTGTCCGATCCGGAAAAGCGTGCCGCCTATGACCGCATTGGCCAAGGCTACCAATAGTTACATGGCTGGGGTTAGAGTAAATTTAGCGAAGTGAATAATTTAATACGGCGTAACAGAAGCTTTAAGTTTGCTCTGTCCTCAGTTATGAAGTCAGTTCTAACATTCCAGTATTTTGATTGAATGTTAGAACTGCCCCCGCGCTTTTCCGAGGGCTTGATCTACGCTACAAGGTTGAGCCTTAAGGTTGGGCTCAAGCTTCCTCTGCTTCGTGTGATGGTAGCTAACCCACCACGGAAAGAAAGATACAAGGGTTAGGCATACGTTGATACATGCGATCACTCTCCATAAGTGTTGAGCGCCAAGAAGACACCAATGTAAAGCGAAGTGAACGTAGCCAAGCCTGCGCAGAATATCCACAACCCCTCTCGGTATAAAGCCGAAGCAAGCAATTTTGATTTTAGAAGAGCCCAAAAATATGCCGCAAACGCAAGAATTGAAGAAACGCCAAGCCAGAGAGCCATCAAAAAAACAGGAGACAGGTTGAGGCCAAAGAATTTTTTGCCATATGCCGTGAAGAGGAAAGCGACATGAATGCAGGCGACCAAAACGATTTGCGCAATCAACTTCATGGGGGTATGCCTAACGTAATTGAGCCAAGGGCAGCATTAATCATACCCCGGCACCGTGCTTTCCATCGCAGCAGCCTAGTCATGCGCATATACCCCATCACGCACATAGCGGTGAAATGTCGAATGAGGCCAATCAACCGCACGTTGTACATACCCGTGTTTAACCGGGTTGAAATGAATGTAATCGACATGGTGGGCAAAATCATTTTCATCACGAATTTGGTGTTCCCAGAATCGCCGTTGCCAGATAGTCGATTCGCGATGTTTTAGTTTTGATGCGGACAGCCAGTCGGCACGACGATAATCTTCCCCGCAGGCCAAAGAAACCGCTCGCTTGATTATCATCCAACGGGTGGAAAAATCGGCATCACCATCGGGTAATGTCCACACGCAATGTAAATGATCAGGCAATAATACCCATGCATCAATGATGAAAGGACGCGCCACACGCACCGTTTCGATTGAGGCGCGCAATGCGTTGCGAATCGCTTCGTCACATAGAATCGACTGCCGCCGGTAAGCGACCACCGTAAAGAAATAGCTTGAGTCTGCAGTTTTTGCGCGGCGATAACGTGACATAGATGGCTACTCCAAAATGACGAATCCGCGTGGGCACAAAACCGTGCCCACCCTACATGGCTGCCCCCGTGCGTCTTTACGTAAGGTTAGACGGCTTGTAACTAACTATAGATTTTCGTATGAAGAAAACCCTCCTGCTCAAGGCAGGTAAGTAGCAGAGGCTAACGAAGTCGAAGGCAACCCACGTGTTTGTGCCTAATTCAAAAAAACATCCAGCATCAGATGGTGTAATGCGATATATGACACTCGTTGTGAAGCAGTTGGATAACAATTTGCTTTCTTCACTGTGCGGTAAGCCAAGCCCTTCGTCGACTTTATTTATGCCAACTTGCAAGTTGCCCTCTTCGTCAGGAAGAGCAATTGTTTTTGTCTCCCCTGTTGTTATGCTGCCAACTTTTAGCCCATTGAAAAATACTGAAAAAGGAACCCACCGCCTAAGAGCGTTTTTTAAATGTCCTGAATGTCTGTAGAGCGTAATTTCCATTTTTTGAGACGTCTAACGTAATATAGATACCCATAAAAAATGCCGACAAAGACACCTTTAAGGTGCATAAACTGGCGCATATTTGATAATTCATTGTTCAAGTAACGGGGGGCTATAAATACATCACCTGACGTGCAACAGAATTAAACATTACTCCAAGTTCTGTATCTGTTCACGCATCTGTTCAATCAATAGTTTCATTTCCATGGACGCACGCGATACTTCTGCATCGACCGACTTTGAGCCTAGCGTGTTTGCCTCGCGGTGTAGTTCTTGCATCAGAAAATCCAGCCGCTTGCCTACTGTTCCGCCTTTGACCAGCACTCGTTTCATTTCGACCAGATGCGTTTGCAGACGTGACAACTCTTCATCCACATCAATCTTGCTGGCGAACAGTGTGATTTCCTGCCGCACACGTTCATCATCACCCGTTTGCAGCGCTATGCGCAAACGCCCAGCCAGTTTTTCTTCATACGCCGCAATGGCCGTCGGGATGCGTGGTGCGACCAGGGTGCATAAAGTTTCGATTTGCTCTATGCGCTGCAACAGAAATTCTTGTAGCTTTTCGCCTTCGCGGCCACGTGCTGCGGTGAATTCGCGCAATACTTGATGCAGCAGTTCGGGCACCATGGTTTGCAGCGTGTCAGTCGGTATAGCCGCACTTTGCAGCACACCATTCCAGCGCAACACATCGGCGACGCTCAAGCCATCTGCTTCGGGCAAGATGGCTTGCACTTCGTCGCTCCATTGAGCCAGTTGTTGTACCAGGGGCTGATTGAGCTGTGCCGGGTTTTGTACAGAGGGCCGAGGAGCGAAACCGATGCGGCATTCCACTTTGCCGCGCGTCAGTTGCGCAGCAAGGATCTCGCGCAACAGTGGCTCCAGCATGCGCAGCTCATCTGGCATGCGTAACTGGAGGTCGAGGTAACGATGATTGACCGCACGCAGTTCCACTGCAAGCGATCCGGTATCGAGTTCTGTTGC
>JAIOPT010000024.1 GCA_021413765.1 Betaproteobacteria bacterium
GGTCTGATTGAACAAGAAATGGGCAACCGCACCTATCTGACCCACAAGCTTAACCGCTTAAACTCTAGCCGATGTCATGTTGCCCAGCCTGCTCAACATTGTCATTGCATAATGTTTTGCCGACAGCGTCAATATACGAGATCAAATTAAACCAGTCATTCCTTCTTCCGGTAGACCAATATTTGAAATTCCAACCCTTATCGGTTGAGAATTATTCGCTCAGATCGCCAGTTCCCGACAAGCGCTTTGAGCTAAGCAGTACTGGCGATCAAACTTCGGCCAGCAATGTTAAGGCTGCGTATATCCGAATCAAGCGCTGTAGCCTGTGCCGTAACCACATTCAGGTAGCTCACTGTTCCAGCCAGATACTGGTTATTAAAAAGAGTGACAACTTCCTGCGCAGACCGTTTCGCTTCAAGTTGTACCTTGTTAAGTTAAGGGGCGCGCCGCTTTTGGCGCGTCCCGCTTGAACGAGAGGTTAGACTGGACGATGGCTCCACAAGACGCCCAGACACAAATTTGTGAAGTACGCTAGCGATCAACGTCTGGTATGGCATGCCTTCCTCAAGTGCTCGCGCTTGAATATCCATTAAATCCGGGGCGGACAGACGGATATTGATCCGCTTTTCTTTGAGAAAAGTAGCGGTAGCGGCGGCTTTGAATTTTGCCAACCTTGCTTTGGAAGGAGACGTGGCCTTAAGCTCGCCCTTCTCATAGGCATCCAAGATATCTTTTTCAAACGCATCAAGTTTTTTCATCTGGGTTACTCCTCATTAAGTAGTCTCTGGTCGCCTTTCTGCTTGGAATCACTGTCTTCCTTGGAATCACTGTCTTCAAAAAATAATGATCCAACACCAGTTATCCAACACCAGTTATCCAACACAGCAGATACTCATCATGCCGACAAACCCATAAGCCAGTTAGCGGCATCAGTAATTCTGATTCCGTTGCGGAACTCTTCTTGACGCAATCCATAAACTATCTGCACAGCCTCCGTATCAGAAAACTGTCCGGCAAATCGTAACAGGCCGCGATGCGGCTTATTGTCGCTCAACTTGCATTCAATCATTTGTGTCAGCGTTCCTTCTTCACTGAGTGCGAAATCTATTTCAGTACCATCCTTGGTGCGAATGTAATGCAGGCCAGCCGTTCTTCCCGCGCTATCCTGTAAAAAATGTACATGCTTCAGCAGCATTCCCGCTATCGCATTTTCCAAGCGCACACCCTGATCACCTCGAACCAATCCCGTATCAAAAAAATATACTTTAGGACTTTTTAAAATAGCGCGGGCAATATTGTGATGCCAGGGCTGAACGGTAAAAACGATAAACAACGCCTGCAGAATATCCAGATAGCGTTTCAATGTCGCGGGTGAAACCGCCAGATCGCGTGCCATGGATGCTAACGAAAGTGGTGACCCCACACGTTCGCGCAACAACTCCACAAACAGGCGCATCGTATTGATCTCATGCAGGCGTGAAAACTCTAGTACATCTTCACGAATCAGATCGTTAAAATACTGTGCACGCCAGCGATCGGCCTGCACTGAGTCACTAGCCAGGCACGGCTCGGGAAAGCCACCTCTTTCCAACAAATGATCCAAAGCATCGGCGGGCTCCACATGTTGCTGTTCACACCACTCGCGCACCGAAAACGGATGCAAGCGGAAAGAAAAATAACGACCCGCCAGTGAATCGCCCCCTTGCCGAAATGTTTCCATGCGCGCACTACCCGTTACCAAGAGTGCCTGCTCGGGCGAACGCCCGTCCACCACCCCCTTCAACCAGCCCTTCCAGGCGTGCATTTTGTGAATCTCATCCATGACGAGTAGCTTGGCCCGTGGATTCCATGACTGGCGCTGCAACACACTCCGGTCTGGCAATACATCCCAGTTGAGGTATTGAGCATTCCCAAGCAACTGCATCAACTGACGAGCAAGCGTAGTTTTCCCCACCTGCCGTGGTCCAGTCAACACCACCATCTTGGTGGTCAAATCTTTCAATACCAATTCGTCGAGATAGCGTTTCATGGGCTAAGCGTACAACAAATTCAATAAAGTCGCGACTTTATTATTTAATAGTACAAAAAAGTCGAAATATAAAGTATAAATTCGATAGTAGACCCCATGACTTTTCCCCTCATGTGAGGACGTATTAGGATATGAGCAATCCGCTATCCGCCAAAAAACTGGGGTCAGATCAAATTAAACCGACGCTGCTTACAGACTTGCGCCAGCCTACAATCCTTTGTTAACAGAGAGTCGAATATGATGTAACAACTCGCCGTCGATATAACTTTTAAAGAGATCACGGTAATTTGCTTGCCGATCAATGATGTCACGGCCTTGAGCAAGGTAACAGGTATTCGGCGTGCAATATAGGAGAATCGAATTGCGATAAACGTTGCGTCCAGCCAGCAAAAAGCACATCCGGGGATGTACTTTTTGCTGGCTGGTACAGAGTAATCCGTTTAGTTGACGGGAGGTGTGGTGTTGCCCAGTTGATACCAATCCACTTTGCGGGTGATCATCATTGCACACGCCAACAGGGAAAATAGCAGCAAAGCCCCCATTAGTAGCGCATTATCTTCGGAAACCAGCAAGCCATACAATGCGGCATACAATAGCGCCAGCCAGGCGCAGAAAATCAGCCCGCGCAGCGTCGAGCGCAACACATTGCCCAGATAGAATCCGATCAGTCCCACGCAGCCGCCCGCCGCAGCCAGATAAGAAAACCCGAATGACAGATGCTCGGATAAAGCCAATAGCAACAGGAAGAATAGCGCCAGTGCAATGCCGACTAGACCATATTGAACCGGGTGGATCGGTAGTTTTTTCAGTATTTCAAACAGGCCGAATGCGGCAAAAGTCAGCATCACAAACAGAAAGCCATATTTCACCGAACGTTCGGCCTGCTGGTAAATATCCACCGGGTGGGCAAAGGAAACCCCGCTGGCCAGTTCGTCGATCTGGCAGTTGTTCGATTTGCAATCGACTTTATCCTGGGTAAAGGATTGCAGTAGCCGTTGCGGCAGGTTGGTGGCCAGATGGCTGGCTTGCCATTGTGCGTTGAAGCCAGCGTCGCTGATTTCGCGATGGCTGGGCAGCATGTGACCGCCAAAACTCGGATGTGGCCACGGTGAATTGAGTGCTACTTTGGTATCTTCACCCATTGGCAGCCAGCCCAACCAGCGACTGCCACGCAGTTTTAGTTTGAACGAGAACGGCAGTTTGCCCCCAGCTTCAATCGGCAACTGGATGACGGCATGTATGCCATTGCCAAGACTGCGCAAGGTTTGCCCCGGTTCAAATGCATATCTCGCCCCTCCCAGTTGAATCTCCGGCGCATTCACAATGCCACGGTTGTCCGATAAGCCAACCAGCACCGAAGGTGCCAGCCACTCGATACGCTCGTCTGGCCCCGCATCAATGCCCGCATGCGCGGGTAACTCGAACTCCCCGCTTAGATCCAGATCGCCCAGATAAACCAGTGCCTCAAATATCCCGCGCTTGCGCGTTTCGGTTTGCACACTGCCCTTGATATCCAGCTTCTTGGGAAAAAGGTAAGCGGTTTTCAGGGTTTCCTCTATGCGGGTTTGCTCGTGACCATCCTTGTCTTTTTCGCGCACTGTTTTGAATAATTTATACGGCAGCGTAATCAACGGTCCGGCGATGGTTTGCCGTGCGCTGGTCTTACCGGCGATTTCGATCTGCACCGCATCGCGCCGTTCGGCGCGTTCGGAAATGGCGCTACGGACAAAGCTGAGCGGGATAAGCAGTAACAGCATCAGAGCTGTGATCAGCAGCGATTTGGAAAATAAAAGTTTTTGCATGATGGCCTCCTGAGTGTGAATGACAGACTCAGCTTAATGGCCAGATGTGAACAGGGAATGGGGCGGGGATGAAGTTGTGTGAAGCGGAGTTATCTATTTGCGATCAGCTCGGCAATGGCGCCACCGTTCACATGATTCGCCAGCGTCACTGTTCCACCATGCAGCAGAGCTACTTCGCGTACAAAAGCCAAACCCAGCCCCGTGCTTTTGCCGCTTCCGTCCGGGCGGGGCAGGGAATAGAAACGTTCGAATACTTGATCCTGCGCGTAATCGGGAATGCCCGGGCCGTGGTCGCGCAAGGTGAGGGTGGGCGGATCGGCTTTCAGGGTGAATTCCAGTGTGCCGCCTGGCGGGCTGAAGGCAATGGCGTTGTCGAGCAGGTTGGCAATCGCCTGCTTCAGCAGAAATGCTTCGCCGTGGATTGCAATCGCTGCGCCTTCGGGCAAACTGAGCTGCAAGCCGCGCGCGGTGATTTGAGGCTGGAACTGGTTGATAACTTCCTCTGTTAGCGCGCGCAGATCAAGTTCCTCCGCGCCTTCCAGCTTGCGCCGGTGTTCGACGCTGGCAAGGTTTAGCATGCGCTCGATCAGCGCTTTGAGCCGGCCGACCTGCTCGCGAATATTGCCGATGAAATGGTTGCGATCCGGAACGGACATCGACGGGTCTTGCAATAGCTCAGCTGCACCTTGAATGGCGGTCAGCGGGCTTTTCATTTCGTGGGTGAGGGTGGCAACGTATTGCTCGACATACTGTCGGCCTTCCAGCCGTTCGCGCATGGCTTCCAGTGCCGTGCCCAGCGTGCGCAATTCCTTGACGGATAGCTTGGGTAGATCAGCTCGCTCGCCGCGCGAAACGGCAGCGGCATAGGCTTCGAGTTTTTGCAGATTGCGGTGCAGGCCGAGTGCCACGATCAGGCCGATGGTCAGCGTGATGCCCAGCAGCAACCAGCCGGCGCGACGGATTTTAGCTTCGCTGCGCTCGATATACGGTTGCACCAGTCGGTTCGGCTTGGCGACGGTGAGCGAGCCGACAATGCGTTCACCTTGCCGGATTGGCGCGGCAACGTGCATCACTGTCCAGTCGTTGTATTCTGAACCTTCAGTTGATGTGCGCGCGCCATACTTGCCGCGCAGGGTCAGGTAGACATCGTTCCAGCGCGAGTAATCCTTGCCCATATCCGCACCGCTGGAATCGTATTGAACGATGCCTTTGACATCGGTCACATAAATGCGAAAACCCGGCTCGGTTTTCAACAAACCCCACAGCGGTGTTGTTAGCGACTGGTTGCGATAGCGCGCCACCTCGGCGGCAAAACGGCCCTGTTGCAGCGTGCCGGCCAGCAAATCATCACGGGCGATTTCTGCGAGCAGGCTGGCGGTATCGACCAGCGTATCTTCCATAGCCTGGCGCACGCCGGGTTTGACTTCGTTGACGAATACGTTGAGCACAAACCACGCCGCCACGCCGACAACCAGAAAGTAACCCAGCAACAATCGCAGACTCAGGCGCATGACGGGATCCGGCACAGGCTGTAACCCAGCCCGCGATGGGTGACAATGGGGTCAAGGTCGGGCAACACCGCACGCAGCTTGGTGCGCAGCGTTTTGATATGTGTATCAACCGTGCGCTCGTCAGTATCCAGCGCATCCTGCCAGACGCGATCCATTAACTGCGCGCGGTTGAAAATGCGCTCTGGGTGCTCGATCAGTTCGGCCAGCAGCAGGAACTCATAGCGGGTGAGGGTGAGCGCTTGGCCGTGGCAGGCAATCCGCCCTGCGGCACGATCCAGCGTCAGCCCGGCAATTGTTGCTGGCGTAGGGCTTGTCGCTTGCCGAGCTGTACGGCGCAAGATGGTTTTGATCCGGGTGGCCACTTCGCGCGGGCTGAAGGGCTTGGTCACATAATCGTCCGCGCCGATTTCAAGGCCGACAATGCGGTCGATCTCGTCCGAACGCGCGGTCAAAAACAGCACCGGCACGTCGGAGGTTTTGCGTAGCTCGCGGCAAACATCGAATCCGCGCAGATCCGGCAGGCCGATATCGAGCACCACGCAATCAATACCGCCCGCATCCAGCCGCGCCAGCGCATCACGCCCGAGCGAAATCCACTCGGTGGCAAAGCCCTCGGCTTGCAGCGCGTAGAGCAGGGTATCGGCAATGGCGGCTTCGTCTTCGACAATCAGGATGGTGGGCATGGTGTCATTTCGTAGATGGGGGTTCAATAAACCGCGAAAAAAACTGGAGTCAGATCAAGTTAAACTAGTCATCTCCTTCTCCGGTGGACCAATATTTGAAATCCCAACCCTTATAGGTTGGGATTTTTTTGCTCAGATCGCCAGTCCCCGCCAAGTGCTTTGAGCAAAGCAGTACTGGCGATCAAGCTTCGGCCAGTTATATTGAGGCTGCGCATGTCTGCATCAAGCGCTGTGGCCTGTGCCGTGACTACATTCAGGTAGCTCACTGTCCCGGCAATATACTGGTTATTAAAGAGAGTGACGGATTCCTGCGCAGACCGTGTCGCTTCAAGTTGTACCTTGGCTTCTTCACCCAGGATGCGTAGCGTGGAAAGGTTGTCCTCAACTTCCTGAAATCCAGCCAGAACAATCTGGCGGTAATCAGCAACGCTTTTGTCAAATGAAGCAATTGCCTGCTCTTTTTGTGATGATCGCACCCCCCCGTCAAACAATGTGGCCGCAATATTCGGTCCAATAGACCATACTCGCCTTGGCAGGGATATCAAATTGGAAAGCAGTGAACTTTGATAGCCAGTTGAGGCGCCAAGTATGAGAGATGGAAAATATGCAGCCTGGGTAACGCCAATCTGGGCATTTGCGGCCTGAATGCGACGTTCTGCTGCGGCAATATCGGGACGCCGCTCCAGCAATTCTGACGGAAGACCAGCAGGAAATTCTGGCAAATTTGGCAGGGTTAAGGTTGGCTTGATCAAGAAATTGGAAGGAGCTTTGCCGATCAGTACGGCGATCGCATGTTCAAGCTGTGCCCTCTGCACGCCAAGATCTATCGCTTGGGCTTGGGTGGATTTTAATTGTGTATCTGCTTGAACAACATCAGAGCGTCCAGCAAGGCCTGCTTCATAGCGATTTTGAGTGATTTGAAGTGACCGCTGATAGGCTATTGCTGTCTGTTCCAGCAATTTACGTTGTGCGTCATTGATACGCAATTGTAAGTAAGTCTGTACCAACGTAGATTGGATACTTAGCAGTGCCGACTGCAGGTCTGCGGCACTGGCTTCAGCTGACGCTTGATTGGATTCGACGGTGCGTCCTATTTTCCCCCACAAATCGGCTTCCCAGCTAGCGCTCATTAATAGCCGGTTGGTATTGGTAATCGCTGCGCTGGGGTTGCCTGGAATTGTTACCCCAGCGTTGGTTGAACTTGCGCCTTGTCCCCGAGTATTAGCAAAGCTTCCAGTCACTGTTGGGAAGTAACGTGCGCGCGCCACACCAAGAAGTGCGAGTGCCTGCCGGTATTGCGCTTCGGCGCTATGTATATTTTGATTGGAGATGGATACTTGTTGAACAAGTGCGTTTAGCTGGACGTCACCATATATTTCCCACCATTTGCCGCGCAGAGCGTGATCTTTAGGATCTGCCAATTTCCATTGATTTGTTTCTTCCTTGAAAGTGGTTGGAGTTATGACGTCCGGTCGTTTGTAGTCGGGTCCCACGGCACACCCGGCCAGGCTTAAAAGTGCCAGCGCACAAATGATATTGTTAGTTTTTATCAACATTAACTCCTGATGTTCTTATCAGCACTTTTATACTATTGATTCGGCCAGATTATGCTTGAAGTCCGTTCGCCTTGAGCTTGTCGAAAGGTGAATGGACTTCGACAAGCTCAGCCCGAACGGAGTTGCTGGTGATGCCCGATCAATAGTCATGATTCATGTTTGTTTCGCAGTTTCAAGTGATTTAACTTGGTGTAGTTGCTTCCAAGTTTTTTGACACCATAGCCGAAATCGATCGAGGTATAGATAGACTACTGGTGTCGTGTAGAGCGTCAGCAATTGACTTAAAATCAGCCCACCAACGATAGAGATTCCCAGTGGTTGGCGCAGTTCAGCACCCATGCCCGAGTCCAGGGCGAGCGGCAGTGCGCCAAACAAGGCGGCCATGCTGGTCATCATGATTGGACGGAAACGTAATAGACAGGCTTCATAGATCGCATCACGCGGATTCAAGCCGCGTTGCCGTTCGGATTCAAGCGCAAAGTCGATCATCAGGATCGCATTCTTTTTGACAATACCGATTAGAAGGATGACGCCAATCAACGCGATGATACTAAAATCCATCTGGAATGCGAGCAGCGCTAAAATTGCTCCTACTCCCGCCGACGGCAGCGTCGAAAGAATGGTTATGGGATGGATGTAGCTCTCATAAAGCATGCCGAGAACGAGGTACACCGCAACCAACGCGGCAAGGATGAGTACAGGCTGATTCTCGAGAGACATCTTGAAAGCTTTGGCTGTTCCCTGAAAGCTGCCATGCACAGAAGAGGGCACGCCGATCTTCACCATTACATTCTCAATTTCTCGCGTTGCATCTGAAAGCGACACGCCGACAGGGAGGTTGAATGAAATCGTCGAGGCGGCAAACTGACCCTGGTGATTAATTGCCAGTGGTGTCGCCGTTTCTTCCCAGCGGGCGAAAGCAGCCAGCGGCACTTGCAGACCGCCGGGGGAAATCAAGAACACGTCCTTCAATGCATTCGGGCTCTGCAAATATTGCGGAGCAGCCTCCATAACCACTCGATACTGGTTCAATGGGTTATATATTGTTGATACCTGGCGCTGGCCGAACAAATCGTTCAATGTCGTATCGATCATCCTCTGCGTCAATCCTAGCTGTGCAGCAGCATCGCGGTCGATGATCAACGAGGTCTGCATGCCTTTGTCTTGTTGGTCGGTATTGACATCTGTGAGTTGCGGTAGCGAGCGTAATGCTTGGCGGATGAGAGGCTCCCAAGTGCGCAATTCATTAATCCCATCTGCCTGGAGCGTATATTGGTATTGTGCGTTGCTGACACGACCGCCGACGCTAATGTCTTGCACCGATTGCAGAAACAGGTTGGCACCGGGTTCATGGCCGAGTTTGCCGCGCAACCGGGCGATGATCTTGTCAGCGGATAACTGACGTTCAGCCAAAGGCTTTAGCCCAACGAACATTCGTCCAGTATTGATTTGTCCTCCCCCGGTAAAACCTACGACACTATCCACTGCCGGATCCTGGCTGACAATGTTGACGAAAGTAGCAAGTTTGTCTCGCATGGCTTGGAAAGAAATGCTTTGGTCTGCCTGAATGGCTCCCGTCAGACGGCCTGTGTCCTGCTGCGGGAAGAATCCCTTGGGTATGACATTGTAAAGATAAATATTGAGGCAAACCGTTGCCAGAAGTACGAGCATCATGATGCGACCGTGTGCGAGTGCCCAATCGAGCGACACCCGGTAGCCGTTCAATAGCGCATTGAAGATGCGCTCACTTACCCGATGGAAACGGCCTTGCGATGACTCCGAGCGTGGACGCAAAAGTCGTGCACACATCATGGGTGTCACAGTCAGCGATACAACCAGAGACACCAGAATGGCCGCCGATAGCGTGATAGCAAATTCTCGAAACAGTCGCCCGACGACACCGCCCATTAGCAAAATTGGTATGAATACGGCGATCAAAGACAGGCTCATCGACAGTACCGTGAAACTCACTTCACGTGCCCCTTGCACAGCAGCTTTAAATGGCGCAACGCCGTTCTCGATGTGGCGAGAAATATTTTCCAGCATCACCACGGCATCGTCCACCACAAATCCGGTAGCGACGGTCAGGGCCATAAGCGAGATATTGTTCAGGCTGAAACCGGCCAGATACATCACGCCAAAGGTGCCGATTAACGATACCGAGACCGCCACGCTTGGGATTAGTGCAGCCCGGATGTCGCGCAGAAATAGGAATACAACCAACACCACCAAGGCAATCGAAATCAAAAGCGTATGTTCGACTCCCTGCAACGATGCGCGAATGGTAGGCGTGCGGTCCGATGCAACTGACAGGGTAAGTGCCGCCGGTATAGATGCACGCAATAGCGGCAACAATTGCTTCACCTGATCTACCGTTTCAATGATATTGGCACCCGGCTGGCGATTCAGGATCAACATGACCGCCGGTTTACCATTGACCAGTCCAGCATTTCGGATGTCCTGTACTGAATCTTCTACTTGAGCAATATCGGTCAGACGGACGGGTGCGCCGTTACGATAAGCTACGATTGTCGGAAGATATTCGGCAGCAGTTTTGGCCTGATCGTTAGCAAGTATCTGCCAGCGTCGGTCTTCATTCTCAAGCAAGCCTTTAGGTCTGTTAGCGTTAGTGGCGACGATCGCCGCACGCGCATCTTCAACGCCTATGCCATATTTGTTCAGGGCACTCGGGTTGAGTGACACGCGCACGGCAGGTAGCGAACTGCCTCCTACAGTCACCAAGCCAATTCCTTTCAATTGGGATATTTTTTGAGCGAGGATAGTCGATGCCGCATCGTACATCTGCCCTCGACTCATTGATTCTGAGGTAAGAGAAAGAATCATGATGGGCGCATCGGCTGGATTGACTTTGCGGTAGATTGGATTGTTGGGAAGACCAGTGGGTAACAGATTTCGCGCCGCGTTCATTGCCGCCTGAACGTCTCGCGCAGCACCATCAATGTTGCGGTTAAGATCGAATTGCAACGTGATTCTGGTTGAACTCAGCGAGCTGGATGAACTAATTTCGGTAACACCCGCGATGAGGCCAAGCGATCGTTCAAGCGGCGTGGCCACCGTGGCAGCCATGGTTTCTGGACTTGCCCCCGGCAGTGTTGCCTGCACCGAAATTGTCGGGAAATCAACCTGTGGCAAGGCTGCTACAGGAAGCAATGTAAATGCAATTACTCCCGATAACACGATACCCAGTGCCAATAGCGTGGTAGCAACCGGGCGATTTATGAAGGTTTCGGATAGACTCATGGCAACAAGACGGAGTTACATTTCAGGTACGGTCGGCAGCTGGGGGCGATTTGAAACGTTGCGCCCACTGATCAAAAGCAAGGTAAATAACCGGCGTTGTAAACAGAGTCAGTATCTGGCTTACCAGCAATCCTCCCACCATCGTGATACCCAAAGGATGGCGCAATTCCGACCCGACGCCGGTACCGAGCATCAATGGAAGTGCAGCAAGCAAGGCGCACATGGTCGTCATCAGAATCGGCCGAAAGCGTAACAGGCAGGCTTCAACGATTGCTTCGCGTGGTGTTTTGCCCTGTTTACGCTCTGCATCCAGCGCGAAGTCGATCATCATAATGGCATTTTTTTTAACGATGCCGATTAGCAAAATGATACCGATGATGCCGATTACCCCAAGGTCGGTGCGCGACACCAACAGTGCCAATAATGCCCCGACTCCAGCTGAAGGAAGAGTGGACAAAATTGTGACAGGATGAATGTAGCTCTCGTAGAGCACGCCCAGAACAATGTACATGGTAATGATTGCTGCAAGAATCAGTAGCAGCATGTTGCTCAGAGAAGCCTGGAATGCCAGGGCAGCTCCCTGGAAACTGGTTTGAACACTAACAGGCAGTCCAATTTCTTGTTCCGCAGCGCGGATAGCCTTCACTGCGTTACCCAACGAAGCGCCGGGCGCCAAGTTAAAGGAAATAGTGGCGGCGGGAAACTGATCGATATGGTTGATAGACAGAGGTGTCGCACGTTCTGAAATACGAGCGATCGATGATAACGGAACCTGGCTGCCATTCAACGATACGATGTAAATTCCATTCAGAGCCTCCGGCCCCTGCTGAGACTCAGGCTTAACTTCCAGCACTACGCGATACAGGCTGGATTGGGTGAATATGGTTGAAATAAGTCGCTGGCCAAAGGCATTGTATAAGGTGTTATCTATTGCCGCAGGCGTAATGCCAAGCCGTCCAGCGGTGTCGCGGTAGATCTCGATATAGGCCTGTAAGCCCTGGTTCTGAACGTCGCTGTCAACATCAATGAGCTCCGGCAATTTGCGCAGACGCTCCAGCAGTTTTGGCGCCCATTCGGCCAGCTCGACCGGATTGACGTCTTCGACACTGAACTGGTATTGAGTGCTGCTTACTCGCGTCTCAATAGTTAGATCCTGCACTGGTTGCATGTACATCTCTATTCCCGGCACCTGTGCCAGATTTTGTTGCAGGCGACGAATCACGCCAGTTGCGTCAGCGTTACGCGCACTCTTTGGCTTGAGGTTAATCAGCATGCGGCCACTGTTCAGCGTGGCATTCGTGCCATCAACGCCAATGAATGACGATAAGCTCGCCACCGCAGGGTCTTTCAGTACAACCTGAGCGAGTGCCTGTTGTCGTTCGGACATCGCCGCGAAAGAAATTGACTGAGGGGCTTGGGTCATGCCTTGAATCACCCCGGTGTCTTGCACCGGGAAAAAACCTTTAGGCACGAACATATAGAGCAGTACGGTAAGGCCCAGTGTGGCTCCAGCCACCAGCAATGTGGCAAGCTGACGGTCAAGTACCCAGTTGAGCATGACGCCATAACGCGCGATCACCCTATCGAAAAAAGCGCCACTCCTGCGGTAAAATCGACCTTGTTCGGCAACAGGCACATGACGCAGCAATTTTGCACACATCATCGGCGTGAGGGTAAGCGAGACCACGGCAGAAATCAGAATTGACACCGCCAATGTGATTGCGAATTCGCGGAATAATCGGCCGACAACGTCTCCCATGAACAGCAGCGGAATCAGTACAGCGATTAGCGAAAAGGTCATCGAGATAATAGTAAAGCTAATTTGTTCAGCGCCCTTGAGTGCCGCTTGCAAGGGTGAATCGCCAGCTTCAATATAACGCGAGATGTTCTCAATCATTACGATGGCGTCATCCACCACGAATCCGGTAGCAATCGTTAGCGCCATCAGCGTCAAGTTATTTATGCTGAAACCAGCCAGGTACATCACGCCAAAAGTGCCGATAAGCGACAGTGGCACGGCAATGCCGGGGATGATGGTGGCATACACGCTACGTAAAAACAGGAAAATTACCATCACCACCAGCGCGACAGAAAGCATCAATTCGAAGCGGACATCTGCCACCGAGGCACGGATCGTAGTAGTCCGATCAGTAAGAATTTTGACATTGATAGATCCAGGTAACGTAGCTTGCAGTTGCGGCAAAAGCTTCTGGATGCGATCCACCGTTTCGATGACATTGGCCCCAGGTTGACGCCGAATATTTAGAATCACTGCCCGAGTTTGGTCAGCCCAAGCAGCAAGATGGGTGTTCTCGGCCCCATCGATGGTGTCGGCAATGTCGCTTAAACGAATTGGGGCACCATTGCGCCAAGCGACAATAAGATTGCGATATTCTTCGGCTGACTTGAGCTGATCGTTGGCGTCCAGGGTTGAGGCTCGTGCCGGGCCATCAAAACTTCCTTTCGCAATGTTTACGTTGGCGTTTCCGATAGCAATGCGAATATCGTCGAGGTTAAGCCCGTTTGCGGCAAGTGCTTTGGGATTAGCCTGGATACGAACCGCAGGCCGTTGACCGCCGCCAATGCTAACCAGGCCCACGCCAGGCAGCTGCGAAAGTTTCTGTGCCAGGCGTGTATCTACAAAATCTTGCACTTTCGGTAGCGGCAGCGTTTCGGACGTGATCGCCATCGTAACGATAGGCGCATCAGCAGGATTAACCTTGCTGTAAATCGGCGGCATCGGTAGATCAGTAGGCAGGAACGAAGTAGCAGCGTTAATCGCTGCCTGCACTCCCTGTTCGGCAACATCAAGGCTGAGATTGAGCCCGAACTGCAGTGTGATAACTGAGGCGCCGCCTGAGCTGCTGGAAGACATCTGGTTCAGGCCGGGCATTTGGCCGAACTGGCGCTCCAGTGGTGCGGTAATTGAGGATGTTGTTACGTCCGGGCTGGCACCGGGGTAGAAAGTGGTCACCTGAATAGTTGGGTAATCAACCTCCGGCAAGGCTGAAATCGGTAACAAACGGTAGGCCAGAATTCCTGACAACAGGATGGCGGCCATTAGCAGTGTGGTTGCAACTGGCCGAATAATAAACAGACGTGAAGGGTTCATGCCCCGTCTTTGCTTTCGGCTGGGGGTTTGCGCCGATTTTGGCGCCTATCACCTTTGGGCGGGCCTTTGCTTTCCCCACCCCGTTCGCCAGGTAAACTGATCTCCACTTTTGCGCCCTGACGCAGCTTGTCTGCACCGTCTATTACGACTTTCTCTCCAGGAACCAAGCCCTTCTCGACTGCCAATATATTGCCCGAAATTTGTCCGAGCACGACAGGCCGCAGGCTCACTGTTTTGAGCTCATCCACCACGTAGAAAAAAGTTCCCTGTGTGCCACGCTGGGATGCTGAAGTCGGAACTAAAGTGACGCCATGTCGAGTTTCGATGCGCAAGTGGATATTGACAAACTGATTCGGAAAAAGGGCGTTGTCAGAATTTGTAAATTCTGCCTTAAGCTTGACCGTTCCAGTTGTCGCATCAATCTGGTTGTCTATCGTCAGCAGTACGCCGGTCGCCAATTTATTCTTATCATCACGATCCCAGGCTTCGACGACCAGCTGTTGATCCGCCTGCAGTTTGCTGATCACTGTAGCGAGATTGTCCGAAGGAATTGAAAAAATGACGGTAATCGGCTGGGTCTGAGTAATAACAACCAAACCACCAGTATCAGTGGCGCGAACCATATTGCCTGTGTCAACCAGGCGCAGCCCAAGGCGACCGGCAATCGGTGCCGTAACGCGAGTGAAAGCAAGCTGAAGCTTGGCGTTATCCACCAGACCCTTATCCGTTTGTACCCCCCCCTCATATTGTCTTACCAGCGCGTCCTGCGAGTCGACCTGTTGTTTAGCGATAGAATCCTTCGCCAGCAGGCCACGATAACGAGACTGATCGAGCCGCGCATTGGCAAGTAACGCCTGATCCCGCATTAACTGTCCGTTTGCTTGATCTAGTTGCGACTGGAAAGTGCGCGGGTCAATTTCTGCAAGCAAATCTCCAATCTTCACGATTTGGCCTTCACGGAAAGCAACTCGTACAAGCTGGCCGTCGACGCGGGGTTTGACCGTTACAGTGTTGCGTGCTGTAACAGTGCCCAATGCGTTGAGCACTATATCGATGTCACCTGTCTGGGCGATTGCAACCGTCACTGGCACGGGTCGGCTTGCACCATCCTTGCCGCCACGCCCCGCTGGCAGAGTTTGCTGTTCTTGCTTCCCATATAATAAAAAGATCGCAAGTGCTCCGGCGGCCGCTAAAACTCCGATCGTAATCCAAAGGGCTTTTTTATTCTTCATTCAGCGTTCCTACCATTAATTTGATGCAATTTTTGACTGCGTTTAGGGCGCCTCTAAATAGGTGATTTATATTTTCTTGACTCTTATCAATTTATTTGAATATAAATCCGCCCTTGCCAACATTATTTTTCTATTGAATCATCGATATATCTTTATATATTACCATTGCTGCCTATACCACGTTTCTATTGCTCGCGATCTTCCGATGACATGTTCTCCCAGCGTTCATGCATTTTTTTGCGGTGGGCGTCACGTTCAGTCGGTGACATTTTTTGCCAGTGCTCTTTCATCTTTTCACGCATTTTTTGTCGTTCCTCGGGAGGCATATTTTCCCAATGCTCGCGCATTTCCTTACGTTTTTCAGCGCGTTGTTCCAATGTCATCGCCTCCCATCTCTTATACATTTCCTTACGCTCACACTCAGGCATTTTTTGGGGCACGCTTCGCCACTTCTCGTTCGTCTCAGGATGTTCTTCAATACGCTGATCAGGCGTCTTGTTTTTCCATTCCTTACGTATTGACTCACGGACTTTGATTTGCTCTACAGACAATTCATTTTGAATTTGTCCGATATGGACAGCCTGTGTACTGTCATTAACTGTTTCAACAGCATAAACAGGTATGACGACACAAATCAAAACACTAGCCGCGATAAGTAATTTAAAGATGTTATTAAAGTTCATAGTCACGGACATTCCCGTAAATTAAGTGCATAGACAATGTATAACGTAGCTGAAATTCTTCACAATTATAACGATGTATGTGACTTGGTTAACGAAACGCGGGTGTTCACGAATATTTTTCGTGAACACGTCGAGTGTATATTTTAAATGATCACTTCACCTGCGCACCTTTGCTAACAATTTTTGGTGTGGTTTTTACTATTGATCCGGCAATAAATTGTTGAATTTACACCCGTCTTGTCGTTCCGCGCACAATCTGGCAAAGCATCATCAATTAAGTTCAATATTTAGTTGCCGAGCTAATAACTGATTTTTGTATAAATTGCTTAGGCTAACTTCATTTAGTATTTGCATTAATACGGCTATCCTGATTGAACTGTAAGAGTAAGCTTTTTCCAAGAAAAAATTTGTAACAGTTTGTTTCAACCAAGGAGCCGCGACACAATTCTTTACAGCTTAAACTAAGGTTGGCTTTATCATGCTCACCATGGACAACATGCATCGCATTCTAATTATTGACGACGACTCTCGCTTACGCTCGTTGTTGTTGCGTTATCTTGGTGAACAAGGCTTCACAGTGAAAGCGGCCATTGATGGTAGCGAGATGGATAAAGCCTTAGCGCTAAACCGTTATCATCTTCTGGTGCTGGATCTAATGTTGCCCAATGAGGACGGATTATCGATTTTGCGTCGTTTGCGTGGAGCGGGAGAGAATGTGCCGGTGATTTTACTCACCGCCAAGGGTGACGAAATAGATCGTATTATCGGGTTAGAAATGGGAGCAGATGACTATCTTCCCAAGCCATTTAATCCACGCGAACTGGTGGCACGTATCCATGCAATTTTGCGCCGCAAGGGAACCCAACCGGTTGGTGCGCCACAAACAGAAGAAAAAAGAGTTACATTCGGCGTGTATGAATTAAATTTGGCGACACGTGCGTTGAGTAAGTCAGGCATGCCCATTGCACTCACCACCGGCGAGTTTGCATTACTCAAGACACTCGTCACACATCCTCGCCATCCTTTATCGCGCGACAAACTCATGGAGCTGGCACGCGGCCGCAACCATGATCCATTCGATCGTGCTATAGACGTGCAAATTTCCCGGTTGCGCAAACTCATTGAAGCAGACCTCGCCCATCCACGTTTTATCCAAACGGTTTGGGGACATGGTTATGTATTTGTCCCGGATGGAATAACACCTTGATTAACTGGCCAAAAACTTTACTGGTACGCGCTCTTTTACTCATCATGGTTCTGATCGTATTATCTTTAACGGCAGCTCTGGCAATTTTTCGTCAAGTCGAACATGAGCCACGTGCACAGCAGATGGCACAATTAGTTGTATCGGTGGTCAATCTCACACGCGCTGCGGTACTGTCCGCCGCACCTGAATGGCGCTCTGCACTGCTCGCCGAACTGGCTGATGCAGAGGGGTTGCGTGTACAGATGGCAGACAGTAGTGATGTGCTTACATCCTTGCCAACCCACCTTCCTGAATTACATTTAATGACAAAAAAAGTACGCGCAAGCTTAGGTCAAAATACTCGCTTCGCTGCGGAGAATAACGGGGTGCAAGCGTTGTGGGTGAGCTTTTACATCGGTAACAATGAATTCTGGGTAGCATTACCCAAAGAACACGTTGAACATCCAGTGCCGCAAATATTATTAGCATGGATCAGCTTGGTGTTTGGGTTAGCCTTGCTCGGCGCTTATTTCATTGCGCGACAGGTGGCATATCCCTTACAGCAACTCGCGCAAGCGGCACAGCAAGTAGGCCAAGGTGCAACGCTGCAACCGTTACCGGAACGGGGTGCGCATGAAATTGTTGCGGTAACACGCGCCTTTAATCAGATGTCCGCCGACCTCACCGCGAATGAACGTGAGCGCGCTTTAGTGTTGGCGGGCATATCGCATGACCTGCGCACTCCTTTGACACGCGTGCGATTGGCAGCTGAATTTATCGCCGATGAATCCTTACACACGGGGCTGGCCGCCGATGTAGAGCAGATGAATGCAGTCATCCAGCAATTCCTCGACTATGCCCGACTGGATGAAAATGAAGTCGTTATCCAATTGAATATAAAATCACTCGTGCGCGAAGTCGCTGAGCAGTTTGAACAGCAGGCAGAATCGCTTACGCTCGAACTGCGTGATGTACCTATGCTACAAATCAGGCCATTGCTTTTACAACGCGCACTCTCCAATCTGCTGGATAATGCTATCAAACATGGCGGAGGCAAGATTACGCTACAGCTCAAGCAGGAAAAAAATCAAGTCATCCTGGCTATAACTGATCGCGGTACTGGCATTCCTGCGGCGCAACGCGAAGCTGTCAAGCGGCCATTCGCCCGGCTGGAAACCTCACGCGGTAATGTCACTGGAACAGGATTGGGATTGGCAATTGTTGAACGTGCAACACGCTTGCACGGCGGAGAATTTCGCTTGGAAGATAGCGCAACGGGTGGATTAGTGGCTCAACTAATTTTCCCGTGCGCCTGAAAAATTATCAAAGGAAGTGTGCTATGACCAATAGCTACCGCTTAGCGATCCCTGCCAAGTATTAGTCACAGCTAATTTTCATCTCGCCATAGACACAATTTTTTACATTCTATTCCCTTCCGTAAACACTTTACTTACATTTTTCCCATAGGATGCTCTATACGCACATCACCGCGTTAACCGAGAAATTTATTACAGGAGAAAAATCATGAACTTTAGTAAACGAACCCTTAGCATCATGCTTTGCATAAGCTTTGCCGCTTTACTGGGCAACAGCGCGTTAGCCCACGAAAAAATGGAATCAAAAGGTGAATGCAAACATGCTTGGGGTAACAAAGTTGGATATGCTGCACATTTTGATAAACGCATGTCAGCCTTGCAAACCTCTCTTCAACTGACATCCAGTCAAGAAGTATCATGGACTGAATTTTCGAACAAATTGAAGCCAGTTAAAATAGATAGGCCTGATCATCAAGATTGGAAGGATCTGAATACGCCAGATCGTTTAGATCAAAGGCTGAATCAAATGAAATCTCATGAACAGGAAATGACCGACCATGCAGCGGCTGTACGTAAGTTTTATGACACATTAACCCAAGACCAGAAAAAAATATTCGACAAAAATTTTCAAGCACATAATTCACCGAGGTAAAACCCCGGCTCTGCCGAGGGACTCACCAAGGTTTGATTTATACGACAATCGGAGTGAATCTCCGAGCCTTGACCAAAAGACGAAGGGGATTCACTAATGAAAGCGTACCAAAGCCTCACGTGTACTAACTCAGACCTGATCTGACAGTTACCGAATTTTGCGGGTGTCTGTCAGATTCATTAGCAAACTTCTGCGAGTTGTTTCGAGCCACTATTACTTTGGTTACGCTTGTCTTGCGATCAACCTAGGCGCATAATAAATACTCAATGTTTTCTAGGGGTTGTTGTGCCTGACACTGGTTGTGCGTCCGATTGTTTCGCTACCAAGGGGCTGCTCAATGTGCCTGTTGAGAGTGGGCATTTTAGAGAGAGCCTTAAGATAGTTGGAGGTTTGTTTGATCGTCGAACAAAACAACTCACTGTTAAATTCATATGCACCTCTTTTTTGATCTTGTGTTGTCATTCTGGCAATGCATCTGCGAGTGACCTTTCCCAGACCATAGACATAGTTAGGCCTTCCGTTGTAGCTGTCGGAACCCTATTGCACACCCGCGCGCCGCCAGCCAATTTTCTTGGAACTGGATTCGCTGTAGGAGATGGCCTCCATATCATTACCAATGCCCATGTTGTTCCGCACGAACTAAACACGGAAAAAAGGAATCGCTTGCTATTTTCGTTGGTCGCGGCGCATCGGCCAAGGCCCGGCCTGCAACAATAGTAGAGGTTGACGCTGAACATGACTTGGCACTCTTGAAAATAAGTGGCGAACCCTTGCCTGCCTTGGTGATCGGGAATTCAGATACTGTAAAAGAGGGAGAAACAGTTGCCTTTACCGGCTTTCCCATTGGCATGGTGCTGGGGCTCTACCCGGTGACGCACCAGGCCATTATTTCGGCTATTACCCCTATCGTTATCCCTGCGCTGTCCTCGAAGCAGCTTGACATCAATATAATCAAGCGGCTACGCACACCATATTTGGTATTTCAATTGGATGGCACTGCCTATCCCGGGAATAGCGGAAGCCCACTGTTTGACCCAAAAACTGGCAAAGTTATTGGCATCCTCAATATGGTATTTGTAAAAGGCACTAAAGAAAACGTGTTAGCCCACCCAAGCGGCATTTCATATGCCATCCCCAGCAATTACATCCATGCAATTATGAAGCAATAAATGCTTTGAGTTGGTTATGCTGTGTTATTAAAGGCTCATTGCTTGGTATGCTGACTCACCAAGCGCGCATAGTCCTCGGAATTTTTTACCGCCTCGTTAGAAAAGAACATCGTGCCAAATATTACTTAACACTCGAATGGATGTCGCAATACGATGGTTTCATCGCGATCCGATCCAGTGGAGACCATGTCAACCGGCACTTCACAAATTTCTGCAATGCGTTGAAGATAGTTGCGCGCTTCCAGCGGCAGGTCTTCATAACGCTTTACTCCTACCGTGCTGCCGCTCCAGCCTGGCATGTCTTCATATACTGGCTCACAGCCAACCAGGGATTCTGCGCCTACTGGCAGGATGTCGCTATACTGTCCTTCGCTACGATAGCCCACACCCAAACGCAGTGTCTGCACACCATCCAGAACATCCAGCTTGGTTACGCACAAGCCTGACACGCCGTTAATTTGAATGGAACGCTTGAGTGCAGCCGCATCAAACCAACCGCAACGGCGTGCGCGTCCGGTAGTGGAACCAAATTCATGGCCTTTCTCTGCCAGATGTTTACCTACTTCGTCGTCCAATTCGGTTGGGAAGGGGCCAGATCCAACGCGTGTGGTGTATGCTTTGGTGATGCCTAGTACGTAATGCAACATCTGCGGCCCAACACCGCTACCAGTACAAGCCGCCCCTGCGATGCAGTTGCTGGAAGTTACGAAAGGGTAAGTGCCATGGTCTATATCCAGCAAAGTGCCCTGAGCGCCTTCAAACAGCAGATTCGCCCCATTTTTGTTCGCTTCATACAACGCGCGTGGCACGTCCAGCACCAATGGCTTGATGCGCTCAGCCAGCGCCAGCGTGTTGTCTAATGTCTTCTGGAAATCGACGATTTCGGCGTTGAAATAATTCTTCAATACGAAGTTATGATAATCCAGCACCTCACCCAGCTTGGCGGCGAAGCGCTTGCGATGGAACAAATCTTGGAGGCGGATGGCACGGCGGGCTACTTTGTCTTCATAAGCAGGTCCGATGCCACGTCCGGTAGTCCCAATTTTGGCTGCGCCCTTAGCCACCTCTCGAGCTTTATCCAAGGCCTCGTGATAAGGTAAAATTAACGGGCATGCTTCGGAAATACGCAGGCGACTATAGACATCCACACCGGCAGCGGCTAAGCCATCCATTTCGGTAAGAAGCGCTTGTGGCGACACCACCACACCGTTGCCGATGTAGCACATCACGTGCTCGCGCAGGATGCCAGAAGGAATAAGGTGCAGCACGGTTTTTTTGCCACCGATTACGAGCGTATGCCCGGCATTGTGGCCACCTTGGAAGCGCACCACGCCTTGTGAGTGATCAGTGAGCCAATCGACTATCTTACCCTTGCCTTCGTCGCCCCACTGCGTACCGATAACTACAACATTTTTCGACATTACTGATTCCTGGTTTACTATTGATCGCTGTTATTCAAAATTGCCCCCTCCACCTCTTCGGCAAGTGGGTGATAAACTTAAAATTTCATTTTTACCACGTGCCATGCGCCATCGCGCATGATTAGTTCGCTGTCACAATTGAGTTCAGCGCGCAGCTCCACAGCGCCCAGAAAATCAACGATCACTGCGTGCCCCTGCGCGCGCAGCTGCGCGATTTTTTCGTGAAGTGCTGAATCATCGCTATGTGGTGCCAATATGCCCATAGGTTGCGCGTGTTGCTCCAGCAAGCCATACAACAGGCGTAAATCCATGCTAAAACCGGTGGCGGGGCGGGCACGGCCGAAGCTTTTGCCCACGTCATCATAACGTCCGCCCAAAGCGATGGCATCATGGCTGCCTGCATGATAAGCGGCAAATACCATGCCACTGTGGTAGTGGTAGCCGCGCAGCTCGGCAAGATCGATGCCTATGCTGTGTGCTAGAGGTTGCAGATGAGCCGCAGCTTGCTCCAGTTCATTCAGCGCTGCCACTACTTCAGGATAATTCGGCAACGCCGCACGGGCATGTGCTATCACCTCTATCCCACCGTACAATGTTGGTAATGCCAACAGCGCACTTTTCACTTCCGGCATTAAATCAGCCACTAATGGCTGTAATGCAGGCACGTTCTTGCCTTGCAACGCGTTGGACAGCTCTACTTCCAGTTTTTTCGGAATCCCCGCGCGACTGATCAGCGCGCGAAACAGAGAAACATGGCCAAGATCAAGATGAACTCCTTCAACACCGAGTAAAGTTAAAGCCTGGAGCATTAAACGCTGCACCTCCAGATCACTTTCCAAACCGCTGTGACCATAAAGCTCTGCACCAATCTGTAATAATTCGCGAGTGCGCATTAATCCTGCAGGCTGGGTGTGTAGCACGCTTCCGGCATAGCACAGCCGGGTTATTCCTTGACGATTGAGCAAGTGTGCGTCTATGCGCGCCACCTGTGGCGTGATGTCGGCGCGCAGCGCCAAGGTACGTCCACTCAATTGGTCAACCAGCTTAAAAGTGCGCAAATCCATATCATGGTTGCCAATGATCTGCAAAGACTCGGCATATTCCAATAATGGCGGTGCTACTAATTGATAACCGGACAGGCGCAGCAATTCAAGCACATTAGCGCGCATGCGCTCAATGTGCCATGCCTCATCCGGCAACATATCTTGAATGTATTCTGGCAGCAGCCAATTTGAATTCGGCATTATTTCACCCAATACAGTAACAATAGCCCGGACAGCATGGCAGTGAGGCCGATAAAACGGATTTGTCCATCAGAAAACAGCACCAGTTTGCGAAGCGCTTCGCGCCACAAGGCAGGAAATAGAAACGGCATGATACCTTCAATAACCAGCATCAATGCCAACCCAATAAACCAATAAGTCAGCATACTGAAAACCTCTACTTATTTGCCCGCCTTACCGGAACCCTTGAGATACTTAAAGAATGCGGAGCTGGGATCCATCACCATGACATCGCTCTTGTTCTTGAAGCTCTGTTTATATGCATCCATGCTGCGATAAAATGCATAGAACTCTGAGTTACGCCCAAACGCAGCAGCATAAATCGCAGATGCTTTCGCATCGCCATCCCCCTTTATTTTTTGCGCATCACGGTATGCATCGGCGAGTGTTACTTCTCGTTGCCGGTCAGCATCGGCGCGGATCTTCTCACTCTCGGCATTGCCGGTTGCACGTAGCCCATTGGCAACGCGCTTACGTTCAGCATCCATCCGGCGATAGACAGATTCACTGATTTCAGTCGGGAAATCCACTCGCTTCAGGCGCACGTCCAGAACTTGCACACCGATTTTGCGTGCGTCTAAATCGGCCTTTTGACGCAGTGTATCCATGATTTTGTCGCGTTCGCCGGATACCACTTCATTGATAGTTCGCTTACCGAACTCCTCACGCATGCTGGAATTTACCGTCTGCATCAAACGAGTTTTTGCACGGATCTCGTCCCCTCCCACACTGACGTAATACTGCTTTACATCGGCGATGCGCCACTTGACGAAGGAATCCACCATCACGTTTTTCTTTTCAGCAGTGATAAACCGTTCTGGTTCCACGCTATCAAAGGTCAAAATGCGCGAGTCAAAATAACGTACATTCTGTATCAGCGGAATTTTGAAATAGAGACCGGGTGCGGTCTTTACGCCCACCATTTCACCGAGTTGTAACACGATGACTGTCTGGCGCTGATCTACCACGAACATACTCAGACTGAGCAAGATTAATGCTGCGGCTGCGCCAATCAAAATATTGACAAAATTGGTTTTCATTGACGTGCCTCCCTGTTGCGGCCACGCAATTCCTCGCGCGCGCGCGGCATTACTGCCGCAGTTTCATTCATCGGTACGGGCGGAACCGCTTGTTGTTCAATATGGCCCGCTGCTTGTGTCTCGGGTGAAGGTGGCGCACTCTGTGCAGTGCTTTGAATCAGCTTGTCCAGCGGCAAGTACAGCAGGTTGTTACCACTCTTCTGGTCCACCATTACCTTGCTTGTGCTGGTCAAAATTTGTTGCATCATGTCGATATACATGCGTTCGCGAGTAACGGCAGGTGCCTTCTCGTATTCCTTCAGCACTTGCTGGAAGCGGCTGGCATCACCCTCGGCACTGGCGATCACGCGCTGGCGATAACCTTCGGCCTCCTGCATCAGACGCGCTGCCGCACCTTTCGCTCTGGGTATTACATCATTGGCGTAAGCCTGGCCTTCGTTCTTC
>JAIOPT010000025.1 GCA_021413765.1 Betaproteobacteria bacterium
CAGGCGATAGAACTGCTTAAACGTGCCATCAAGGCTAATCAAAAACATGCCGGAGCTTACGCCAATCTGGGCACAGCCCAGCTTGGGCTGGGGTTGCTTCAAGAAGCTTTAGTTAACTACGACCGTGCGCTAAGCATAGCACCTCGCGACCCTGAAGCCCTGTTCAACAGGGGGAATGCCCTGAAAGGGTTGAAGCGCTTCAGCGACGCATTGAACAGCTACGATCGTGCACTCGTGATCGTGCCGAATCACCTCGGGACACTTGTGAACCGTGGCAATGTCCTCCAGGAATTGGGGCGTGATCAGGATGCCCTGATAAGTTATCAGGCAGCACTTTCCATTCAACCCCATTCAGTTCCGGCTCTTATCGGCTACAGCCATACACAACACAAATTAGGCAACCTCTCTGCTGCGCTTCAAGCGGCCGTCGCCGCCTTAACCATAGAAGAGAGTGTGAACACGAATTCAACATTCTTTACTGCCATTAAAGGCCTGACCATTCAAGAAAACGATAGTGGCGACATTGCCGCGCTCACCATGCGGGCAATGTCAGAGCCATGGGGAGACCCTAATGATCTGCTGGAAACAATAGTTGGGTTCATCAAGCAATCTCCACCCATCAAACGCTGCATTGAACGCAGCGTAAAGTCTTGGCCGCATAAGCTTACGCTGGAAGCGCTATTTGCGGACGAGTTATTGGAAGTCGCCACCAACAAACATCTGCTTTGCCTGTTGGAGAACGCTGCTGCATGTGATATCGAGATAGAAAAATTTCTGACATTGGTACGCTTCGCATTGCTTCAGCATGTATCAATGTCAACTTCTCAGGGATCAGAAAATCCGAAACTATTAGATTTCTGTTGTGCTCTGGCCAAGCAGTGCTTTCTCAATGAATATGTGTTCTTCCATGACGAAGGTGAGCTTGAGTCTGCGCTTGCACTCAAACACAAGCTTGAAACCGCACTAGCAGAAGAAACTTCACCACCTTACTTGTGGCTCGCTACCTACGCCACTTACTTCCCTTTACACACACTAATAGGCATAGACAAGCTGCGAAAAATGGCTTTGCCAAAGGTTATAAATGAACTTTTGCAGCAGCAAGTTGAAGAGCCGCTCCAAGAGCTTGCATATGCCGATAGCATCAAGTGTCTTACCTCAATCAGCGACGATGTATCCAGATTGGTCAAACAGCAATACGAAGAAAATCCATATCCACGATGGATGAAGCACGCTGCACAAGGCGTCAAAACTACCTTGCATGCTTATCTACCCAATACCTTTCCACATGCAGAAATCAAGTTTAGCCAAAAAGATAAGGTGGATTACCTGATTGCAGGTTGTGGCACAGGAAGGCAAGCCATAGACGTTGCCCAAAGTTTTCACACGTCGCGTCTGGTAGCGGTGGATTTAAGCTTGAAAAGCCTGTGTTATGCCCTTAGGAAAACTGCCGAATTTTCCATCAGTCATATCGAATACGCGCAAGCCGACATTATGGAACTGGGGCAAACTGGATGGAAATTTGATGCGATTGAATCTGTAGGAGTTTTACACCACATGGCCGACCCCGTCGCCGGCTGGCGAGTACTTGCCTCCATGCTACGCGCAGGAGGATTCATGAAATTAGGGTTTTATAGCGAAATCGCCCGAAGAAACTTGAGCATGTATCAGAACGCCAACGCTGAGGACATCCGAAAACTCAGGCACGAACTGATGTCGCAAGCCGACCAAAAACATGCAGCAGACATTTTTGCGATGCGCGATTTTTACGGCACCAGCGAATGCCGAGATTTACTATTTCACGTACAGGAACACCGTTTCAACCTGATGCAGATTAAAGAAATACTGGCCGAATTAGGCTTGAAAATGTTGGGGTTTCAATTGCCGACTCAAGTCATGAGGCAATATGAAGCGAGGTTCCCAGAAGATCGCACGAGAAACAACCTTGATTGTTGGCATGTGTTCGAACAGGAAAATCCCTACACCTTTATCAGCATGTACCAGTTCTGGGTACAAAAAATTACATAGCTATCTCACCACCAGCCACTGGAGGTGGGTTAAAAATATCCTTGTAGCTTGAATATAAGGAAGCAGTCATGGTGGGGATCAATACAAATAGCCCTAAACCGAAAGGAATGGCGGCTAGGAAGATCAAGCCCATGGAAATCAGGCTATACACCAAAAAAGGCATGATGTTTTTCATGCAGGCGTCAAAACTTGTTTTCATTGCGTCTTTCGCTTGCATGTCGTGAAACACCACCAGAATGGGCGCGAACCAATAGGCCATCATCAGCGGTACCAACGCCGCCAAGATAAACAACGCCGCAAACAACATCCCGCCACCCGCCGCTACGGCCGCCGCTCCAGCGTGTTCAATATCGTGCTGATGCGCACTCATCGCGGTCAGAAAACTGCCCCCGGTAAATATTAAAGTAATACCAGCGATCACAATGACTCCCGCCAAATAAAGCCCACCCACGGTAATCAACTGGGAGGTGTTTTGTTTGAAGCCAATGAACAGGTGGTTGATTTCCAATTCCTCACCATTTTCCAGCGCGCGGCAACCCAACATAAACCCCGCTATGAACACAGGCGCAAGCAGATTCAACAATATAGAACCCACCATGGGTATGAAGGTCAGCACCACACCAATAAGCAAGTAGATTAGAAACAGTGCTATCCAAATGACGGGACTTAGCCTGACCAGGGCAAAGCCATCTCGTATCCAATTCCAGCCATTGCTCGCGTTTACACTTCTACTTTCCATAGTTCTTTTCTCCAATTTTTAAGCACGAATACGCGCTTCCAGCACACGTCTAAAATGTTGCGGATCTTTAGCGTGCGTCATTTCTCCTGCGATGGGGAAATGCAGATCATGCAAACGCGACAACCAAAAACGCAATGCCCCGGCGCGTAGCATCACAGGCCATGCTTGTGTCTCTTGCGGAGTCAGCGGACGCA
>JAIOPT010000043.1 GCA_021413765.1 Betaproteobacteria bacterium
GCAGGAAGATGACGTTGTACACGGCGAAATCGAGACCGCGCATCCTGGCTATCTCGGCAGCCAGGATACTTTTTACGTCGGCACGATCAAGGGCGTAGGCAGAATTTATCAACAAACTTTTGTCGATACTTACTCCAAGTGGGCTGTGGCCCAAGCTAGACACCACCAAGGCCAAAGTGCGCCACCCGCAGAACAATGGAATCTGCGATACGCTTCCACAAGACCATCCTGCAAGAGTTCTATCAGGTTGCATTCAGACGCAAGATATACAGCTCGATCGAAGAACTGCAAGTTGATGTGGATAACTGGCTGCTGGACTACAACAACGACCGCACCCATCAAGGTAAGATGTGTTGCGGGCGTACACCGATGCAAACTTGTGTGACGGAAAGAAAACGTGGCACGATAAAATTACCACATTGAATAGCTGAATCTGAACTAACAGTCACTTCGATCAATTCGGGTAATTGTCAGATGATGTCGCGATTACTACAATTTACTATTCCTGACAGTCTGCCGTGATTTTTCCAAGCGGCCTGATACCGGGACACGATGGCCATTCGCATACATGCATTGGTGATATGCAAAGTCATAACGCTGCTGAAGGTTGCGCCCTGAACTTTCACCAGTTTTCACTCCCACCATGGAACCAATGAGCAATCCAGATCAGGCACCCACGCCAGCGCCATTGTGTCCGCCAAGCAATGCGCCCGCAGTGGCACCAATTGCAGTTCCAACTACTGCGCTTCTCACCCCACTATCAACCGCTGCTTCATATGCCGTGCGGCTACCGACCTGAGCGCTGGCACATTGCCTGCAATCGGTTTCGTCAAATCTGAACTGGTCAAAACATTTTCCCATATCCGGCAGTGCAAGCATACCCGGGCCAGTCGGTACCGACGTACACGCGCTCAGAACCAGAACTGCTGCCAGCATGGAAGATAGTCGAAATGTATGAGTCATGGCGCAGGTACATTATTTAAAACTGGTTAATTATCTGATCCGGGTGCAGGTTGCGGAGCAACTTGCCGTCAACCTCCTGAGCATTGATTGATACATGGATAGTAGGCCTTAGTTCGACACAGCAATTCCACCAAGATGTCTGAACAACTTGTGTCGTATTTCTCTGTGGTTCCTGAATTCTTATGCTGATGGCGATATGCACCTAGGGAAGCTACTGTCCGGCTGTGTCAGGCGGGGGTTATCCGTATGGTGTGGTGCCAAGCTTCATCAACGAAGTCTGTGCATTACCGTGCATTAGTTCGTCAAGTAGTCGAAAAATGCTAACGAGTCGATTAACATGGACCTGAGAAAAATCATCAAATCACGCAGTTCATTCCCGACCGATGAGGCAGTGGCCAAGCTTCTTTATCAGGCGTTGAGAAACGTTAGCACTATTTTTCCTAGATGAAATACTGGGTGATTCGTTAATTTTGTGACTGTTTGAAAAGGGAGGGATCAAGCTGATGTCTCTGGAGTAATTTATAGAACTCGGTTCGGTTGCGTTTGGCTAAACCCGCAGCTTTGGTCACATTACCTACTGTAATTTTTAGTACACGTACCAGATAGTCTCGTTCGAAATGTCTGCGTGCATCTTCGAACGAAACTAACACTTCTTCTTCTTCTTTTTGCATGGCATCGTACACTAGCACGGGAGAAATGAGTGCGGCAGTGCTTAACACAACGCATTGTTCGACAACATTCATTAGTTGTCGCACGTTACCAGGCCAAGAGGCGCGTACCAGCATTTCCATCGCATCGGGAGAAAATCCATTAATTTTTTTATCATATTTTGCGCTAAGCAGGTTGAGAAAATGGTTAGCCAACATAGGGATATCTTCACGCCGTTGTGACAATGCTGGAATTGTAAGCGCTACAACTTTTAGTCGATAATAGAGATCTTCGCGAAAACTGCCTGTACCTATTTCAGCTAGAAGGTCGCGGTGGGTAGCAGAAATAATGCGTACATCCACCGGAATAGTCTGCACTGATCCTACAGGGCGCACTTGTCTTTCCTGGAGAACTCGTAGTAGCTTGACCTGGAGCGGAAGCGGCATGTCGCCAATTTCATCAAGAAGAAGCGTGCCCCCCTCTGCCAATTGAAACAAGCCCTTGTGATCTCGAACTGCGCCAGTAAACGCCCCTTTGACGTGCCCAAACAATTCTGATTCCAATAACTGTTCGGGAATTGCAGCACAGTTGACGGCTACAAACGGCCGATGATGGCGCTTGGATGCATCGTGAATGGCATGGGCAAACAATTCCTTGCCGGCGCCACTTTCTCCATAAATAAGCACGCTTGCATCGCCTTTTGCGACGAGTTCTGCTTTCGTGAGGATATCCTCCATCACGGCGCTTTGGGTGATGATGTCTTTGTGCCAAGATGCTTGAGATTCATCTTTTTGGAGCGCAGTGGCAGGTGCCAGTCTGAGAGCTTGAACAACTTGGGCTAGCAGAATTTTGCTGTCGAAAGGTTTGGTCAGGTAGCCGAATACACCTTGCTGTGTCGCTGCAACGGCATCAGGTATGGTGCCATGCGCCGTCAGGATTATTACGGGCAAAGTAGGGATGGTGCGGTGAATATGTTCGAACAATTTCATTCCATCCATGCCGCTCATTTGCATATCGCTAATAACCAGTTGCGGGCGTGACACGTCTAAATAATTAAGGGCAATCTCGGCGCTTTGTGCCAATTCCGTTTTATATCCAGCAGCCGTTAAACGAATGGAGAGCAGTTCAAGCAGGTCTGCATCGTCATCGACTATGAGAATTTTTGGATTAGATTCAGTCATTTCTGTATTGTACTCAAGGCTTATCCCTGAGAATAAGGTTTTTTTCCATACTCTTGATGTCATCAATCTGATTTTTTAAAATCTCAGAGCGCTTTTGCTCTTCTTTCAACTTTTGTGATAGCTCATTCACACTGCTGTTAATACGCTGTTGTTCAGCAAGTAGCGCTGACAGTAAATGTTTGAAGCTGCGCATGCTGATCGACAATTTTGCATCCTTCGGCCATTCATTGAGCAGATTAAGTGCGGCGCTAGTATCGCGGAAGGATGTATTGGGCAATACAAGGAGCAGTGCCAATTCTGCTCGAGCACTGTCGCTCCTGGCCAATATTAAATTTTGTTTCGCTTTGTCATGTTCTTTAACCAGATCTGTTGAGGGCATTTTTCGGATGTAATCGTAATATTGCATTAATACTTCCAGTTGGCTGGGTGCGATAGCAAGCGGTTGAGGAGGCAACACTGCTATAGGTGGTTGGTTTGGAATGATTGAACAGGCGTTCAGAGTGACCAACATCATTGTTAAAACAACCCATGATTTTTTGGGAGTAATACTCATGAGCAACTTTCTGGATCGTGGATAGGCAAGGTAAGGCGGAAATGGGCACCTACCTTAGATTTATGTTGTACTAGATCAATATTGCCACCATGAGCAAGTGCATACTCACGCGCAATGGACAATCCCAATCCCGTTCCCTTAACATGACTTACGGGCATTCTTCGTCCCTGATAAAAGGGCTCAAATACTTTGTCCTGGTCAATTTCATCTATGCCTGAACCAGCATCCATTATGTCCAGTTGGACAGAATCGTCCACCTTGTTTGACCATATTTTGATGCGGCCGCCGAGAGGGGAAAATTTCACTGCATTTGATAAAAGGTTGTCAATAATGATTCTGACTTTTTGTCCGTCACAGTCAATCATCAACTCCGTACAAGCTAGATCGATTTTCAGGTTTTTATTCATAATGGCGAGATTCTGATCTTGCAACACGACACTCAAAATGCCCGCAAAATTTGTTTGATGTTTCATAAGTGCAGATTTCTCGGTTTGCAACGCACTGTAACTCAATAAATCTTCGATTCGTTTTTGCAATTGGATGCTGTTGCTATGGAGAATATTTGCTATCTGCTGTTGTTTTATGGTCAGCTCCCCAACCACGCCTTCTGCAAGCAAGTCCGCACCTTCGCGCATTGAAGTGAGGGGTGTTTTGAGTTCGTGAGAAACGTGTCGAAGAAATTTTGTTTTTTGCTCTTCCAGTTTAAGCAAGCGGCGACGCATCCAATCAAGGCGTTCGCCAAGGTATACTAAATCCTGTGGGCCATCGACACGTACTATTTTTGATAGCTCACCTTGTCCCATGTTTCGGATAGCTTCATCAATTTGACGAATTGGACGTGTAATCAACAAAGAGAATCCAAGTGCCAGCAAAATCGCAAAAGGGATTAAAGCGAACAATTCCCAAACCATAATGGTTTGCGCATGCTCCGCCATATTCTGCATTTCATCCACCTCTAGTTCTATTAATGCATAACCAACGGTAGAAAAGCTGCGCGCATAATCAAGCAATGGCGCGAAGCTTTGAACCAGCTCGCGCAGTTTTTCTGGAGCTTGCCTCGCAGCTGATACCTTCTGAAAAATCCCTGTTTCTAGTGATTGCAGCTGCCCCAACATCTGCTTCTGCTCAGTACGTGATGAGAGTTGGAAGAGGTTTGTAACTGTTTTTCCGAACTTTGTGTGAGCTTGAAAATATCCCTCAAGCAAGGATTCATCACCAAGGATAAGTGTCTGTCGCACGCTTCGTTCCATTAAATTAATTTCATTTGTTAAAGTATGGCTGGCCAGCGTGATTTGCACTGCCTGATATACAGCCTTGCGACTCTGGTCTGCCAAGCGGTCGATGGATACGGCACTATTAATAAGCGCAACAATGAGGGGCAGACCCACAAGTGTAAATCCGAGCAGAATCAGCTTCAGGAAGGATTTCGGATTGTGCCGAAATCGTCCTAAAGCGGTGGCAGCAAGCCCACCCTCTGTTCCTGCAGTATCAGCGGTTATAAAAAACCCCATTATTTGTTCGGTGTAATTATCAATGAAATAAACGTATGGTCGAGTTTTGGCTAGGGAAATAGTTAGTGCATCAAATTTGGGTGACCCATCTCACAAAGCTATTATTTATGCCATCCCTTTATGCAGATTCAAAAAAGAGCCAACCTCATAATGTTTTGCATCTAGATGCTGTTCCAAGAAAAACAATTGGTTACTTTAGCCTTAAATTGTATTGAGTCGCAATAACTATTTGGATTGATTTAATTCAGGATTCGAGCATCGCGGAGAGCATCGGCAAGTTGATGCACGGACATAGCATAGAAGATGTTGTTGTTGTAAAGCATAATGACTTGAAAATTTTTGAATGCCAGCCAGAATTCCTTGCCCTCGGGGACTGTAAAATCCAGTAGCCATGCAGAATTCAGGTCTGCGGTTTGCGCGACTGGAATCACCCCCATCTCAGCCCAAGTTGCCATGCTGTGGATTTCTTTGATGTTTAATTCAGTCTTTTCGTTTAATTTGACACGAGCTGCTACAGGTTCACCATTCTGCCAGCCATATTGCTTGAAATAATTTGCTACGCTACCGATTGAGTCCTCCGGGTCGTTAAATAAATTAACTGCTCCATCGTTGTTAAAATCCACTGCATGTTTTCGGTAACTACTCGGCATGAATTGCGGAATGCCCAATGCACCTGCATAGGAGCCTTGTATTTTGAATGGTTCGAATTTTTGCTCGCGTGCCAGTAGCAGATATTGCTCCAATTCGTTGCGGAAAAAATCGGCACGACGCGGATAATCAAATGCCAAAGTAGAAAGCGTATCCAATATATTGAACTTGCCTGTGTTGCGACCGTAATTGGTTTCCACACCAATCACCGCGACGATCATTTCCTGCGGCACACCGTATTCCTTTTCCGCACGTTGCAGTGCATTTATATGGTTTTGCCAAAATTTTAGCCCATCGCTGATGTGCTTATTATTGGTGAAGGTGGCCCGGTATTGTGGCCAAGGTTTGATAGTGGTTGGCGCGGAAATGGCATTGATGGCCGTTTGGCGGTATTGCGCGCGCTTAAATATTTGCACCAGTTCGTCTCGCTGGAACTGGTGTTTTATTACCATTTCATCAATAAATCCAGGGATGCCAGGTAGTTCCATTGCGCCCAAACTTGGGATAGAAAGTAGCCATAGAGCGGAAAGTAGCCAAATCATCATATCGTTTGTATTCTACCCTGTTTGTAATATTGAGACCGACTGGAGATAGTGGAGCGCCCTCAAACCAAGGTCTGCGTTTAACCGGAAAAATTAAGTACCTCAGGTCCAGACAGTTTATTTGGTGGCTACATGTTTGTATTCGGCATGGCTGTATTTTACCCTCGACAAACGGATGCGCCACTGTTAAATTTCACCCCCCGATTGCACTGGACTAGAGAATTGTATTTTTATGGAAAAACCAACTCAGCATCACCGACTACTCATTCTTGGCTCAGGCCCCGCCGGCTATACCGCCGCCGTCTATGCTGCGCGTGCCAATCTTAAACCCGTGCTGATCACCGGCATGGCACAGGGCGGCCAGCTGATGACCACCACCGATGTGGACAACTGGCCTGCCGATGTGATGGGTGTGCAAGGTCCTGAACTAATGACACGCTTCCAGCAACATGCGGAACGTTTTGACACGCAGATTGTTTTTGACCACATCCATACTGTCAAGCTGCAACAGAAACCGTTCACTTTGATTGGCGATGCGGGTAGTTACACTTGCGATGCACTTATTATCGCCACTGGTGCTTCGGCACAGTATCTGGGTTTGCCCTCTGAAACAAAATTCATGGGTAAGGGTGTGTCCGCTTGCGCCACCTGTGACGGTTTTTTTTATCGGGGGCAGGATGTGGCAGTAATAGGGGGCGGCAACACTGCAGTGGAAGAAGCGCTGTATCTCTCTAACATTGCGCGCCATGTCACGCTCGTACACAGACGCGATAGCTTCCGCGCTGAACGCATCACAATTGATCACTTGATGAAGCAGGTTGAGCAAGGCAAGATTACGCTGCAATTGCATCAAGTAATGGATGAAGTTTTAGGAGACGACAGTGGCGTGACTGGAATGCGT
>JAIOPT010000044.1 GCA_021413765.1 Betaproteobacteria bacterium
TATCATGCGTCACTGGCATGTAGTACATCGTAAAAATAAGCGTCTTTCCACTGCTGCGAATGCATTCAATCAATTTTTACTGAATGATGCTGAGAGCCAAACAATACCAGCAACGAGCAAGCGAAGCCGCACCAAGTAAACTAGCAATATCTGGTGCTTGACGGTTCCTTTTGAGGATAATTTTATGGATGATTCAGGTCAAAGGACTTTTAAATTTCACGTGCAGAAAAAACAACTTTGGGGAATTCTTGAGGTGCATCTAGTATTTTCAAATATTTTTGTGCGACTTGTTCAGGAGTATCCAATGCATTGGTTTCATGTAAATCTATAAATCGATCTACCATAGAAAATGAATTCTTTGAAACAGCTCTAATTTTTGCTTGCATATGCGTATCTACAACCCCGGGAGCTACTGAAAAAATATGAATATTTGCCGTACCGTTTAGCTCCATCTCTTTAGCGGCATGAAGAGATGCGTGGTCAAGGGCTGCCTTCGATGAACCATATATAGACCAACCGTCGGTTACTTTTGATGCAGCGCCCGAAGATACATTTATAACGATTCTCCTTTTTACTCCTTGTGGAATTTTAAAAAAAGCATTCATTAATTGTAGTGGGCTTATGAGATTTACTTGCATAAGCAGTAAAATTTCTTCCGCTGTAAAGTCTCCAAGATACTTGATAGGATCAATCACGCCAGCATTATTAATCAGATATAAAGAATCTTGATTGGTGAATGACGCTTCAAATATTTTAATAATGGATGATAGTTGAGACGGATTACTCAAGTCTGCAAACACATGTTTGTAGTGCGAATGAGAGATGGAAGATGTTCGTGAAATTCCATATACAAAAACATCTTCGCGTTGCAACAATGCCTCTGCAATGGCCTTGCCCAAACCAAAAGATGTTCCTGTTATGAAATAGTAATGCATTATCAATACCTCCTGATTAGCCATAATATTCAGCCGCACAAATAAAGTCTTCAGTGCGGGGCGAAGTGACTGATGAAGCTCAAAGCAGTTTGACTCTGAGGTATCGCCCAAAAAATTTTTGCATTTCAACCAGTCAAGAACGGCCCGTAAATATCAGGCTTACTGCTTTTTTGTAGTGGCCAGCGTGCGAAAGGGAGCACGCCACGCATGCGCTAAACACTTTAATGGGTAACTATATTTACACCGCATTTTTTTCGCAAGATCGCCAGAGTTCAAGCAAATCGGCTGACGAGTCCTGGGTACTATATGCACCCGATCCCATTGATTCTTTCAATTCGTCAAAGCAATTTTCACAATCTGCGCGAACACGGTAGCGCTGCCCCATATTTTGAACGCGGATGTTCCATGATAAGCTTGGGAAAGCTGTTTGCTGCACTGAGAGGCTTGCCGCTCTGAACATGTGGTTGCAGCGCGAGTCACAGATTGCCAATCCCATAGGTACGAACTGTGCGGCCGAGGCATCCCGGCTTAAGCGGGTTGTAACTGGCCTCGGCGCCACTTTGATGTCCGAATAGATTGTAACCGTGGTGTCGATATCAAGAATCCAGGCCATGCTCAAGGCATGCTCAATGAGTTCATTTAGCTTGCATACCCAATGCCGCCTGATAATCAGCATACCCTTTGAACAAGTTACTGGTGGCTTCAGTGGCCAGTAAGGCCGCATCACCGTGGGCTATTTCGCGCAAGTTGACAATCAACAGGGTGCTGTCACCCAGTTCAAAACGGGTACGCTCGCCTTCCTCTAGCTTCTGGGCGGCTGTTTGTTGCAGAAGAGTGAGTGTCTGGCGCTGACGCGCGGCGGACAAGGCTGACAAAATATCTTTCAATTCGGCGGCAATGCGATCCTCTAGCAATATACGCTCCGATGTCAAGCGTTGCAGATTGGCGCCAGCAACTTGAGCACGACCACTGGCGACCCGGCGCTGCAAGGGAATATTGACATTTAGACCCACATACAATTCATTGCGATTGAGATTGTCCTTGCCGTTGCCTATATCCTTGGCGCCCATCATTGATAAATCGACATCGGGAGCGCGTTGGTTTTGTTGCAGTTCCAAGTCTATTTGTGTTTGTCGACTTTGCATGTCGAGACGACGTAATTCTGGTCTTTGCGCTAGCGCTGTTTGCAAGGCTTTTGGGTAATCCAGAGTGGTCGTTGGCACTTGACCAGGAAATCCAGATGGCAACTGTTCGGCGACTGGCATGCGTGGCCGACCCTCGGCGTCACGCCAGTACAGAGACAGTTGGATCGCGCTTTGTTCCAGCATCCGCTGGGCCGCCACCCGGCGCTCGCGGCGTTCAATAATTGCCCGTTGATTGTCCAAAGCCTCAAATTTTGGTATATCTCCAGCAGTTACTCGCTTGCGTATCCCGGCATCGCGTTGTTCGGCAATTTGAAGCATGCGTTTGGCAATCTGCAAACGTTGGCCGGCCAGCACCCAATCCCAATAACGGTGGGCAGCCAGCCGACGGATTTCCAGCAAGATTTGATCGTATTCGTGACCAGCAATCATTTGACCTAGTTCCGCCTGTTTTAGACTGGCGCGGCGTTGGTCGATTTCGCGGTTACGCCACAGCGGGATGTTAACGCCAAGTCGTGCTTCGCCGTCTGTGGCCGTCAGGCTTTTGCCGTCGTAAACCGGATAATCGCCAGTGCCGCGCCGCCAGCCGCCGAAGAATGTCGTACCTCCCAAGCTGGTGGGCTGTTCAATACTGATATCGTTATTCCGGTTTTGGTACAAGCCAGTGACTGACCAGCGATTTTGCACTTTTAACGTTGTATCAAATGCGCCTTCCGCCGTCTGATATTCGCCTTCGGCGGCGCGCTGGCGCTGTTTTGCTGCCAGCAAACTCGGGAAGGCTTGCTGCGCTGAGCTCTGCACCTCATTCAGAGTCAATGGCGCGCTGGCGGAGCTGGCATTTCCGACCAGCAGCCAGCTGAGCAAGAGCGCAAACGTCAGAATGACGATCTTGTTCATAAGCCTTTTTTCTCGTGACTGACATGGTTTCTACTTTCACCCTTGGGGTTTTCCATTACATTAGGTTCCGGCAATATTAGCATTGGGAAGCCATTGAAAATCCGCCATAACTCATAGCCTAGGGTCACCTGGCTCAGCAGCACCCAACCATTAACTCGCACACCTTGGCGCAGGAACCGCACACTGGGCCAGGCAATGTCGTCATCAGCATCCGCTATAATCAGGACACGGAAATTGCCTTTACCGTCGTCGGTGGCGTCGATCAGCGCTACCCTACCTGCGAATGAGCCTACCGAGAATGACGGCCAGCCGCCAAACTGTATCGCGGGATAGCCTTCAAACTGCAAGCGCGCCCGGCTGCCGGTGACAATCAAGGGCAGGTCATTACCGTCTACCCACAGTTCGACAGCACGTTGTTCGCTGTCGGGAATCAAAATCGCCAGTGCCTGACCGGCTTTCACCAGCTCCGCGCCGGGATTGGCCAGCAAGCGTAACACCGTGCCGGCGCGTGGTGCCGTGACCGTTTGCGTTTGTTGGCGCGCCAGCCGGGTTTCCAGTTTTAATAAATCGGCAATGACGTAATTTTGATCTTCAATAGCTTTGTTAAGTTCGGCTCGTGCTTTTTCGATGGTTGCTGCGGCATCTGCGGTGAGTTTTTGCCTGTCAGCGCTCAACGCGTCGATTTCGCTCTTTGCCGCTTGCAATCCGGCTTGCGCCCGTTCGACCTCGGCGCCGCGTTGTGCCATTTCCAATTGAGATAGCTCCAGGGTGCGTTGCGAGGCCAAGCCATTGCCTTGTAGTTTCTGTTGCCGCAACAAATTCAATGAGGCGGTTTGCCGGGCAGCCTTGGCGGCATCTACCGATTGCTCGGCAGCCTTGCGGCGTTCGCGAGCCATGTTGACACGCGACTCGGCTGCGGATAAAGCCTGTGGCCGGGCTTGTTCTGCCATACTCAACTGCTCGCGAAAAGTTTTGACGCGACTGTCTGTGGCGGCCTGTCTGGCCAATAAAGCTTGCTGTTCGCTCGCCAGGCGTTGCAACAACAACGGATCATTGTCGAGTAATTCTGCCAGCACTGCACCCTGTTTAACTTGCGTACCCTCTTTAACCAGCCAACGCCCCACCCGGCCTTCTACCGGTGCGCTGATGATTTGCTGGCGCTCCGCAGGCGCATAGGCAACGACGCGCCCAATGCCGCGCACGTTTTGTTGCCAGGGTGTAAAAGCCAGCAAGACCATTAAAATAAAAAACAGTAACAGCAAGGAACGAGCAAGCCGGCCTGCCAGTGGCACGGTTGCCGCACGCGACAGCACGCTGATTTCTGGCGCTGAAATGGGAGATGTGTGTTGGGTTTCCATTACTATTTACCGTAATCTTCGGTAGTGGTTTCGATCAAAATACCGGATTCGATACGGGCCCGGCGCTGGCAACGCGCGATAACATTCGCATCATGGCTGGTGACAATCAGCGTCCACGGCGCATCGGCAGCCAGCAGGCTATCGAGCAGTGCTGGCAAAATCCGCTGGTCAATGCGATCCAGCGCGCCATCCAGTAACAATAGCCGAGGCCGACCGACTATGGCCCGTGCCAGTGTTAACCGTAAGGATTGCTCAGCCGTGAGCGGCGCGCCATTGACACACAAACGGCTGTTCAAACCGGCCGGCAAGGCGGCAATGGTATCCAGTAAACCGACTTGCACCAACACCTGCCGCAGGGCTAGTAATTCAAGTTCACGACCAAAACACAGGTTGTCCAGTATGCTGGCTTCGACAATTTCGGTGTCACGCACCAGACTGACATTGTCGCGTAACATGCCCAAATTAAGATCTCGCAAATCATGATTATCCAAGCAAACATAACCGCTGCTGGGTGCGCGTAGACCGAACAGCATGTCCAACAGGCTGCCCCGGTTGGCACCATCGCTAATCACCAGCTTATCGCCCGGAGCGAGACGCAAATCAAGGCCGCGCAACTCATCCAGATAGGGGCTTTCCGGCAGGGAGGCACAGTAAATATCGACCTGATAAGGCTTGTCAGTATTTTTCGGTGTTGCACCCTGATTGGTTTCTTGTGGCAAATCAAGCAAATACCCCAGCTTATGGACGCTGGTCAGTAGTTCGTAATAGTCGCCCAGCATTTTGCCCAAGCGGAGCAGGCCGTAAATCATGGCGCTAACCACCAGTTCGGCGGCAATCAATTGTCCCAGACTGAGTTGGCGTTCTATAACCATCCAGCCGCCCATACCCAGCAGCAAGGTGCTGGCAAATGCATGCAACATTAAGGCGCTTAGGTTTTGCCGGGCCAATATCCGGAAATGACGGACTGAGGCCTCCAGGTAGTCATGGGCAATCCGTTCGGTTTGCGTATTTAAAAACGCACTGTCGCTGGCTGATTTGCCTAGCAGAGAGTTGACAGCGATATTTTCCAGCCAGGCCGCTGCAGCATACTTGGCTTCCGATTGCGCAATGGCCGTCGTCACGCCGTTTTTACTCATTACAAAAAGGATCAGCGCCAGCATGGCGATTAAAAACAGATCAAAGGCCAGCAGCAGGGGATGATAAAACGCCAGAAGCACCATACCGATCACGGTTTGCAGCACATACCCCAAGGTTTCCAGTAATAATACCGTCACCGTTTTATTCAAGATGACCACATCGAAAAAATAGTTGGCTAACTTAGGGACATAGTGATCGTCGCGGATATCGATGCGGGTTTGTTGCAGACGCAAAGCCACATTGCCAAATATACGCACAAACAAGCGGCGTTGCAGCATTTCCACCACATAAAACTGAAACGCGATCAGGATGTTACTAAAAGTAATCAACACCAGCAGCACCATTGTCAACACCAGTAATGGCTGCAATAGCGCACCGAAAGCGACGATATTGACCAATACCTGTACCGCGATCGGCATCGTTAGTGATAGTAAACCAATGCCGATGCCATAAGCGATCAGTGTGCCGACGTCCTCACGTTCCAGGTTGATCAGGTGCTGAATGCGTTGCAACGGAGTTTGCACTGTCATAAATATTGCCTACTTTTTCATCGCATTAATAAACCATAGCATCTTACTCGGGGATGATGATGCGCCTCGTTCCTCGACAATTGCTCCCTGCATTACCCCACCCTGAATGTTGTACAAACTTCCTGTGCATGCTATTTCGTCGCCTCGTTGCAATTTTCCAATTTTCAGACGGTAGTCCACCGACATCTGTAAGCGTATCTCAACAAATTCATCTTCCGTTTCAACCGCTGTTTCTACCTCTTCAACACCTTTCGATCTTTTGCTTGGAATCACCGACGACGTCACCACTCCAACTTATGCCGAGCTTAGCTCAAAAAAATCACGACCTTCTAAATCATAATAAAGTGTTGCACACCAATTGAAACTTACGATGCGGCACTGATCTTCTATATCAAATCAGAGGTATTGTTAATGGACGGCACCATTTCGCCCAACAGCTTACCGGCCTTCTTCGCCACCTGCTCGCTACTGGAGGCCAACTCACTGATTGTCTGCGTTGCAGCCAAGCTGCGTTCCGCCAGTTTGTTTACCGCTGCCGCCGTTGCAAAGCCCTTGCCATTCTCATCCACGCGTTCAGCTTCAATAGCGGCATTTAGCGCCAACAGATTAGTCTGATGGGCGATATCATTAGTGATACTGATTTTTTTTGCGGTTTGCTTCATGGCAGACACTGTTTGCCGCATCGAATCGCCACCCTCGGTAACTTCCTTGGTTGCTTGTTCGTAGTTGGTCTGGCTTATGTATTGGGTGATCGCGCTTACTTTTTCAGAAGCGCTAGAGAGATTTTCCGAGGCGCTGCGTACTTCGGTGCCAACCTGCGACAATTTACCTACCATATTTTGCATGGCTGAGAGTAATTGGCCAATTTCATCCTTAGAAGTCACCTCGCTCTTTGCAGTCGAATCACCTTCGTACAATCGGTTTGATACGTTCAGATCTGGATTCAACGGTTTGGTAGCGCTGCGCGTAACCCAGAAGACAAGACCTGCGGCCAACGCCAAAACAATCGCTAGTAGTGTCAACTCCAGCATCATGTTGCGGGTATTGTTGTAGTTGTCAACGGCTTCTTGGACGGTTACATGCATTAACTCTACATAAAATTTACCAAATGTACTCAAGCTGGCATGATAATCGCTCAGGATGGGACGCAAAACGTGAGTCAAATATGTCCGTGATTCATCCTTTTTCCCTTCTTCAATCAAGGTTACCAATCTCTTAGAACCCTCAATATATTTAATTCGATTATCCAGAACGTGTTGTAGCAACTCCTTTCCTTTCGGTAATACAATAGTTTTATTTTGTAATTTTTCTATATTTCCTTCAATTTTTTTCCGCGCTTCAAGAATTATTCCTTCTTGCCTAAACATGTCATCGCGACTATCAGTAAGCATCATGTTTCTTAGAGAAATGGCAATCACATTGATTTGATTATCAATCTCCATAACCATAGCCATTTTCGAATATCTATCATCAACTATAAAATTTAGCCTTTGGTCCTGTCGCGAAAGTCGCGTGATAGATAAGGCTGTAATTACTACTAGAATAATCACAACCAGACCGAAACCCAGTCCAAAACGCACGCCTACCTTCATATTTTTAAACATAATTATCCCCCTTAGTCAACTTTAGACATTCAGCCTTCATCCTTGCTTCAGTTGATCGGTGACACAATTAAAACTGAAACGATAAAAACGCTTTCTGCCTGATACTAATAACTTTGCGACATACTCAGCCATGGGTCGACGTGCTGCTCTGGGAAGGTGAATATCGAGGACTACCGCTTGAAACCGCCCCTGAAAGTCAACCCAGTAAATTCTATGTGTAGCCACTGCGCTCGCTCACCTTTATCGTTGCCTTTAGCAGGTCGAATTTTTCTTCAAATGGATCAAACAGCATCTTCGGATTAAGCGGTGCTTTCGCACTACCGAAAATGCAGTGAAGCACAAATATGGATTGCAATTTCAGTTAAGGTTTTGGTCGCCATCGTGAAAAAACGGCTCAAAACCGAGGCTTCGTTTTACACAATCCTATAGATTTTGTTGCCCAACTATTTTATATAAAATATCAATCTATCAATTACTTAAAAATAATAATATGCAAATTAGGAGGGGCGCCTATACGGTTATCCTATCCCGGCCAAGCGACGATATACCGTGGTCAGCGCCGCATCGTCGCCGACATTACCGGGAAAGATCACCACCGGCATATCGGCATAGCGCGGATGATCGGACGGGCAGCGCACCACCGAGCAGCCTGGCAAAATCTGCCCCAGTACCCGAGATGCCTTGAGCGCAAGACCGCCGGCAGGCCGCGTACCACGTCCATCAGCAAAGCGGACACTTGTTCGCCGAACGCCAGACGCGCAGCTTGATCGGCAAAACAGCGTTCCACCCGGCTGGTGTAGATCACCGGTGTAGTACCGGCAGCGTGTGCTTGTGCAGCCTGTTGTAAAACATCTTTTAATAGCGCAGTTCGTTCAGTGGCGATGCGATCCACGTCCACTTCGATAGAAACGATGTTCGGTTCTTTCAGTAATTGATTTAGTTGCGCTGTGGTCTTTTTCACATGCGAACCGACGATCACCGCACCGGGTTTGCCGTTGCGCACGTACTGGCGCATGGCGCTGGCAGCCACAGGCTGAGGCGGTAGTTGCGCCAGTGCGGTGAGCAGGCTGGCGGCAGAGCGGAACAGGAAGCGCTTGCCGCTGGCGGCGGCAGTTTTCAATTTAGCGGCAAAGTAATTTAGGTCACCCTCGGTTTCCGCATCCACTACACAGCACACGTTGTCGTGCAGTCCCATCAGGCGCGCCGAGACATCACCGCGTATTTGGGCGAGCAGAAAACGCTCGACCTGATTCGCCTTGATGCGTCCGGCGGTTTTTTCCTCGACATAATCGGGCAGGTAGCTGGTGGAATAGCCGAACACCGAGTCGCGCGCGAATTCGGTCTGGTGTACCGGCGTGGCCACGCCATCGACCATCAGGTAATGGATGCTGTCGCGGGTGAAACGCCCGCCCTCAAAAAATGCCGGGACCAGGAAGTGTGCGTCAAACCCCGTGTCACCGCCCAACTCTTCGCTCATTACGTCGGTCTCCACCGGGTAATGGCCGCGCAGTGTGGAGTCTGAACGGCTCACAAAGATCGGATTGAAATCGAGCCCTTGCTCCTTGAGGTTGTCCAGGGTCAGCTTGAGGTTGTGGCACACTTCGCGCGTCACCATAGCGGCACGCAGCGCGTCCATGCCACGCGTGTTGGTGAGCACAAA
>JAIOPT010000073.1 GCA_021413765.1 Betaproteobacteria bacterium
AATTGCGCGCGCTTCAGGATTTTTTCCTGAAATATGAATTGCAAAGCCTGCCCGGTGTCGCCGAAGTGGCGAGTATTGGTGGCATGGTGCGGCAATACCAGATCGAAGTAAGCCCGACCCGACTGGCCGCGTATAAACTGACACTTGATAAAGTGGCGCAGTCAGTGCGCGACAGCAACCTATCTGGCGGCGGCTCCGTAGTAGAAATGGGTCGCGCCGAGTACATGATCAGGGCGCGCGGCTACCTCAAAACGATGGATGATTTCCGGCAAATTCCTCTCGGCACAGACGGTCAAGGCATTCCCATCCGTTTGCAGGACGTGGCGCATATCCAGACTGGGCCGGAAGCGCGCCGTGGCGTTGTTGATCTCGACGGCGAGGGCGAGGTAGTAGGTGGTATCGTCGTGATGCGCTATGGCAACAACGCACTGGAAACCATAGAGCGGGTCAGGACGCGCTTGCAAGAACTGAAGGCAGGGTTGCCCCAAGGGGAGGAATTAGTCGTCACCTATGACCGCTCTGGCCTGATCAAGCGTGCCATCAGCACTCTACGCGAGAAACTGGTCGAGGAATCATTAGCAGTCGCTCTGGTCTGCCTGCTATTCCTGTTTCACCTGCGTTCATCGCTGGTGGCAGTCGTAACATTGCCCATCGGCATCCTGGCCGCTTTCATCATCATGCAACAACAGGGCGTCAGCGCTAACATCATGTCGCTGGGCGGCATCGCCATCGCCATTGGCGCAATGGTCGATGCTGCCATTGTGATGATCGAAAACATGCATAAACATCTGGAGCGTGCCGGAACCAACCCCGATTACTGGCAGGTGGTGAAAGCAAGTTCGCTGGAAGTAGGCCCAGCCCTGTTCTTCTCGCTCCTGGTAATCACCATCTCCTTCCTGCCGGTGTTAACGCTGGACGGGCAGGAAGGCAGGCTATTCGCCCCTCTCGCCTACACAAAAACTTATGCAATGGCCGCCAGCGCATTCCTGGCAATAACGCTCACACCGGTGCTGATGGGTTATTTCATTCGCGGGCGCATTCGCCCGGAACAGCACAATCCGTTGAACCGCATATTACAAGCCCTGTACCGGCCAGTGCTGCTGGCCGCCTTAAGCAAACGTAAGTTGACCGTACTCGCCACGTTACTGCTATTGGCTACCGTTGCGTGGCCGCTGGCCAAACTGGGTAGCGAATTCATGCCGCCACTGTATGAAGGCGACCTGCTGTATATGCCAACAACCTTGCCTGGTTTGTCCGTAGACGAGGCGGCCAATATTTTGCAAATCACGGATCGCCTGATCCGGGCACTGCCGGAAGTCGAGCGAGTATTCGGCAAGGCCGGACGCGCCGATACGGCGACCGATCCGGCACCGCTTTCGATGCTGGAAACCACCATTCTGCTGAAGCCGCGTGACCAATGGCCGCCGGGAGAAACGGTAGAGCAATTGATACACAAGCTTGATGACCAGGTGCGCCTGCCAGGGCTCACCAACTCTTGGGGCTATCCGATCCGCACCCGCATAGACATGCTTTCCACAGGCATCAGAACGCCGCTGGGAATTAAAGTCACCGGCCCGGATCTTGCCGGCATCGCTGAACTGGCTCAGCAAATCGCAGCGGCGATCAAGAGCGTGCCCGGTACGCGCACCGTATTCGCTGAACGTGCCACCGGCGGGCGCTATCTGGACATCGACATTAACCGGGCTCAAGCCGCACGCTATGGCGTTACTGTCGCCGATGTGCAGCGCCTGGTGCAAGGCGCAATCGGCGGCGAAAACATCGGCACGGTGATTGATGGGCGCGAACGCTTCCAGATCAACCTACGCTATCCACGCGCTCTGCGCGATTCCCTGCCGACGCTTGCGGCCAGCCGAATCACCTTGCCTTCCGGGGCGCAAGTGCCGCTGGGCGAATTGGCGCATTTGCACTTCAGTGAAGGAGCTTCGGAAATCAAAAGCGAAAATGCGCGTTTGTCAGCCTATGTATATATTGACATCACCGGGCGTGATCTCGGCGGTTATGTGAACGAAGCCAAGCGCGCACTGGAAAAATCGGTGACATTGCCGCCCGGTTACGCCATTGCCTGGTCGGGACAGTACGTGAATTTGCAACACGCCAAAGAACGCATGCAGTGGGTCATCCCGCTGACGCTGATACTGGCCGTCTTGTTGCTATACATGCATTTCCGCCATTTCGGCAAAGTGCTGCTGGTGCTGCTGTGCCTGCCATTCTCCCTGATTGGCGGCTTCTGGCTGGTATACGCGCTGGGATATAACTTATCGGTGGCAGTGGCGGTGGGCTTCATTGCGCTGGCTGGTGTAGCTGCCGAATTTGGCGTAGTCATGCTGCTGTATCTTGATAATGCCATCGAAGATTTACGCCGCGCTGGGCGCTTGAATAACCGTCATGATTTGCACCAGGCCATCATTCAGGGAGCACTGCTACGCATCCGCCCAAAAATGATGACCGTCTCGGTAATCGTGGCGGGCTTGTTGCCGGTGATGTTCAGCCAAGGTGCCGGTGCCGAAGTCATGAAACGCATTGCCGCGCCTTTAGTAGGCGGCATGCTTACGGCACCGCTGTTGTCGTTAATCGTGATCCCGGTGCTGTACTCGTGGTGGCAAGGGCGGGGTATGGCGAAGGACTGATAAAGAGTAATGCGTTTATTAAAAGAAAGACATCCGCATGACAAGCTTTGCCAAAAGCTCATAGCAAACGTAGTAACTCGCCTGCAAACCTCCGATGCCAGGCAAGTAATCCACCGGCCATTCAAGGTCGCCATTTAAAATTCCGGTAGGGGCCGCAATCACCGGCAACCCCGACTTAGCGAATTCTGCTTTTGCCCGCGGCATGTCAAAGCTGTGCGTGACGAGCACGACTTGCCGAATGTTCTCTTTTGCCAGCATCGCAGCCGAGAATTCTGCATTCTCGCGCGTGTTTCGTGATTTATCTTCGCTCCAACGAACTTTGATTCCGAACTCGTTTTCCAGCGCTTCCCGCATCAACTTTGCTTCCGTTTCACCACCCAGTACCGATCCACCGGCGACGAGTACCGGCAACCCGGTATTCTTCGCGACCCGCGCGCCGTAGCGCACACGCTCGAGTGTCAGCCGCCCCAATGTGTCCCCACCATACTCCCGTGCATTGCGACGAATTCCGCCACCGAGAATCACGATGGCTTGGGCGCGCCGCGCCTCTTTGAGGTCGAGCGGCGACGATGTGTCGAGAAAATGCATCAGTTGATACGAAACAAAGGGGGTAGACAGTGCAAGCAGGTAGACCGTTGCAATAATTGCAATCGCTCTGCCCGTCCGTGGAAATCTATGTAACAGAAACAGGCCAACGAGAATGATTAAGAGCAACCCAGTGGGGGGCAGAATAATCGTCTTGGCGATTGCCTTGAGCAGAAAAATATCGGGCATGTTTTATATGGATAATAATGTGATCGAGATAAATTGTGAGAATCGATATTATTTTTTTCTCTACAGAAGCTAGAGATGCTGCAGAACAGATATAGTGAGGTTAACTCATAGAGGTTCACACACGTAACAAATTTGCCACATCGCCAGTAGCGGAAGATTGATCTGCGTCACGCCCAATATTCGCAAGAAATTTTTGACATCCTCTGAACCTGCAATCAGTGTGCTTAACGCAGATAGCACAGGTTGCGGGTTTTCCTCCATGATTTGCACCTTCCGCATGATCTTGTACCCAGCCTGCTGGCAGGCGTCTTCAAATGATCCTGGCGTAAAAAAACGGATATGCGTCACATCCCGCAAACCCATCAACTCATAATCGAATCGATTCGAAAGTAGTCCGCCGATAATGGAACGATGTCCCATATTTGGAATTTGAAATACACACTTTCCACGCTCGGATAACAATTCCTTCGCCAAAACCATGGCTTCCCACGGGTTGTACATGTGCTCAAGTACATCAGCAAATGAAATAACATCGAAACCGCCCGGATAATCTGCCTTGAGTCCGCCGATTGCTGCATCAAAGGTGCTTGAATAGACGCGATCACAAACCTGTTCTGCGGCCTTTGCGGCAAACGCGTTCATTTCAACACCGACGCAAACGGCACCGTTATGAAGACTTTTTTTGACCGCAGCAATCAATTGTCCGCGATTGCATCCCACGTCCAGATAGGTCG
>JAIOPT010000074.1 GCA_021413765.1 Betaproteobacteria bacterium
TATCATGCGTCACTGGCATGTAGTACATCGTAAAAATAAGCGTCTTTCCACTGCTGCGAATGCATTCAATCAATTTTTACTGAATGATGCTGAGAGCCAAACAATACCAGCAACGAGCAAGCGAAGCCGCACCAAGTAAACAAATATTTTTGTTGTCTGTCGTTATTATGATAAGCAGCAGGCGTTTACGTGCAGCTATTCGGTCTATATGGTATGTATGCCAGTCTAAATTAAGCAGACATCAAGGCAGTATTTCCTAATGCCTCGCTCCCATTCTTTGCTCTCGCGGTATAATCACACTCATTTTTTACTGGCGATCCAGCCTGAATGTTGATTTTTCGCGGACTTCACTCAACTAACAAAACGCCAGTTGCACTAACTATCGGTAATTTTGATGGAGTACACTTGGGTCATCAGGCGTTACTTAAGCAATTAAAGATGGCAGCGCAGCTGCTAGGACTTCCGACAGCTGTGCTGGTATTCGAGCCGCATCCCCGTGAATTTTTTACACCACAGGATGCTCCTGTGCGACTGACCAGCATGCGTGAGAAGCTTGAGTTTTTCGCGACACTAGATGTGGATCGCGTATATGCCTGTCGCTTTAATAGCAGTTTTGCACAGATGAGCGCAGTGGATTTTATTCATGCTCTGCATGAGAAGTTGGCGGTGAAGTTTGTGTTGATTGGCGATGATTTTCGTTTCGGTAATCGACGCAGCGGCGATTTCGCGCTGATGGAGAAGATAGGCAGCCAGCAAGGTTTTAAAGTGGATGTCATGCACAGTGTGTTACACAAGGGCATACGCATATCCAGCACGGCGGTGCGCGCAGCGTTGGTTGAAGGTGATCTGCGCGCGGCAGAGCGTTATTTGGGGAGACCTTATAGTATCAGCGGGCGTGTGGTTCATGGCGACGGTTTAGGCAAGCAGCTGGGGTTCCCGACCGCAAATATCCAGTTGAAGCACAATCGGCCGCCGCTTACCGGTATTTTTGTAGTAAGGGTGCAAGAGGATGGTCTGCCACCAATGCAGGGTGTAGCGAGCCTGGGTGTACGTCCCACGGTGAAAAAAAATGGCAAACCGGTGCTGGAAGTGCATCTTTTCGATTTTTCGGGTGAAATATATAACAAACATTTGCGCGTAGATTTTCTGCACAAGCTGCGCGATGAAGTGAAATACCTCGACCTGCAAAGTTTAACGCAGCAAATTGAGCTTGACGTAAGTAATGTAAAGCAATGGTTTATACAACATGATTGATTATAAAAAAACTCTTAATCTTCCCGATACGCCTTTCCCCATGCGCGGCGATTTGGCCAAGCGTGAACCGCAGATGCTCGCCCAATGGCAGGCACAGCAACGCTATGAAAAAATACGCGCCACCAGCTTGGGACGCCCCAAGTTCATTCTGCATGACGGCCCGCCTTACGCAAATGGTGACATTCACATTGGCCATGCGGTGAACAAGGTGCTCAAGGACATAATTGTCAAAAGCAAGACTTTATCCGGTTTCGATGCGCCATATGTGCCCGGCTGGGATTGTCACGGTCTGCCGATTGAATTGCAGGTGGAAAAGAAGCATGGCAAGGAGATGC
>JAIOPT010000075.1 GCA_021413765.1 Betaproteobacteria bacterium
CTCGGCAACTTCGCGCAGCAGCATCCACAAGCGTCTCAACTACAACTGCTGGCGCAGCACATTGCCGCGCTCTGCGGAGCAACATTTGGCTTCTTCGGCGAAGCGGCCAATAGTGTGGGCGGATATTTGGCGCAAGCAGTGCCATTCGCCGGTGCTGAACATGGTATGAATGCTTCCGCAATGCTAGCTGCGCAACGCAAGGCTTATATTTTGCTGAATGTCGAAGCGGAACTTGATATGCAGGACCCTCAGCAAGCATTAGCTGCGATGGGCGCGGCAGATATGGTTGTGGCGTTGAGCGCTTACAAACACCACGCTATCGAGTACGCCGATGTGTTATTACCGATTGCTCCATTTACTGAAACCTCTGGGACTTTTATCAGTTCAGAAGGCCGTGTGCAAAGCTTCAAGGGCACAGTCCAGCCGTTAGGTGAGGCGCGTCCGGCATGGAAGGTGCTCCGCGTCTTGGGGAACATGCTTAATATACCCGGTTTTAATTACAACAACAGTGAAGCAGTTCGCGATGAAGTGCTGGTCGGAACAGACCTGCCTGCCAAACTTGGCAACGTCTTGCATGGTGTGTCGGCGCAAGTGGCAACTTGGGATGTTGCTGGCTTACAGCGCGTCAGCGATGTGCCGATCTATGCCACTGACGCCATTGTGCGCCGCGCCGCTTCGCTACAAAAAACCCGCGATGCCGCCACTCCTTGTGCGCTGATGCATAGCGTGGAACTGAAGAAGCTCAACCTGCAGCCTGGTGAAATGGTCAAATTAACGCAAGGACAAGGCAGTGCGCGACTACCTGTAATCGCAGATGACAGTTTGCCGCATGGCGTTGTGCGCGTGGCTGCGGGCCATGCTGTAACGGCTGAACTGGGCGCAATGTTTGGAGCTATTATGGTGGAACGCGCATGACAGAGCTACTGCAATACTTGCAAAACCTGCTTGGTGTGGCTTGGCTGCCGATCTGGACGTTGGTCAAAATTCTGGTCATCGTTGTTCCCATTATGCTAACTGTGGCTTATCTGACACTGGCAGAACGCAAGGTCATCGGCTACATGCAGGTACGTATCGGTCCAAATCGGGTCGGTTATTTTGGGCTGCTACAACCGCTCGCAGATGGTCTCAAACTGCTGCTCAAAGAAATTATCATCCCGTCCGGTTCGAATAAATTTCTGTTCATAATCGCGCCCGTCCTTGCGCTGACGCCTGCTTTGGCGGCTTGGGCAGTAATCCCGTTTGCCGATGGTATGGTGTTGGCCGACGTCAATGCTGGCCTGCTCTACATCTTGGCGATGACGTCACTTGGCGTGTACGGCATAATCATTGCGGGTTGGGCATCCAACTCAAAATATGCCTTCATAGGTTCATTGCGCTCGGCCGCACAGATTGTATCCTACGAAATCCCCATGGGTTTTGCCTTGGTATGTGTGCTAATGGTTTCGCAGAGCATGAACTTGGGTGACATAGTGCTTGGTCAAAAAAGCAGCGTGGGGCTGTTCGGCTGGTATTTCATCCCGTTGTTCCCGATGTTCGTGGTGTACTTTATCTCAGGTGTAGCAGAAACCAATCGTGCCCCCTTTGACATGGCTGAAGGTGAGTCTGAAATTGTAGCTGGCTTCCACGTAGAATATTCCGGTATGGCGTTTGCGCTATTTTTCCTAGCTGAATACGCCAACATGATTATGATTGCCATACTCACCGCGATTATGTTCCTTGGCGGTTGGCTGCCTCCCTTTGACATTGCTCCATTTAATTTGCTACCGGGAATTTTCTGGCTACTAGCCAAAACATCCTTTGTGCTGTTCCTGTTTTTATGGTTCCGTGCCACCTTCCCACGCTATCGCTACGACCAATTGATGCGCTTGGGTTGGAAGGTCTTCATTCCTCTCACGCTGGTCTGGGTAGTGGTAATTGGTGCCTGGATGCAAACTCCCTATTGGCTGTGGTAAAGCAGTCAAGGATATAAAAAATGGAAAAGATCTCAAATTTCTTTAAAACTTTCCTGCTGCTGGAGCTAGTGAAAGGCATGGCCTTGACCGGGCGACATTTTTTCGCACGCAAGATCACAGTGCAGTTTCCGGAAGAAAAAACGCCACAAGGTTTTCGTTTTCGTGGCCTGCATGCACTGCGTCGCTATGCTAATGATGAGGAGCGCTGTATTGGCTGCAAATTATGCGAAGCAGTATGTCCAGCGATGGCTATCCATATTGAAACCGAAGAGCGCGCTGACGGCACTCGCCGGACCACACGCTATGACATCGATTTGGTCAAGTGTATTTTTTGCGGCCTATGCGAAGAAGCTTGTCCGGTGGATGCCATAGTAGAAACTCGCATTCTGGAGTACCACGGTGAGAAGCGCAGTGATCTGTACTACACCAAACCGATGTTGCTGGCAGTGGGCGAAAAACATGAAGAGCAAATTGCCAAGGATAAGGCATCTGACGCAAAATTCCGTTAAGAGCATCTTTAAATCAGTGCCATTCCTGGATTTATATTGGTGACCTTCATGGTTCCAAACACAGTTAAAGGTTTGAGAATATGTTGATGAGTTTTAATACATTAGTTTTTTATATGTTCGCTGCAATTACGGTGCTTGCCGCGTTGCGCGTAATTACCGCTCGCAACCCGGTACATGCGGCATTGTTTCTGGTGTTGGCTTTTTGTAGTTCGGCTGGCATCTGGATGTTACTGGAAGCAGAGTTCCTAGCAATTACCCTTGTTCTAGTGTATGTCGGCGCTGTGATGGTACTCTTTTTGTTTGTGGTAATGATGCTGGACATCAATCTGGAGCAGTTACGCGAAGGTTTCTGGCGCTGGTTTCCATTCGGTGCCCTGTTAGCAGTCATCATGGTATTCCAGATGATATGGGTTCTGGGCAATCGCCAAACTGCTGAAACTGGTGCAAAAGTGATCAAGCACGCCGCCAATTACAGCAACACCAAAGAGCTTGGACGCTTGATTTACACTGATTATGTTTACCCATTTGAACTGGCAGCGGTACTTCTGCTAGTGGCGATTGTAGCTGCTATCGCACTTACCTTACGCCGTCGTAAGGATGTTAAATCACAGGAACCAAATATGCAGGTGCTGGTGAAAAAAGCAGACCGCCTTCGCATTGTATCGGGGGTAGCAGAAGGTAACGAGGACAGCGCGCAGTAGTAAACGCCTTGAACGACTGATATCAGTGTAGTGTCATCTGTCTGCTTACATGAAGATTCAATAAGGAAAGTATATGTTGAACTTGAGTTTGTCGCATTATTTGGTATTTGGTGCAATATTATTTGCTATTGGCGTAGTGGGTATTTTTTTGAACCGCAAGAATATCATCGTACTGTTGATGTCCATTGAATTGATGCTACTCGCGGTAAATACAAATTTTGTCGCATTTTCACATTATCTGAATGACATATCCGGGCAAATATTCGTGTTCTTTATCCTCACCGTGGCTGCTGCTGAAGCAGCTATCGGCTTAGCGATTCTGATAGTGTTATTTCGTAACCTGCGTACCATCAACGTAGATGATCTCGGCAGCTTGAAAGGTTAACAGCGCAAATGAGTACTATGGAAAATCTATATTTGCTGGTTCCTTTGGCTCCCCTGGCTGGCGCAATACTCGCCGGTTTGTTTGGCCAAGTGCTGGGGCGTACATGGACGCATCGCATTACCATCCTGCTGGTGGCTACGTCTTTCGCTGCCTCACTGCTGATTTTTCAGGATGTCATGGCAGGACATACATTCAACGGTACAGTTTATCAATGGATGACCGCGGGTGATACGCGATTCGAGGTCGGCTTCCTGATTGATCGCCTAACCGTAATGATGATGCTGGTGGTGACTTTCGTATCCCTGATGGTGCATATTTATACTATAGGTTATATGGTAGAAGATGCTGGCTATCAACGTTTCTTCAGTTATATTTCGTTGTTTACCTTCTCTATGCTAATGCTGGTGATGGCCAACAATTTTCTCCAGCTGTTTTTTGGCTGGGAAGCGGTGGGTTTAGTATCTTATTTATTGATTGGTTTTTGGTACACACGCCCTACGGCGATTTACGCCAACCTTAAAGCTTTCTTGGTCAACCGTGTGGGGGATTTCGGTTTCTTGCTCGGCATCGGCTTGGTGCTGATGGTGTTTGGCACACTGGATTATGCTGCAGTGTTTGCCAGCTCGCACCTTTACGCCAACGACATAGCACCGATCCCTGGTGTATCGTGGAATGTGATTAGCGCTATCTGCATCCTGCTATTCATTGGTGCGATGGGTAAATCGGCGCAATTTCCGCTGCATGTCTGGCTGCCAGACTCGATGGAGGGTCCGACTCCAATTTCCGCACTAATCCACGCTGCGACGATGGTGACCGCCGGAATCTTTATGGTGGCGCGCATGTCGCCGCTGTTTGAACTGTCCGATACTGCGTTATCTTTTGTTATGGTGATCGGCGCAATTACCGCGCTGTTCATGGGCTTCCTCGGCATTATCCAGAACGATATCAAGCGTGTAGTGGCCTATTCTACGCTGTCGCAACTAGGCTACATGACGGTAGCGCTGGGCGCTTCTGCTTATTCGGTGGCAATTTTTCATCTAATGACCCACGCTTTTTTCAAGGCGTTGCTTTTCCTCGCCGCTGGTTCAGTGATCATCGCCATGCATCATGTCCAGGACATCCGCCAGATGGGAGGCTTGCGTAAATATATGCCGATCACTTGGTTCACCTTTCTGATCGGTTCCCTGGCGTTAATTGGCACACCGTTCCTATCCGGTTTCTATTCCAAAGACAGCATCATCGAAGCGGTGGCGTTGTCGCATCTTCCCGGGTCTGGCTTTGCCTACTTTGCAGTGGTGGCCGGCGTTTTCGTTACTGCCTTCTATTCGTTCCGTTTGTATTTCTTGGTGTTTCATGGAAAAGAGCATTTCGGCAAAGCTAATTCTGTTGCACATGGCTCTCAAAATGCGCCTCACGACGACCTTGCTGACATCCATGTTGCGCACGATGACCATCATGGTCTAGCTCCAGGCCAGAAGCCGCACGAAACCTCATGGGTAGTCTGGATGCCTTTGGTGTTGCTTGCAATCCCTTCTGTAGTCATTGGTTTCCTTGCTGTCGAGCCGATGTTGTTTGGCGACTATTTCAAGGGGGCAATTTTTATCAACCACGAGTTGCACCCGTCCATGGAAGAACTTAGGCACGAGTTCCACAGCGCTTGGGCCATGACCATACATGGGCTTTCTTCTTTGCCATTCTGGCTGGCATTAGCTGGAGTTGTTATGGCGTGGGTTTTTTACCTGAAAATTCCTAGTATTCCTGGTGCGATCAAACAAAAATTTAGCTTCATTTATACAGTGCTGGACAACAAATATTACTTTGATCGTTTCAATGATTGGTTCTTTGCCTCTGGTGCTCGTAAGGCTAGCCGCTGCTTATGGAAATTTGGCGATATAAAACTAATTGATGGCCTAATGGTAAACGGCACTGCGCGTTTGGTCGGCATGTTCTCCAACGTGTTGCGCCACATTCAAACCGGTTACATCTACCACTATGCGTTTTCCATGATTATCGGCGTATTTCTGCTGCTTACGATACGCACTTGGTTCGAATAATATGCATAGCGAGAAACTGAAGGAATAAGCATGATTTTTGGATTTCCCCTATTAAGCGTTGCCATCTGGCTGCCAATTATTTTTGGTCTGCTGGTTCTAGCCACTGGCAACGATCGCAATGCACCGTTAGCACGTGTCATCGCACTGGTTGGTTCGATTCTTGGCTTCCTGGTCACTATTCCGCTGTATGTTGACTTTGACAAGATGACCAGTGCCATGCAGTTCGTTGAGTTGCGCGACTGGGTTACCCATTTCAACATCCATTATCATCTCGGCGTAGACGGCATTTCGGTGCTGTTCGTCCTGCTTAACAGTTTCTTTACTCCGCTGGTTGTGATCGCTGGCTGGAAGGTAATCGAGAAACGTGTAGCGCAATACCTTGCGGCATTCCTCATCATGTCCGGCTTAGTCAATGGCGTATTCGTCTCGCTCGACGCGGTGCTGTTCTATGTATTCTGGGAAGCCATGCTGATCCCGATGTTCATCATCATTGGTGTATGGGGCGGCACTAATCGCGTGTATGCGGCGGTCAAATTTTTTCTATACACTTTTTTCGGTTCGGTGCTGATGCTGATTGCACTGCTATACCTGTACATCCACTCCGGTGGTAGCTTCGCGATTCTTGATTACCACCAGATGGCTATCCCGATGACTGCGCAGATATTGGTATTCATTGCCTTCTTTATGGCATTCTCGGTAAAAGTACCTATGTTCCCGGTGCACACATGGCTACCCGATGCACACGTAGAAGCGCCTACTGGTGGTTCCGTGGTATTAGCGGCGATTTTGCTGAAAGTTGGAGCATACGGCTTTATTCGCTTCTCCATGCCTATCGTGCCGGATGCCAGCCATCACCTTGCTGGCGTGATGATTGCGTTGTCGCTAATCGCAGTAGTCTATATTGGACTGGTTGCATTGGTTCAAACCGACATGAAAAAATTGGTGGCGTATTCTTCTATTTCACACATGGGTTTCGTGACGTTGGGTTTTTTCATTTTTAATGCCTACGGCATGGAGGGCGCGCTGTTACAAATGATTTCGCATGGCTTTATATCAGGCGCGCTATTTCTATGTATAGGTGTGTTGTATGACCGCATGCACACACGCAATATCGCCGACTATGGCGGCGTGGCCAACAAAATGCCAGTGTTCGCCGCATTCTTTATACTGTTTGCCATGGCAAATGTCGGACTGCCCGGCACCAGCGGTTTTGTCGGTGAATTCATGGTGATAATGGGTACGGTCAAAGTCAATTTCTGGTACGCCTTCACTGCCGCCACCATACTGGTTTTCGGCGCAGCCTACACGCTGTGGATGGTAAAGCGAGTGATCTTCGGCGCGGTCGCCAACCAGCACGTAGCACAATTAACTGATATTACTTTGCGCGAAAAACTGATGTTCGTTATTTTGGCACTGACTGTACTGGGCATGGGCCTGTATCCACTACCATTCACCGAAATCATGCACGCATCCGTGAACGACTTGCTGGTACATATTGCCCGCTCCAAGTTATAAGCTATCACCAACTGAGGAATTTATGAGTTACTTGTCCACCCTATCCTCCGCCTACGCAGAAATTTTTCTGCTGGTGATGGCGAGTTCAATCCTGATCGTGGATCTCTTTATCACCGACCCGAATAAAACGCTGACCTACATACTGGTGCAACTGACTCTTCTAAGTTGCGCACTAATCACCGTGACGACCCATGAACCGGGCGTGGTTCACCTATTCAATAACATGTTCGTTGACGACTTAATGTCCGATGTACTCAAACTATTAAGCTACCTGGCCGTATCCATGGTGTTAGTGTATTCGCGTAGCTATTTGATATTGCGCGGACTATTCACGGGCGAGTTCATGGTGCTGACATTATTTGCCCTGCTCGGCATGATGGTGATGATCTCCGCTACCCACTTTATTACTCTATATATTGGGCTGGAACTGCTGTCACTCAGCCTGTATGCGATGGTTGCGCTGCAACGCGATTCCGCCACTGCCACTGAAGCTGCGATGAAATATTTCATTCTAGGCGCACTTGCTTCCGGCTTGCTATTGTATGGGATGTCCATGTTGTATGGCGCTACCGGTACGCTTGCAGTTGCGGCTGTCTCCGATGCCATCACGCACGGTGTCGAAAACAAGGCATTGCTAGTATTCGGCTTGGTGTTCATGGTGGCGGGTCTAGCTTTCAAGCTGGGCGCAGTTCCATTTCATATGTGGGTGCCAGACGTTTACCATGGTGCACCCACTGCTGTAACCATGCTAATCGGCTCCGCACCCAAGTTAGCCGTCTTCGCTTTCGTTATGCGAATTTTGGTGGACGGCTTGCAGCCGCTGGTCATGCACTGGTCTGGCATGCTAGCTATCCTCGCTGTTCTGTCCATGGCTATTGGTAATATTACCGCCATTGCGCAGACTAACCTTAAGCGCATGCTGGCTTACTCCACCATCGCGCATATGGGTTTTTTATTGCTCGGCGTATTGAGCGGCGGCATTGATGGTTATAGTTCCGCCATGTTCTACGTAGTAATTTATGTGCTAATGAGCCTTGGTGGTTTCGGCATGATCATGCTGCTTTCGCGTGAAGGTTTCGAAGCTGACATGCTCAACGACTTTAAGGGACTTAACCAGCGCAGCCCTTGGCTCGCTTTCATGATGCTTATATTAATGTTCTCTATGGCAGGGGTACCGCCGACGGCAGGCTTCTACGCCAAACTTTCTGTATTACAAGCGGTAGTGGGCGCCGGGCACATTCCTCTTGCCGTAATGGCGGTGTTGTTCTCATTGATAGGCGCATTTTATTATCTGCGTATCGTCAAGTTAATGTATTTCGATTCTCCAGAAACCCATGTCAAAATTTCCATCCAGCCTGACAACGGCTTGCTGATTTCCATTAACGGGCTGGCGATATTGGCCTTGGGTATTATGCCCAGCACATTGATAACGGTATGCGCAATAGCTGTGCAGAAGTCATTAATGTTGCATTAAACGAATCTGCAATGCCGAAAACAAAAACTCCCGCACTCGACGGGAGTTTTTGTTTGTGATTGAATAGTCACGCAAAAATTTAATGCGCTATCCCCCACTTTTGCCAGCTGCGTTTTTCACGGTATTGCGCCCTCACCCAATAAAAAACTCGTCATACGCAAAGTAAACGATGAAGATGTGATGATAAGCAAATTGCACTTCTTATATTCTAAATTGATAAAGGTGAACATCCAGTGAACGTTATCTCAATTCCCATGCTTGCAGCATTATTGCTACTGCTTGCTGATTGCGGAGCGCAAGCAGCTGGCATCAAGAGCAAAGCCGCTACGCCTATTGTGAAAAAAAAGGTATCTACGCCGCCAGAAGATCCATTTCTGTTGTTACAGAAAGCTGCTGCACGAGGAGATGCTGAGGCGCAATACAATCTCGGCTGGAAGTATTCCAAGGGTGACGGCGTGCTCAAGGATGCTGCCAAGAGTTTCGAGTGGTTACAGAAAGCTGCCGCTCAAGGTCATGCCGGAGCGCAATTCATCCTCGGCGTGATGTATGCCAAAGGTGATGGAACATCCAAGAACGCTGTTAAAACTATTGAATGGTTCCAGAAAGCAGCTAATCAAGGGCATGCTGAAGCGCAATTTTTCCTTGGCGTGATGCATACCTATGGCGAAGGCGTGCCTAAAGACGTTTCGAAGGCGATGGAGTGGTATCAGAAAGCGGCTGCTCAGGGGCATACCGAAGCGCAATACAACCTCGGTTGGATGTATTCCAATGGCGAAGGTGTACGCAAGGATATTGCCAAGACTGTTGAGTGGTTTCAAAATGCAGCTGCTCAGCAGCATGCCGAAGCGCAATACAATCTAGGCATAATGTATCGAGATGGTGAAGGCGTAACCAAGGACATTGCGAAAGCAACAGAGTGGCTTCAGAAAGCGGCTGATCAGCAACATGCCGATGCACAATACAATCTAGGTTTGATGTATCGAGATGGTGAAGGCGTAACCAAAGATTCTACGAAAGCTATTGAGTGGTTTCAAAAAGCGGCTAGTCAAGGGCATAAAAAAGCACAATTCATACTTAACATGTGAGGGTGTCCTGCATTTTGTAAAAAACGGTAGTGTCAGATCAGGTCTGAGCTAGTACATCCAGAGTGGATGGGCCTAGTGGCTACATACGAGTCCTTTCTATTGAAACTCATTATCATCGTATGACTTCTTTCACACAAAAATTCTGACAGGCTCTGGTGGGGGCGGTGATGCGCAAACTGGCACATTTTATTTACGGGGTGATCAAATTGGGGCAGCCATTTGATGTCAGTTTTGCAGGCCGCAATCTTGATTTCCAAGATGATCTGACCCCGTGATTGTGTTCAGGGCATGCGCGGCATCAGTTTGCGCGCCACCTCGGTGGCCGACAACGGTTTACTCGCCAGGAAGCCCTGGTACTGGTCGCAATTCAGTTCGCGCAATAACTCCAATTGATGGGGAGTTTCAACGCCTTCTGCGGTGACCCTCAACTTCAAGCTATGCGCCATCGAAATCATGGCTCCCACAATCGCGGCATCGTCAGCGTTGGTGTGAATGTCCTTCACAAAAATTCGATCGATCTTGAGCGTTTCAATAGGCAAATGCTTCAGGTAGCCCAGGCTTGAATAGCCGGTACCGAAGTCGTCGATCGCAATGCGCAGGCCCAACTCAGTGAGCTGTCGCAAGGTCGATGTCACTTCGTCGGTATTTTTCATCAAGCTGCCTTCGGTGATCTCAAACTCCAGCGCGCTGGCATCCACTTCCATTTCGAGCAGGATGGCAGCAATGCGCTCGACGATGGTTTGGTGATGCACCTGGATGGCCGAAAGGTTGATGGCCAACGGCGGAACCGCAAGGCCGGCCGCGTTCCAGTTGCGGATTTGTGCACAGGCGGTACGAATCACCCATTCACCAATCGGAACAATCAGTCCCGATGCCTCGGCCAGCGGAATGAACTGCGTCGGTAGCACCAATCCACGCTTGGGATGCTGCCAGCGCAGCAGCACCTCCATGGTTTCGATTTTTCCGCTGGCCATGCCCATGATGGGTTGGAAGTTGAGCAAAAATTCACCGCGCTCTGCGGCGATTCGCATGTCCGAGACCATTTCGTAGCGTTCGGCGACGAGCTCGTACATGTGCGGAGCAAAGAACATGTAGTGATTGCGCCCCGAGTCCTTCACCTGGTACATCGCCGAGTCGCTGTTCTTCAGCAAGGTGTCCGCGTCTTGACCGTCGTCGGGGAACAAAGCAATGCCGATGCTGGTTCCAATGCGTACCTCGTGGCCGTCCACAAAATACGGTAAGGCCAAGTGACGCTGCAGCCTCTCGGCCATCGCGCTGGCGCTGTGGGCATCTTCAAGGTTTGGCATAAAGACAATGAACTCATCACCCCCTTGTCGCGCGACGGTGTCTTCCGTGCGTGCGCACGCCGTCAAGCGCTTGGCCACCTCCACCAGTACGTTGTCGCCGGTCTTGTGGCCCAACGAGTCATTGATGGCCTTGAACTGATCGAGATCGATAAACAGGACGGCTGCCAACGCGGCGGTACGTTTGCGACTCTCCAGAGACTGATGAATGCGGTCCAGCAGCAAGCTGCGGTTGGCCAATCCAGTCAGGCTGTCGTGGGTGGCCATGCGCAGCATGTCTTGTTCCGCGCGCTTGCGCTCAGTGATGTCGATGCGAATCGAGATATAGCGATGCACGCAACCTGCGGCATCTTTCAACGGCATGATGGTTGAGTCCACCCAGTACAAATCACCCGCCTTGTTGCGGTTGCAAATCGTGCCGCGCCAGATTTCGCCCCTCTTGAGCTTGGCCCACATCTGCGCGAAAAACTCCTTCCCGTGCGTGTGCGAGCTGAGTATGCGGTGATCTTGGCCGATCAGTTCTGCGCGATCAAAGCCGCTGATTTCGAGCAGCTTGTCGTTGACCTCCACGATCCTGCCCTGTCGATCTGCGACCGAAACGATCGCGTGCTGATCGATCGCTCGCATGTACGTGGACAGTTCTGTGTAAGCACGTTTGATACCTTGATTGGCTTGCAGCAGGGCGTTCGCCGAGCGAGTTTCAAGTTCGGCGCTCTTCAACTGGTTCTCGGTTTCGCGAAGGCTGCGTTGCTGGCGCGCCAGTCGCCAATTGAACCAAAACATCGCTAAAAAGCTGGCCACCAGGATGCCAAAGATGAAGACGGCCGTTTCATTGATCTGGCTGCCAGCGAGTTGCTCGGCCTTGTCCAGCGGAATGGTGATCGACAGCGCGCCCAGCAGTTGATGTTCTCGCCATTGCTTGCCAACAGGAACGCCATCGGCGACACGCCGTGCCACGACCTCAGGCGTGCTCTCGTAGCTGTTGTGGCACACCGCACACGACTGCTGCGAGGCCGGGTCGGCCGACAGATAGCGCAACACACGCCGCCCGTTGGTCTTCTCGATGCGTGAGACGGCCTTCCATTCGATGGCCGCGCTCGGCGCGGGGCTGTCCTGCGCTTCGAGTTGGGGCCAGGCCCAGCGCAGGAAATCGTCGGTCAATCCCTGAGTGGGTTCCAAGTTCCAACGGCTGACTGGTCGGTATTCGTACAGGCGGTCGGTGTTCTCCGAAGAGGCTCTGCCCACCATCTTCAGAAACTGCGCTGGAATAGGCACATGGCCAGGCATCGCGGCCGAATTGACGCTCGGCCCAAATCCGTCCTTGGACAACTTGCCGACAATCTCGCGCGCATACACCGAGCGCGCAGTGGCGGCTTGGCTGACCACAATCTCAGCTACCGTCAATGCTTGGTGCTCAATGGTGCTGTTGACCGCATGCCGGATCACCAAATAGGCGCACACGCAGGCCAGTGCGAACACACCAATCAAAACGGAGGCTGTGTGAACCTCACGAATCTTGCTATAGGCGGTCATAAAGGATAGGAATTTCAAACGCACAATTCTAAAGTATCCACAATCGCCACACTCCGGTCAATGCCAATTTTTCTCATTGAACTCCCACAGAAAACCCGGATTGCGTCTGATCCACACGCAAAAAGGCAAGAATTTTTCGCCACTCACTGAAAATTTCTCCCGCACCGAACTGAACGCACAAGCCCACCCATGGCGAAGAAAAATTTCTCGTCACTAAGCGATGCTCTGATCGAACTCGAACTGCGGTGCAGGTATGAAATTTACAGTACTTTAATTGCCAGCATCCAACCTAACAAGATCCCACCAGCTGACGCGAACAGGCCACTCAATGCACCCAGCACGGCAAACTCGGTTATGTGCAGTCGTCGCAAATAGCGGCTGTCGCCCCCCAATGTGCGCACCTGATGAATGCGTTCATCTTGCGTAGCGAGCAGCGCAGCATATAGCACCGCCAAACCGCTCAGCAGGGTAAACAGGAAGACCGCGCTCATGGTTTTGTATCTGATCCATGATTTGGCGGACTTGCTCGAACATCGCATAAGGTTTGGGGTGTTCTTCCCTAAAAAATTGGTTTGGCGTAATGACTCGATGATTTGATTCCCTTGTGGGATGCACAGGCTGATACACAAGGTGATTTGCCTGGTGACTCATCTAATGATTCAACACCGGATTAATCTATACTCTCTCATCTGCCCACAAAAGTGCATTGCTAATGAAATCCAACACCTTTTTACCTTTACAGCTTGTTGCCGTCGGCATTGCCTTGGTTGCGTGCCAAACCACCGCCCCGGAATCATCAACAGCTGCACAGCCTGGAGTTTTATCCCAATCGGCATCCACACCGGCACCTCCCAAGCCGCCACGACCGATTAAAATCGGTTTGGTCCTGGGTGGCGGCGCGGCACGCGGGTTTGCCCACATTGGCGTAATAAAAACACTTGAATTACAAGGCATTGTGCCCGACATCGTGGTTGGCACCAGTGCCGGTAGTGTGGTCGGCGCGCTGTATGCTGCGGGCAACAGCGGGTTCGCTTTGCAAAAAATGGCAATTGACATGGATGAGGCCGGCATTACCGACTGGACCGTGCCGTTCTTTGCCAAGTCAGTCGGTGTACTAAAAGGCGAAGCGCTACAAAACTACGTAAACAAGGCCATTGGTAACCTGACGATTGAAAAAATGAAAATCCCCTTCGGTGCGGTGGCAACTGACCTAAACACGGGCACCTCGATATTATTTCGGCGCGGCAACACCGGCTTGGCCGTACGCGCCTCATCTTCGGTGCCGGGGATATTTCAAGCAGTCAAGATTGGCGATCACAACTATGTTGATGGGGGCCTGGTGTCACCGGTACCCGTTCAATATGCCCGTGAAATGGGGGCTGACTTCGTGATCGCGGTGAATATTTCCACGCTACCCGAGGCGCAGGCTACCAGCAGTTCGCTGGAAGTATTGCTGCAAACCTTTACCATCATGGGGCAGAGTATCAACCGGCACGAATTGAGGGGCGCGGATGTGGTCATTTCCCCCAGTTTGTCGAAGATGAAATCCAACGATTTTCAGGGACGCAACCTCGCCATACTGGCCGGGGAGGAGGCAACCATCTCGGTCATGGCGTCACTCAAGCAAAAATTGAAAGCGCGACGGGAGCCGTGAACGGTTTGTAATAAAGGAATTGGGCTGGAAAAGGTCAGGTGTGTAGTGATCAATGTAGCAGTCAAATAATTTCGGACACACCAATAGGTTTTTTTACTTGTCCTGAACGAAACTTGATCTGACAGTCACTTCGATCAAATCGGGTAACTGTCAGATGATGTCGCAACTACTACACTGCCGGTGATATCACTAAAAACTTACAGCCAATGCCGTCGTCATGAATGTTTCGCTATTAACCATATTATTATTCTTTGTAAAAACGGCATCTTTGCTATTGAATCTTCGAATCTCTCCTCTCCACACAATATTATTTGCTATGGCATAGTCAACATTGGTTGAAAAGCCCCAGGTTTTAAAACCATTGGGAGTACCCGTTGAGATAATGACGCCATTTTGATCATCATAATATTCAGCTCTTACAGCGACAGCAGTTTTTGCTGTTGGCGTATACCTTAAAATAAAGGACGGGTTAACCCAAGTATTCATGGCCGACGAACCCTTGTTTTTTTGCTCGGTACCGATATCAAAACCCAATATTGCGGCAAACTGATTATCCAACTGAAAAATCCCATAAACATTGTTGAAATAACGCATTTTCTTGTTGTAATCGGGTTTATCGTTTCCAACAAATGTACTCCAGTTCAACGTTAGCTTCGCAGACGGTTTATATGTAACCTGAGTACCAAATGAAGGGGAAGAATTCCCCTCCACACGCCGAATATGCTGCCAACCATTCAGAACTAATGCACTCACAAACCATACGTCATTCTCTGATGTATAACCAATTTTGGCGCCAGTTTCATAATAAGGTGTGTTATCTGCTGATAAGCTTCTGGTCAAAGTCCAATTGTCTTTACCAACCGCACTTTCAAAACCTATATGTGAAGAAAAGACACCGGCATCAAGCCATAGGTTATCGTTTTTAGAAAGCTTCAGGCCAACATTGCCTTCATAGATATTATTCAACACGCCAGGCTCAGATGCATAATTGGAATTCATATAGCTACCACCAGCTAATGCGAGATTAGCCCTGACACTCTCTGTGTTGTACGATCCTTTCACATAAGCCAAATTTACTGAAACTTCATTATTTTTGTTATAGCTGTAAATAAATGATGGCTTAGTGTTATCGATGGGTTTATTAAAATCGTAGCTATAGTATGCTTCAGCATAACCGCTAATGGTTAACGCGGCATCTGGAGCTTTTTCTTCCCCGTATGCAAAGCTGCCTGCAAGTGTAGATATCACTGCGATAGTGATAATTAGTTTTTTCATGGAATCATCTTGACTAATACGTTTATTTTTACAAGTTTTGCACAATCGCAAAAGCACTTTTCAAAAGCTAATATCCGAAGGGTGAGGCGGGAAGGGCAATCACAGTGAGCTCGCTCACTCCAGATGGGCTCGGTACTGGCTTTTAAAAGGCTATATCGAATTACCTATAGATACTCTCTTGCTCTTCAGATAGATGAGAGCAAACTAGCAGTTGACGTGACACTTAGTCCGAGGAGATTATTCGTTTCGTACGTCAGTCCAGCTTCAGTGCTATTCATCAATTTCCACGTCTTTGCTTAAACAGATTGCAACACCTGTAACGGCGACATCTGCGCCACGCGCCGCGTAGCTAACCATCCGGCCAAGGTCACCGTAACAATCCCGCCGCCCACGCCAACCAACCAGATTAACGCGCTCGAATGATAAGGAATTTCCAGTACTTTGATTGCCAGCACCCAGCCTAGCAAAACCCCACCTGCTGCTGCGAACAGGCCACTCAATGCACCTAGCACGGCAAATTCGGTCAGGTGCAATCGTCGCAAATAGCGGCTGTCGGCCCCCAATGTGCGCAGGATGGCGGCCTGATGAATGCGTTCATCTTGCGTAGCGAGCAGCGCAGCGTATAGCACCGCCAAGCCGCTCAGCAGCGTAAACAGAAAGACCGCGCTCATGGTTTTGGCTATCTGATCCATGATTTGGCGGACTTGTTCGATCACCGCATCTGTATCTATCAGCAACAGGTTAGGGAAGGCTTTGATCAACGCATCGCTTGCCTGCGCCTTATCAACTGGCAAATAGAAGCTGGTCAGGTAGCTGGCCGGAAAATCTTTCAGCATATCGGGCGCAGTGATTACGTAAAAATTCACCTGCATGGAATCCCACTGTACCTTGCGCAGGTTTGCCACTTGAGCGCTGAACGAGCTGCCCGCCACGTCGTAAGTCAGGGTGTCGCCCATGTTGATACCCAATGTTTTGGCTATGCCCTCCTCCACCGACAACACCGATGACGCGCCCTGCCCCCACCATGCACCCTGTACCAAGGCATTATCATTTGGCAAATGATCTGACCAGGATAAATTGAACTCGCGTTCCACAAGCGCACGGGCACGCGCCTCGGGGTAATCATTCCCGCTGATCGGGTGGTTATTGATTGCTATCAGCCGCCCACGCACCATGGGAAACAATTGTGGCGCAGGTAATTGCTGCTGCGTGAAGAAATTTTTTATCGCGGCGCGTTGATCGGGCTGGATGTTGACGATAAAGCGATTCGGCGCATCCGGCGGCATGCGGCTACGCCAGCTTTCCAACAGGTCGGCACGCACAAAGGTAAGCAGCAGCAAGGCCATGCCACCTAAACTTAGTGCCACAATTTGCAGCGCATTAGTACGCCCGTGCCTGGCCAAATTCGCAAAGGCGTGACTTCCGCGCAAGGGTAGCCAGGTCAAAGTGCGTACGGCAAGCCATGCCAGCAGACCAAACAACAGCATGCCACCTATCAAGCCAGCCAACACGGTCAAGCCCAGCTTGAGTGAACCGGCCTGCCAAAGAAATAGCACGCTCAAAACAGCAGCACCTGACACATACAACAAGCCTGTACGCGCCGGGGGCATACCCAATTCACGGCGGATAACGCGTAACGGCGACACTCTTTTCAACTGCCACAACGGCAAAAAAGCAAACCCAAGCAGAAGCGCCATGCCGCTGGCTGCAGCCTTCCACAATGGCAGCCAGCCCGGCGGAGGCAAAGCAGCTTCACGCATGGTCTCAATGGACTGCACCAGTGCAGATTGAGCCGCGTAACCGAGCAAGCCACCCAACAATATGGCAAATACGCCCAGCAGCAAAAACTGATACATAAAGATGCGCATTACCTGCGCCTGCGTTGCCCCCAAACAGCGCATCATGGCGCAGGTGTCAAGATGGCGCATGATGAAATGGCTCGCGGCCAGCGCCATAGCCACACCTGCCAGCACTACAGCAGTCAGCGCCGCCAGCCCTAAAAAATGTTCGGCACGCTCCAGCGCAGTTCTAATTTCCGGACGAGCATCGCGCACGTCCTCCAATTTTTCACCCACCACCAGCCGTCCTTTCAGCCAGGCACGCAAGTTGGCAAGCTGTGCCGAATCACCCGCGAACAGTATTCTGTAGCTGATACGGCTACCAGGTTGGATCAGGCCGCTAGCAGGCAGATCGGCAGCATTTATCAACACACGCGGTGCAAAACTGGCAAAGCCGACAGACTGATCCACGTCGCGTACCACGCGCGCAGCCACGCGCAGACGCAGTGCGCCGATAACAACTTCATTGCCAAGCTGCAATCCCATGCGTTGCAGCAAACGCTTATCCACCCACACCGTGCCGGGTGCGGGTATGCCTTGCGCGACATGTTGCGTGCCATCGTCAATGAAAATTTTGCCGCGCAGCGGATAGCCTTCTTCCACAGCCTGAATTTCCGCCAGCACGTTTTGTTGGCCGTAAACCACCATGCTGGGAAAAGTCGCAACCTCGACCACGCGCAGACCCCGTTGCAGCGCGGCTGCCCGATAAGCTGGCGGGAATGGATGCGTGGCGACAAGGCGCAGATCGGCACCCAAAAGGCTAGTAGCTTCCTGCTGCAGGGCCAGGCCAACCCGGTTGGCAAACAGCCCCACGGTAGCAATGCTACCCACTGCCAACACCAAAGCGATAAGCAGCACGCGCCATTCCCCAGTGCGCCAGTCCCGCCGCAGCATGAGCCATGACAGATGCAATGTATTCACGGCACAATCCGCCCTGCCGCCAAGTGCAACTGCCGACCACACTGTTGCGCCAGCACTTCATCATGAGTAACTAATATAAGCGTGGTGCCCTGCGCGCCGTTTAACTCCAGCATCAGATCAATGATCTGGCCGCCAGTGGCGGCGTCGAGATTACCCGTGGGTTCGTCTGCGAACAGGATTTTCGGCTGCACGACAAACGCACGCGCCATCGCCACGCGCTGTTGCTCGCCGCCAGACAAATGCTTGGGTAAATGACTCAGGCGCGCGGCCAGTCCCACGCGCTGCAAGGCAGCTGTTGCTCGCTCGCGCGCGTCGGACGCGCCGTGTAATTCCAGCGGCAACATCACGTTTTCCAGCGCAGTCAAAGCTGGCAGCAACTGAAATGATTGGAAAACAAAACCTGCCAGACGACCACGTAAACGCGCGCGTTCATCCTCATCAAAAGAAAAAATATCTACCCCGTCGAGGTACACTGTACCGCTAGTAGGCACATCCAGTCCGGCTAACAGTCCCAGCAGAGTAGACTTACCGGAGCCGGACGCACCCAGAATAGCAAGGCTGTCACCCGGCTCGACGGAAAAACTAACCTCGTGCAAGATAACAAGAGGCTGTCCACCACTTTCTACTTGCTTACCCAGATTCATTGCCCGCAAAATAGACACCATGAAATTTCCTACTTTCTTTCAATCAGTTTTATTATGTGTGTGTTGCCTGCTGTCTGGGGTGAGTGGCGCGCAACAACAAACCATACTGGTTTTTGGCGATAGTCTATCGGCGGCGTATGGCATTCCACGGGCATCGGGTTGGGTCAACCTGTTGCAGCAAGAGTTACAACGCAGCCATCCACAATATAAAGTTGTTAACGCCAGCATCAGCGGCGAAACAACCATTGGCGGACGGCAGCGCATTGCCCAAGCCTTGCGTCAGCACTCCCCCAACATTGTCATTCTGGAACTGGGTGCCAATGACGGCCTGCGCGGCACGCCTATCGCCGATATCGAAAGTAATCTCAGCGCTATTATCCAACAATCACGCCAAGGCAACAGAAAAGTGCTGTTAGTGGGAATTCAGTTACCGCCCAATTATGGCAAAAACTACACGGATCAATTCAAGGCGCTCTTTTCCCGGCTGGCGCAGCGTCACCATATAGAGCTTGTTCCGTTCATGCTTGAAAATGTTTTGCCGGACCAATTTCAGGCCGACAACTTGCACCCCATAGCGTCGGCGCAAGCGCAAATCCTCCAAACTATTCTGGCCAAGCTGAAACCTCTATTGAAGGCGAACCATTTATAAATGCGCCGCCGTTTTTAACGTAGTTTGATGCCTGCCTGTGTAGATAACCCCGGGAAAGCGCTCGCCATTCCCGCACCGAAACGCTTGGCGAGCCGCTCAGCGATACCTTCATGGGTAGTGAAATCGACAATGTTCTCTGCCTTGATCACATCGCGCGCCACGCTATCCATACTGCCCATGCCATCCGCCAAGCCCAGCTCAATGCTCTTTTGACCGGTCCAGATCAGGCCACTGAATATATCTGGTGATTCCTTCAGTCGCTTGCCGCGTCCTTGTTTCACTACCTCAATAAATTGCTGGTGAATTTCGGCGAGCATATTTTTAGCATGTTCCTGCTGTCCCACATTAACTGGCGAAAATGGATCCATAAAACCCTTGTTCTCACCCGCCGTCATCAAGCGGCGCTCCACTCCTAGCTTTTCCATCGTGCCAGTAAAGCCAAAACTATCCATCAACACACCGATTGACCCAACCAAGCTCGCTTTATTGACAAAAATCTTGTCCGCCGCCGCCGCCACGTAATAACAACCGGAAGCGCATATATCCTCAATTACTACATACAACGGGATCTTTGGATACTTGGCACGCAAACGATGGATTTCATCATTAATATTACCCGATTGCACCGGACTACCGCCGGGGCTATCCATTCGCAGAATCACCCCTTGCGTGTGACTATCCTTGAATGCATCCTGCAGGCTGGTCATAACGCTATCGGCGTTGGCCGCAGTCTCTGCCGCGATCACGCCATGCATTTCCACCAGCGCAGTGTGCTTGCCAGTTAATGGCAACTCGGATTTGCCTATCCAACCCATAAACAGGAATAGCAAAATGCAGAGATAGCCAAACGTCAGCACCTTGAAAAAAATACTCCAATGGCGCGCCCTGCGCTGCTCCTGAATGGCTGACATAGCGAGCTTCTCCAGCACGCCGCGTTCCCAGTTATTGTTTTGCTCTGACATAATTAATCCTCAATAAAAAACTGCACCCAGGGCACCTCTAGTATATCAGGCGAATTCTTTAAACCACGCGCGCAGTCCGACAAAATCGTCCAGCAACGCCAACGGTTCCAAGGCACGCAACTGGTCTACCGGATGCGCGCCGTGCGTCACACCAATCGCGTCCACGCCGGCGTTACGCGCCATTTGCAAATCATGCGTGGTATCGCCCACCATCAGCACACGCTGCGCCATCACTCCAAGCTCATCCATGATTTCCAGCAACATCGCTGGATGCGGCTTGGAAAATGTTTGGTCTGCCGTGCGGGTAGCGTGGAAGTAAGACTCCATCCTGCTGGTTTGCATGGCCCGCTTTAATCCCTGTCGGCTTTTGCCTGTCGCCACTGCCAGCCAGTGCCCGGCAGCATGCAACTCCGCAATTGTCTGCTGCGCTCCCTCGAACAATGGAATTGCCTCACCCTGCGCCAGGAAATGATGACGATAACGTGCCACCAGATCATCGCGCTGATTCTCCTGCAAATCCGGCACGGCTTGACGCAGCGCCTCATTCAACCCCAGGCCAATTACATACTTCGCAGCAACATCGCTAGGCTCGTTTAAGCCCAAATCCCGACATGCAGCCTGGATCGAACTCGCTATCACAGCCGTGGAGTCCATCACGGTGCCATCCCAATCGAACACAATCAAATCATAACGTTTCGCCATTGAAATCTTCCAAAAAATGAGGCGCGGATATTAGCATTTTTGCCGACACCACTACCAAGCATTACCGATATGCATACTACCGTCTGGCGTTGCGCACTATGAAAACAACTTGACGATCAAATTCAAGTGATGATCGTTTGGCTGGGAATTTAAAAAAATGCCGGCAAGAGGCTTAGCCGCCGATGATGCTGAGATACAGTCTCTATTAATGTTTATTGCTGACTTGGCAAAATAAGTTTGAAATATACATCGTTGCTAGTGTAATAAATTTTGAGTATAAAAATCATGGTTAATTCCATGAAATCTACAAGCTGAATCCACGAAGCGTTCGCCGAACAATGGCGAACTTGGTTTAAGCGGTGCGCCCGAAGAGATGAACCTGGCCACTGGGAAGTTGCTATTTCACTGTCCTGAAAGGCTTGCCGGTTCGGACAAATCTGGGCGCTGGAGTGTTATGGTTTGGTTTTGACTTTGGGCACTAGCCTGCATGGTCTGTCTGCAAGCTTTCAGAAAACTTTCAGGAAACAATCAAATCTTTCGGCCTTCATTCTCTGCTAGACCGGTTTTGACTTTGTTTTGACTTTGTTTTGCCGTCTACTTTGCTTTTATCTTATTAATTGTTTTTTTAAGCCATTTTTTTCTTTGCTTCTGCACGTAGTCGTCTAGCTACAAATGGATCCTTTTCTAAATATGCCATGTCTTGCAAATCAATTGGTGGAGCAGCCCTAAAAATTTCTTTGTACGTGTTGAGTAGCGATAACTGCCGTCTCATAATCATTAAATCACGTCCTGCCTCATTTTGAATTGATACTAACAGAGCAAATCTTTCATCATCCAAATTAAGTTTTTCACTAAACACTATAATGTCAGGAGATTTAATCACAGCTTCAACAGCCTTTTCAATGTCTATGTCTTGTATCCGCAAATATCGAATTAATACACTATTCATAACAATTTTAGCTGCCAGGTTCTTTTCGATTTGAGTGATTAAATGCGCAGATTTATCCTTGTCAGGCTCCACCTTTTTGACAATTGCTTCAGAATAAGACTTGAGTGCCTCGACTATTTGATTCAAGGTTTGAACCTGCGTGGTTAATCCGTGTAGTGCTGAATCAGTCGTTTTACGAGATAGATAATCCGCCATTAATCCCGCCCATTGGTCACGAAGCCAAGAAGAAATTTGACTAAAAGTATCGAATTCCTTCACTAAATTATTTCTTGATTCGGAAAATATAGAATCCAATAACTGAAATACTCCGACATTGTCTACATGTGCGTACTTAATGGGAATGCCGCGATTTTCTTTATATGTTTGATATTCAATAGATACACCTTTCTCAACAAATATATAAATCGGAAGATCATGGGAACGAGCTCGCTTATATTCCTCAACAGTAATTGAATTATAAAACTGGTATCTTTTGTCGATGTCCTCTTCGCTAATTACAATAGATTGTGATGGTAACTTACGTTGTTCAGATGCAGCGCTTCCATAACTGCCACCAATTATTAAAACAAAAATATGTGCATTCTCAACGGCATCATAACAATTTATATCTAGTGGTTTATCGTGGTGGAATGGAATGTCGCCCCTTTCAAATAATACAGGTTCATATCCCAGCTCAATAATGAAACTTTCAAGGCTTGATCTAATATGCTTAAGATCATAAATAGGTAGAGCTAACGAAAACACGTGGCTTAGCCATTTCATTCTCCTTTTCCCGTTCATGTAACACGGAGGGCTATAAATACATCAACTCCGCAATTTAGCAGCAAAATACCCCTGCTACCAGAACAAAAAACTCGGTAGGTTGATCTGAATGAAATGAAGCCAAACATCACATGGGGATGAACACATGCGTTACCGGCGTGCCGATGCAGCGGAAGACACATTCTTCTTCACTGTCAATCTGGCTGAACGGCACTCCGATTTATTGGTGCGGCATATCGATGACTTGCGCGCGGCCATGAATACTATGACAATAACTGCTATCAATTAACCGAGAAAAACCTATGACCACTTATATGTACACCACGTCCGTACCTGTTTTCAAGCAGCTATTGAACAGCCTCAGCGTTATTTTGACCAAGGCTGAAGCATACGCTACCGAGAAAAATTTTAAACCGACAGTATTGTTGGAGGCGCGGCTATCCCCTGATATGTTCCCCTTGAACCGCCAAGTGCAAATTGCTACCGATTTTGCCAGGAGCGTGTCAGCGCGGCTGGCAGGTGTTGAGGTACCAGCATATGACGATAACGAACAAACCATCGCCGAGTTGCAGGCACGAATTGGCAAGACCTTGTCGTTTATTGAAAGCCTGACGCCCGCACAATTCGAAGGCAGCGAAACGCGTGAAATCGTATTACGCCCGGGCACACCGAAAGAGAAAAAAATAGTTGGCCACACCTACCTATCCAACTATGGTTTGCCGCAATTTTTATTCCATGTCACCACGGCTTATGCGATTTTGCGACACAATGGTCTGCAAGTTGGCAAAGGCGATTTTATGGGTGCCTATTAAGGTTGTTTGAGTTTAGAGCGACGCACGATATAGCCGTCAACATGTTGGGGGTACGCTTGTTATAGCTCAAGGGTGAGGCACTTGCATGCGCCCCCCGCTTTAATGAATTCCGAAACATCAACCTCGATAACGGAAAAATTATTTTTACTGAGCGCAGCCTTCAACTCGTCCGATGCCTTGTTTAAAATAATATCATTGCCGATATTCACCGCATTACAGGCGAAGTTATTGGCATCCTGATCCGAAACCCAAATGATTCTGTCGCTGAATTCATTTTTGATTTTATTAACGCTCTGGGATGAGAATGCCTTTTCATAAGCGATAACATACCCATTCGCCAAAGGGCAAAATGCTGTATCAAGGTGATACCACCTCGAGTCAACAAGAGTCAGCCCGTTTACCCGAGCGTCTAAAATTGCGGCGATTTCATCCAACGCTTCTACATCGCTTCTGTGCCCGTAACCAACCCACACTTGCCCATTGGAATCATAAAGCGCATCACCCGCACCCTCGAATTTAATATCGCTATTCAGCCGCCTGATGCGATAGCCGGAATCCTTAAAGAACTTGCTGAAGTGCGGCGACTCCGCCTGCCTTTCCGGATAGCGGAATGAAGACACAATAACTTCGTGATCGCGGCATACCAAACCGCCATTGGCAGTGAATACCATATCCGGCAATCCAGCTACCGGCTCGATTAGCCTGATCGATGCTTTACTGGAGAGAATGTCATGGAAATTTTTCCATTGCTTCACCGCCAACTCCATATTTACCAGCCCCAGGTTTCCAGTCATCCAGGGGTTGATGACATAGCTGACTTCGAAATATCTGGGTTCACACATCAGAAATGTCTTCATCGGCTCATCCATTTTCTTATAACGAATAACGCTGTTATCGATAAGTTGTTAAAAATTCGGGCTTGTTCAACATGGCCTTAAAGCACCTCACCGCCAAATGCCGCCGCCACTTCTGCTCGCAACAATGCTAGATCATTGTCCCTGTAGCGCGACGAAAAATGAAATGGAATGACGCAACCAACTTCTGCAGCATGGGCAAGTTCGCCTGCCTGACGCGCAGTCAGGTGGAATTTACGCCTTCCATGTTCGGCATCGCGCTGCCACAGAAAGTGACTTGCCTGCGCCGCGAGATCGGCAAGCACCTGGAAGATCTGCCGGGTTACGCCAACCTGTGCGTAAACGATCTGCTGGCACACACCGCCGAGCTCGACGTAACAATCGCCGAATACGACCGCGCCATCGCCCAGGCCGCACGTGACGATGAACGCAGCAAACGCCTGATGAAACTCCCCGGCATCGGCCAGGTCACCGCCAGCGCCATGCTGGCCAGTATAAGCGGTGGTCATGACTTCGATAACGGACGCCAGGTGGCAGCGTGGATCGGCCTTGTGCCGGGCCAATAAAGTAGCGGCGGCAAGGCGCGACTCGGCCGCATCACCAAGGCCGGCGACAAACAGGATAGATTCAGCCGCTGGGCGCGAGCATTACAACAGCGGCGCGGCTACTGGCGCGCGGTGATCGCCATCGCGGCAACAAATGCTCGGCTGGCGTGGGCGGTGCTGAAGTACGGGGAAGATTTCAAACTGGAGTTGATTAAAGACTGAAAATCAAAACCGTCTGCCAGAGAGAAGAAACTTGAAAGGAATATACGCGCCGCCGAACGGCGACAAAGAATCACCGATGCACTGCCAGCGTTCATGTGAAGCGGGTTGGACCCGCGCCGGGAGAGCCTGATTAACTTTATGGGGAAAGCAGTAGAACCCGACTAACGATTGAGGCCCCGGCGCGCGTCTTTCATCAGGGTCCGGGCAATAGCCCAACATGACCGGTTGTAGTTTAGCAGTCCTTCACCTTCTCGCACGATGCAAGCAGCGCGACATGAAACGGAATAGAGAATGGCAATGAGATAAAAACTTCAGAAGCGCTTGCGAATTTGGGGAAGCCCTTGTAGTTTTGTTAAACTTGAAACAGGGGTGAAAGTTGAAACAGCGAGTACCAAGCGTAATTTACAGTAAAGAATTTCGTGAACAAGCGGTCAAGCAAATCACAGAAGAAGGGTTAAACTTTAGGAAGCGGCGCGGCGTTGGTCGATGCCTGTTTCCACGTTGGAGTTCTGGCTAAAGGCCACACAGATAGGGAAATTGCCATAGTCCGCGAAAAAGTCTGCTCCACGATTGTCGCGCTGGGTCATGAGATGTCGAAGACCAACATACACTGTTATGGATAACTTATGCATGGGCGACCCAGATCGCCCCGCCCCCGGTATTACGGAGCCACTTTTGGGTATCCGACAGTCTGTGACAGCAATACCTGTTGGTCATGCGTTAACCCAAGTACATCGGCAATCGCCGTGCGGTCGATCCAGGCTCGGATGACAGTGGCTAGCCCATTGCTGGCTGCGAACAGGTATACATTCTGTGAAATAGCGCCAGCCGCGGCAGATGCATAGGACTCGCGCTGAGCTGCCGGTATAAAACTCATCCGCGAATGGTCGGCCACGTACACCAGATCCAGCGGCGCCTCATCCACGAAGTCTTGGTAACCCGTGACACGTCTCAAATCGCTTGCCGCAACCAATTGCAATTCATGTGTCGTTGCATCATAACGGTAAGCTCCTGAAGGTAGCGCGACGAATACGTCAATCTCCTGGGCATTCAAAGCCGAAGGGGCAGTGCGTCCGCCGTCGGCCCGATTCATTCCATAAGCGGCCCAGAGAAGACCTGAAAGCAGCGGCAAGGGTAACGGGTCACGAGCAAAGTCTCGGGACGAATGGCGTATGGCTAGCGCCTCCATCAACGGAAGGCCGCCGTGTTTCTCGGGCGGCGGCAGTGAAATTGAAGTTGCCGTGTCTCCTTTGGAAGGCTTGGGTCGTAACTGTCCCATCATGCCGAGTGCAAGCTTGGTCAAAGTGCTCATAGTAGTTCCTCCATTCATGTCCGATGTAACAAGCGTTCCTAATTGCGGATCACGATCTATAAAGCTATAGAGACGAGAATTTTTCTTGTCTCTTCACCTTCTTTGTCAGCGCCACAATTTCACTTTACAGATTAAAGTATATTCAGCTATTTCGACTTCGTCCGTGTGGCACCGTACATAAGATAAAAAGATTGCAATCATTTTTATGTTTGGCCCATACATAAAACTGATTACTGCTTAACCCATTGGACCTCACTTTTGCCAACCGACATCATTAGCCACTAAAGGTGCAATTTTTTAGCTCGAGGAAGCCGCAATTAATTGGCATTGCCTTTGTTTACCTGTCGAAAAATTTTACAGTGTTTTGTTTGAAGCGAAGATTTGATTCGACACACCCAGCCCAAAAAATAATTAGTTACGAATAAATATATATTTATCACACTTAAAAAAAATGGCTTAATTTTTGCTTGCGTGAAATGTGTATGTAGGGCTATAGCTTAGTTTGGGTCTTGGTGTAAATTGGGAAGGTAATTTCTACAAAAATAGTGAGGGAATTATGAACATGAATGAACAAGTACGGTTTGTCTTGAAGCAGCTTCGAGCTACAACGCTCTTAACGGGTTTATTTTGCAGCACGCTTTTACCTGTTGGCGCCAGCGCCGCTCCTACATTAACCGACCCTAATCTCGGTGTATCGACTGTTGTAACTGGCATCTCTCAGCCAACCAGTATGGCGTTCATTGGCCGCAACGATTTTTTGATTCTAGAGAAGGCGAGCGGCAGAGTTAAGCGAGTAACCAATGGCGTCGTGACAGCTACAGTGCTCGATTTGCCCGTGAACTCGAATTCAGAACGCGGTCTGCTCGGAATTGCATTAGACCTCAATTTCGCTACTAATTTTAACGTCTACCTCTACTGGACGGAAAGCAGCACAGGAGCGGATTCAACAGTCATATCCGAAGTCGGTAACCCATCTTCCTCATTTCCTCCTGGCACCCCGCAACCCTTTGGCAATCGTGTTGATCGGTTCATATGGAATCCGACCACCCAGGCGCTCACTTATAGTGGCAACCTTATCCGTCTGCACGCCTTCCAGAACGATAAGAACAATGCTCTGAATCCTGCCGTCTTCACGCCTCAAGCTAATAACAATGGCGGTAAGATAGCAATCGGTCCAGATGGCAAACTCTACGTTATCATTGGCGACAACGGTCGTCGCGGCTGGATGCAAAATCTGCCGAATGGCCCATACTTACCCCCCACTATCGACGACCAATTTGGTGGTCCGGCTCCCGATAGCGCCCACTTTACAGGTGTTATCCTTCGCCTCAACACCGATGGGACTGCACCCGCTGATAACCCATTTTTCGCTGCCGGTGCATCTATTGGTGGGGAGGTGGGGGCCAACATCCAGAAGCTGTATTCTTATGGCCACCGCAACAGTTTCGGCTTGGCCTTCGATCCGTTGTCCGGCAATCTATGGAATTCAGAAAACGGCGACGATTCCTTTGATGAGATCAACAAAATTGTGCGAGGCGGCAACTACGGTTGGACGCAGATCATGGGACCCGTCGGCCGCATCGGTCAATTCAAAGCGATTGAGACAAATTTATTCACCCCGGCGACCGCGCCCATTGGGGCAATTCAGCAACTCCGATACCCTGTTACCCGGATTGCTTATTCTCCATCAGTCGTCCTGTCGCGCTTAATGATGTTGCCGGGTGCAATCTACCAAGATCCTGAATTAAGCTGGCGTTATGCGGTTCCACCTTCCGGTTTAGGATTTGTGACAGGAAATGGACTTGGTACGAATTACAACGGTTCGCTTTGGAGTGGAATGGCCCGGACCACCGATATTACAGGCGGCTCTACGGGTACATTTGCAGGCGGCGCGTTGATGGTCATGCGGCTTACCGCCGATCGTCAGCACCTCGATCTCAGCGCTGATCCGCGTATTGCCGACCGCGTAGTCGACAATGGAATTGCTTATCCTCCGCCTTTTGGAACGCCGGTCGGAACCGCCGGGTATAAGTTTGACGGTAAGGAGAGCGAATCCCTGCTAATTGGTCAAAATTTCGGAATCACAACCGACATTCAGAGTGGGCCAGATGGTTGTCTCTACGTAGTATCCAATACCGACGGTGCAGTCTACAAGATTTGCCAAGCTCCAATCTAGATAAATCGATCAACAAATAGGAGTGAATGCAGTGAAAGCCATGAAAATTTTTTATAACACCTTAGCGGCGCTAACATTAACCTGTGCCCTAACCCAGCAAACTAGCGCCGCGCAGATCTTGACTAACGGCGGCTTTGAATCCGGCTTTTCCGGCTGGGCCAGATCCGACGCCTTAGGCAGCGATGGTACCTTTTTCATTCAAAGTGGTACCTCCAGTCCATTTAATGGTGACCCTGTGCCAGCACCTCCTGGTGGAATCAATGCTGCTATGACCGACGCAGGGGCGGGCGGCGCCCACGTTTTGTGGCAGGACTTCATAATTTCGGGTCCGGCAAGCCAAATTCTCTTGAGCTTCGATTTGTTCATCGGTAACCGCGCTGGCCTGTTCGCAACTCCAGCAACTCTAGATTGGACACTCATCGGCAATCAACAAGTGCGCGTGGATATCCTAAACGCCTCGGCCGACCCCTTCAGTGTGGTAGCAGGCGATGTATTAATGCCTCTGTATCAAAGCCAAGCGAACGACCCTCTTGTATCGGGTTACACCAACTTCAGCTTTGATATTACGTCAATTGTTAATGCTAATCTGGGCAATAACCTGCGGCTCCGCTTCGCCGAGACCGACAACTTTGCGCCACTGCAGGTAGGTGTGGATAATGTGAGTATCGTCACAGCTACAACGGTTCCGGAACCATCCTCTCTTCTGCTATTTGTAAGCGGTTGCTTGCTCGGCCTTATAACTTTGATGCGCCGCAGAGTGTAGTTTGCGCAGGAGAAGGGGGCATGTCTCGTCTCAGCTGGCTTTTTGTCTGTGTCACCCTAGCCTTGAGTTCGACATCTGTGTACGGAGATTTCCTGCCCGCCCCTTTGATTATTGAATGGCAAGAGGGACGTCTCAGTGTCAAAGCCCAAAGAGTGCCATATAGTGATTTGCTTGCAACTGTTGCCAATGCAACCGGGATTGAAGTGCGAGGGCTCACAACGCTAAAGGGTAATTTCTCTATACATTTTGTAAACCTAACTCTTCGAAATGGCTTGGCAGCTCTGCTGAAACATGTCAATTACGCCATGATGGAAGAAACTTCGGCACACGATGGCGAGGGGCACATAGTGGTGAAGCTCATAGGACACCCAACTACTTTAGACTCAGAAGCAGGGCAGGATTTCCACAGAGTTCCACGAACCGCAGTGTCGGATGCCGAAGATGGTATGGGCACTTATCTGGAGGTGGAGCGCTTGGCGGAGCAGGGGGACGTCCAAGCATTACTTCAAGCCGCTTCTCATGGCGATCCGACGACCCAGGCTCTAGCCATGCAGCGCTTGGCGTATCAGGATCCTACCGCAGCACTAAGTACCGCGATGAATGCAGCTAAGAGCACTGTGGCTATCCACCGCATGCAAGCTATGCAGGTGCTCGGGGGGCTGGATAATCCGGAAGCTACGGATACATTGGGTGCAGCGCTGAAGGACCATGATCTAGGTGTTAGGAATACTGCGGTATTGGGACTCATGACACACACGTCCCCCGCCGCGATCCAGTTCTTAACCCAAGCCCTGCAGGACAGCGCTGAGTCCATTCGATTGTTGGCGCGGAATCTCCTCACACAAAAAGGTGTAGTTGGCAGACTTGGAGCAAGGAGTGCCGTCAATGATAGTGATCCGACCATCAAAGGACGTGACCAGCAAGTGTTAGAACAGATGGGAACTGCCGAATAATGTCCTTTAAGTGTTTATTCTTCGCGCTTTATTATAGCGTAGGCTATCAACAGGCTGATGGATCACCTGGATCCGCTCTTTACGGGCACAAGGTTGGATGGAAAATAGTGGTCTTACGATTTAAGCAGCGAACTGGGCCGCCAGATTTTTCTAGCTTGACCGGCATACCGTAGTGCTCCTATCCTCCAGCACCAGCCTGAAAGAAGCACTTAGAGAGAAGTCAATTTCTTTGATAGTGGAAGAACCAAGGCTGCTATTGTGAACTATCACCAAATGGTAAATGTGCATTACTAGCGGGTATAGCGAGGCTGAGTTTGCTGGTCGCTCCACTCAACTTCGCTGGCGTGGATGATTCCCAGTTTAAACGATCAAGGTTGGAGTGCGAGGGAAGGCACCATCAACCTTCAGTGGTGGATTTACCGATAGGAAATTTTTCATAAGAGGGCACCTCGACCCCCCTGTTTCCTTGCGTCTTCTCGTCAGCGCCTTAGTTACACTTTACAAATTTGAATATATACAATTATTACAATTTCGTCCGTGCGAGATTTAACATAGTGATACTTCGTTTAATTTCTGTTTGTAAATGGCAGAGTTAAATAAGTAAAATGGTTGCGTAATAAGAAAATTAGTCCTTGATTTAATATTGAAATGTTACCTATGCTTGGCAAGCGGTGGGGAATTTACCCGCAGAGATTAAAAACCGTAATCAACACAAAAAATGCACCAAATAGATCGGAATAGGTTTAAATGCGCTAATCCAAGGTGATCAATACAAGGAATGTTGAAACGGCGTTGGTGCCCCTAGTATGATAAATAACATAATGGAATTTTTGGCTCACTGGGGCATAACTGCGCTTTCTCTATGGGTTGCGGGCCACATATTCCACGGTATTTCTTTTTCAAATAAAAAATCTTTGTTTGTATCGGCGCTGCTGCTGGGTTTCGCCAATGCGGTCATTAGACCTGTTGTTATATTGCTTACCATACCGTTAACTCTGATCAGTTTCGGTTTTTTTCTGCTGGTTATCAATGCGCTGATGATGCTTCTGGTGTCATCCCTTGTTCCGGGCTTCAAGGTATCGGGATTTTGGACGGCATTTTTTGCGAGCATCTTCATTGCGGTTCTCAGTTTCTTTGTGGGACTATTCATTTTTCAGGCGGGTGACAATCCGATTATCATTCCCACTCATAAAGGAATCTATATCTGAGAATCAATTACGAAAGGCGATAGAGTAACGCCGTATTGTGCCGAAACAGGGTAAGCAGGCAAGCCGCAAAGCGGCTGTTCGCAAAATTGGCTTTTTAGAGATGCCCTTGAACACTGCGTAGCGGGTAGACTCAAACAAATGAATAAATCGGTGATCTTATGATTTCCAAAGTAATAGTCATTACAGGTGTAAGCCGCGGACTGGGGCGCGCCATGACTGAGGGATTTGTTCGCCTCGGCCACCGTGTTTTAGGTTGTGGACGATCAGAGGATGCGATTCATGAACTCAATAACCTACATGGTCCAGACAGTCGCTTCGAGGTGGTGGATGTCACCAACGATGAGGCTGTGCGTGATTGGGCAAAACATTGCCAGAGCTTGGCCGGTTCACCCGACCTGCTAATAAACAACGCCGCACTCGTCAACCGTAATGCGCCGCTTTGGAAAGTGCCTGCCAGTGAATTCTCCATGGTCGTCGATGTGAACATCAAGGGAGTAGCCAATGTCATCCGGCATTTCGTACCCGCCATGGTAGCCAAGCGGAGCGGCGTCATCATCAATTTTAGCTCTGGCTGGGGGCGTTCGACTGATGCGGAAGTCGCCCCATATTGCGCGACCAAGTGGGCAATAGAGGGGCTGACCAATGCATTAGCTCAGGAACTGCCACAGGGAATGGCGGCGATCCCACTGAATCCTGGCATCATTAATACGGACATGCTGCGCAGTACCTTCGGTTCGCAAGCACGGGATTATCCTACCGCCGAAAAATGGTCTCAAACTGCGGTACCGTGGCTGCTCGGTCTTGGCCCGAAAGACAACGGACTTTCACTAACCGTAGGTGAGCCTCATTAATTTTGGGTGCGCCAATGCGAACTTTGGCTCAATTCCCATTGGCAGAATCTAACAGATGTCAGCATTTCCGACGTGCGCTTTCACAATTTACTGAAAGACTGACTGGTAATTAGGGCGCATTCATAGGTGTTCATTAGTAGCCTTGCGGACTTCCCCCTTCGGCCCCAAGCCCATTCAAGGTGACCTTCCTCTCTTTCTGAGCCATTTTTCTCTCCTGCCTTGCTCGACAAATATAGCCGAAGCCGAATTGTTGACCTGTGTGCGGTATCGAACAGACTAAAGGTCATATTCGAAATATTCTGCGCTAGACACGTGACTTATTATGCACATTGGAAATAGATAGCAGCTGAGTATGTCCGGCAAGTCATTGTAGGCAAGATCGTTTTAAACTTAAATGAAAAAAGGAGCCCACATGAATTCCATTGAAGCAAACAGCAACACCGCTGAAAACTCGACCGATATTTCCCCAGATGATTTGGATCTTCAACTAAGTGATGGAGAGCGGATATCGCGTATTGCTGAATCTGCCTATTACAAGGCAGAAGCACGTGAATTTTCACCAGGCTACGAATTAGACGACTGGCTGACTGCCGAAGCAGAGGAGCTATGATGGAGCCCGCACTCATGGCGCCCAATTTCTCCAAGCAGTTAATGGCGCCTCCAAACGCTTTTGACAACAAGATGGAATTGACACTCAATGAGCTAGGCATGATCTGCGGCTGTAATATTGCCACCGGCGATCTGTTTGGTTATCGGCATGGCCAATCAGCCTGGGGGCATATTTCAGAACTGGTGCCAGAACTGGCCTCAATCAAATTAATGTATAACGGCCATATTAATCCCCGTTTACGTTTTCTTTCCCATATAGGCCACCGATTTCAACTGTTAAGCCTGGGAGGCAAGCTTTTCGACGTTAAGTTTTTCATCCGCGAAATAGAGAGCCAAGGCCGACGTTATTTGAGTGCCATGATTTTTCCATTCGATGTGGAATTTAATGCAGTAGGTATCAGCGGATAGCAAACTGTGAATGACAGGAAGCCGCCTTTGCCAAAGATGACATAAATTTTTTTGTTTTAGTGACTTGCCTGATTTATGTTGGGCATCATAACGCTCCCCCGTTTCACTGCTTTGCTGGTTCTCACTGAAAGGACAGCGAAGATGAAAACAGCTCTGAACTTTATTGGTTTTTTCCTTGTTGTGGTGTGCGTCTCAGCTCATGCTGCCAACGAAGGATGCATGTACGACACACAGTGCAAAATTGACCGAATTTGTGACCAAGGCCGCTGTGTGTCTCCCTCTTCACAAGGTTTTGAATCGGAAGATCTCTCGGAGCTCAAGCACACGCAGTGGTTACCCAAGTTTTATTGCACCCCCGCAGGCAAGTTGGGGCCATACATGAATCCAGATGCAAGAACCGGCAAGCCTGTCTATAAAGGCGAATCGATCGGTATTACACCCATGTGGGAAATCGTGCCGGTAGCGCTTGTTACTGATCCAGTTCACGACGGTGGGATTCCATCACGACCATGTTGATATTGAAGGCCTTGAGTCAGTCGGCCAAACGTTAGGCCAACCGAGAAGCTTCGAAATTCGCGCACCGGTTCATCATATTGGTTCGGCGGCACGGCTATAAAGTAGTGGCCACTGCCGATTGATACTGGCAGCGTTAGAGTGGGTGATCGTCAGTGCAGCTCTGGACTAGGCAGGTTTGAGGTTAAAGTTGCAATTGCGTTGTGCCATGATTTACTCCATCATTCAAATTGGAATGTGACGCCGCATCGGGTACGTCGTCTTGCTCACTTTGTTAAACTGAATATCGTGCCAGCGGCTATATACCACCAGTGCGATTCACTAATGTCGATGACGTCACCCAGTACTACACTAACCCGCGGGTCAATATACAGGATTGCTCTATCGGTCTTCCGCAGCGCCGCCTTCTACTTTTCCACAACGTAGCAATTATTTGTTTATTCGGCGTGGTTAGATTGATGCGGTTAGACGACTTTAGTCGTCTGCATCCAAGCTTTGCTAACCCACCTACTTGTACTGGGTGGTTGTTTAGTAACAATTGGTTGGTTAAAGTCACCGGCTTTAGCCGGTGGCTTTAACTTATATTTTTTGAATCATGCGCGTTTAGGCGGGAGCGGTTTTGACGATTTTTATCGTCAGCATCCCGACTGCGCTAACCCACCAGCTTGAGCTGGTGGTAGTTTAGTATGGAGCTAACTGATGAAAACAAGAGCTGCAGTCGCATGGAAGTCCGGTGCACCGTTGACGATTGAAGAAGTTGACCTGGCAGGGCCCAGGGAGGGTGAAGTGCTGGTCGAGATAAAAGCGACCGGAATTTGCCACACCGATTATTACACCCTTTCGGGTTCCGATCCGGAAGGTATTTTTCCATCTATCCTTGGGCACGAAGGAGCAGGCATCGTAGTAGATGTCGGCCCGGGTGTTTCTTCTCTTAAAAAATATGATCATGTCATTCCTCTATATACCCCGGAGTGCCGCCAGTGCAAGTACTGTCTGTCGCGCAAGACCAATCTTTGTCAAGCCATCCGCTCGACCCAGGGTCGAGGCTTGATGCCGGATGCCACTTCACGTTTCTCGATCGACGGCAAGCCCATCTATCACTATATGGGAACCTCGACTTTCTCCAACTACATCGTGGTTCCTGAAATCGCGTTGGCCAAAATCCGTGAGGATGCGCCATTCGACAAGGCTTGCTACATCGGTTGTGGTGTGACGACGGGTGTTGGTGCCGTGGTTTTTTCAGCTAAAGTCGAAGCCGGGGCGAATGTGGTCGTGTTTGGACTGGGCGGCATTGGTCTGAACGTAATTCAAGGCGCAAAGATGGTGGGTGCCAACAAGATTATCGGAGTCGATATCAATCCCGGGCGAATCGAGATAGCGCGCAAGTTCGGTATGACCGATTTCGTGAACCCGAAAGAGGTGGGAGATATCGTCAATCACATAATCCAGTTGACCGATGGTGGAGCTGACTACTCCTTCGAATGTATTGGTAATGTCGCCACCATGCGACAGGCGCTTGAGTGTTGCCATAAAGGTTGGGGCCAATCGTTCATCATTGGCGTTGCTGCTGCCGGGCAAGAAATCAGCACTCGCCCATTTCAACTGGTCACCGGTCGAGAATGGAAAGGATCCGCTTTTGGCGGAGCACGCGGTCGTACCGATGTGCCGAAAATTGTTGACTGGTACATGGAAGGTAAATTGAATATTGATGATTTGATTACCCATACATTGCCGCTGGAGCGCATCAACGAGGGCTTTGATTTGATGAAGAGCGGCGAATCAATTCGTTCCGTTGTGCTGTATTGAGCGGTTGCGCCATGCTTGATTTGATCAGCGAACACGCATGTTTTGGAGGCGTGCAGCGGTTTTATAGCCACCCATCCAAAGAAATCGGCTTGCCGATGCGGTTTTCGGTATACCTGCCGCCGCAGGCTCGGGAAGGCAAGGTTCCCGCTTTGTTCTGCTTGGCTGGTCTGACCTGCACGGAAGAAACATTCATGATCAAGGCAGGTGCCCAGCGTATTGCTGCGCAGCTGGGTCTGATGCTGATTACACCCGATACCAGCCCGCGCGGCGCTAATCTTCCGGGAGACTCAGAAAGCTGGGATTTAGGGGTCGGTGCAGGTTTCTATCTCGATGCGACAGAAGCACCATGGAACAAGCACTACCGTATGTACAGTTATGTGCTGGAGCTATATGAATTGATTGTGCGGGAGTTTCCGGTGTTGCCTTCCAGCATTGGCATTACCGGGCACTCAATGGGTGGGCATGGAGCGCTGGTCCTGGCGCTGCGCAATCCGGATCTTTTTAAAACAGTATCGGCATTTGCGCCGATCTGCGCACCGAATAAATGTCCTTGGGGTGTAAAGGCATTTACGGAGTATCTGGGCAGCGAGCAAGAGAATTGGCAGCAATACGATGCCAGTACACTCATGGAACAAAGGCACGCGCCATTTCCAAGCGGGATACTGATTGATCAGGGGTTAAACGATAAATTTCTTGAGCATCAATTGCTTCCGCAAGCGTTCGTTGTCGCCTGTCAAAAAGCGCAGCAATCCTTGGAGCTGCGAAGGCATGCCGACTATGATCACGGGTATTACTTTATTTCAACGTTCGTCGAAGAACATATTCGATTTCACCAGCGAAATTTAGGTGGGACAGTTCGGTAAAGGTATTGATAGTATTCATACAATTTATTCACAAGCCATTTGAAATGTGTAGTCTTCAAGGAGGAATGGTCATGAATGATGCAATCAACCCAGATTGTCCATCAGAGTGGTTACTTATTGAAAAATAATGGAAAGTTATAATGTTTATCAAGTCAGGCGTTGCACTTCAAATTTGAACTCGCGTGATGTCATTACGATTGATCCTCATGGTAAAGTGCAAAAAATTCCTTTTAAGTGAAGATGAATTATGTTATTTAAACTGGCTGCTGAGGGGCATTTCTCCGTGATAGCGGCTTCATTCAACATATCTTTCAAGAGGGATGCGCAAAAAGCGGCGCGCCCCTATGCTTTACGTTGAGCCACTGAAATTTGCCATGCCGTTAACCCAACCCATCCTTTACTGGCCGCAATGGGTAGTCGCAAACGCTCTAAGCGAACTCATAGGTCTGGGCGCGTTCGCCGGGGCCATTGCCCGCCTTTTTTCAGTGGCGCGTGCTTCGGGCACTACGTTCGCAGAGCCATTTGGTGGCTACCGGCAAATGCACTTGCTTGGGTATTCGGCATGCCGGTCATATTTGGGCATGCATCTAATTGCAAACGCGAAAGACACCAGCCCCGCAATTGCAATCGCAGCCACCACAATTAGCAATGAGGGCGGGGTTGTGGGTGCAATGCACAGAGCAGAGTGCAGTCCTCTTTTGGCTGTGCCGTAGCAAAACCAACCATGAGTCAGCGGGCTAAACCGCTGGTCAACCGGGCATTCCCTCGGCAGGCCGTTTACCGGCAACGTTAGCCGTCCAACAGCACGGAGAACCCAATGGGTCAACGCTTCAACGAACTATCCGAAAAACACATCCAGTTCATCGCTGAACAGAATATATTTTTCGTTGGAACCGCCACTGCAGACAGTCGTGTGAATATTTCTCCTAAAGGCATGGATTCGCTAAGAGTTCAGTCCAGCACCCGTGTCGCTTGGCTCAATGTTACCGGCAGTGGCAATGAAACTTCCGCCCATGTGCAGGTAGACCCACGGATGACCGTCATGTTCTGCGCCTTTGATGGCCCGCCGCTAATCTTGCGCCTCTATGGCACCGCGAAGGTCGTTCACAAGGGCGACCCTGAGTGGAAAGAGCTTTTTTCTTTGTTCAAGCCACTACCTGGCGCTCGGCAAATTTTCGACGTCACTATCGATCTCGTGCAAACCTCTTGTGGAATGGCTGTCCCCTATTTCTCATACACCGGAAATCGAGAGTTGCTCTCTGAATGGGCCACAAAGAAAGGCGACGAAGGCTTAAAGCAGTATTGGGAAGAAAAGAACAAAATGAGTCCTGATGGTATTCCCACCCACATCGTTGACAAATTTGGCTAATCCATTAACCCACCGAACTTGTGCGAAATGCCACGCAAGCCGATGAATTCAAACGTTGGATCATCGTCAAATCTAGGTGCCGACACTAAATGGCTTACAAGTACGAAACAACTCAACTGAAAAGGAGAATTCATGCTCGAGCTTAGGCCAACCTGTGAGCATTGCAACAAGCCGTTGCCGCCTGCCTCAACAGATGCACGCATCTGTACTTATGAATGTACTTTTTGCGCTACCTGCGTGGAGACTATCTTGAAAAATACATGTCCAAACTGTGGTGGTGGGTTTGTACCAAGACCAATCCGGCCAACGAAAAACTGGAGAAATAATAATTTTCTTGGTGCTGATCCTGCGAGCACAATAGTTAAACACAGGCCGGTGAACTCAGAGGCGCATGCAAAGCTGCTTGCCGAGCAAGGCGGCTTGCCACCAGAAAAACGGTAGTGCAAATGAAAATGGCTAACAACACCCCGCGTATTCCCGTTGCTCCGAATTCCATACAGAAGGGAACTCCTCTCAAACACCTGCTTGGGTTAGAAGCGGTTGATTGCCTAGCGCAAAATATATTGCTTGTATATCCTAAGTTTAATGAAGATACGTTTCGCCGGACTGCGTCAAATGGTCTGGAACCTCTCGGAATTCTGGATCGTGGTCAGCATCTGGCAAGGGCACTTCGTCAATCTCTGCCAGAGAAATTTTCAACGGCCGTAGAGATACTCCTAGCCTCTTTAACTCCACCACTAACTCAAACCGATAACCTCGGGCTGGCTGTATTTTTTTATCTTCCTCACGTTTGCTTTATCGCTGAGTATGGCTTGACGCCAGAAGAAAATGGTGGGCAAGACTCATTTGAAATCTCTATGAAGGCGCAGTATGAACTCACCAAACGATTCAGTGCAGAATTTTCTATCAGGCCATTTCTGATCCGACAACAAGAACGCACCCTAACGCGTCTACTCGAATGGGTATCCGATCCAGACCCACATGTCCGACGACTTTGCTCGGAAGGTACTCGCCCCCGCTTGCCTTGGGCTACACGGATTCCCGCATTTATCTCGAATCCAAAACCTGTATTACCTATACTTGATGCCCTAAAAAACGATCAAAGTCTTTATGTGCGTCGTAGTGTTGCAAACCATCTTGGCGATATTGCGAAAGATCATCCTGATTTGGCTTTTGAAATTTGCGAGCGTTGGCTCATCGAATCTTCAAACGAGGTAAAATGGCTTATCCGCCATGCACTTCGACACCCAGCGAAGAAAGGTAATAAGGTTGCTCTCCAACTTAAAACCATCGCGAAGGCTCAGAAATAAGACTGTATGATTCTGCACACTGATTACTTTTGCTTTTCGTCGATGTGCTTTAATCCATCGAGCTAACGGACGCACCAAAACCGGCGCGCTCCTTGCCTTTACATTGGGTGTCCCCCCCATCCATTCAGCGGAGAATTACATGACCAAGTCCATTGTTAAATATTGGAATGCCCTAAATCCGGAAAATCGGGAGCGTTGGACACCCATAAAGGGAATGGAAGGAATGGCAGAAGAACTAACACTGAGCATTGATGGCGTTACGGGCGAGTACACAAGATTGACCCGCTTTCTTCCAGGGGCTAATACAACAGCATTTGGCGGCAAGACTCATCCCTACCCTGAAGAGGTATTCATCGTCAGTGGTCGCCTCTACGATCAGGCGTTTGACCTATGGCTTGAAGCCGGGCATTACGCTAGTCGCCCCCCCGGAGAACTTCACGGCCCGTTCAAGACCGACGTCGGGTGTATTGTGTTGGAAGTGTCATTCCCAAATCGCATTAGTGTAGTGGTCAAGTAATTTCGGACACAACGATAGGTTTTTTTGCTGCTTTGTTCCGCTCAAAGACGGAGGGCGACAAATTGCCCAATACTGAGTGTATGCGATTACAGTTATAGAATCCCACGATGTATGCGGTGATATCTGTTTTAGCCTCCATTTGATTGGCATATTCGCGCTGCCAAACGCGCTCCATTTTGAGGTTCAGTCCATTTTGAGGTTCAGGAAGAAGCGTTCTGCCACTGCATTGTCCCAACAGTTGCCCTTACGACTCATGCTGCAGACGAAGCCATGCTTCGCTAGCAATGCCTGACACTGGCCACAGGCATATTGACTGCCACGGTCGGCGTGGACGATCAACCCCGGCGCTGGTTTTAGTTCCCGGGCAAAGAAGGCTGACGCTTTTTTAAAATATCAACATCAATACGAAGTCGACGATTTTCTTGCTCCAGTTGGCGGATGCGCTGTTGTTCGGCAGTGAGTGGCTTGCCGATACCACGCTGTCCACTTTGCTCGGCTTTTATATTGCGTCACCCAACGACGAATCGCAGTCAGGCCGATTCCCATGCTTTGGCTGACATGCTGAACACAAGCCGGAGGCGGATCGATCTGGGTCTGGCATGCTCAGATTACCTTGGACAGTGTTTGATGTTCACCATCATTCATTTTTTAGTATTGCCGCCCAATAAACCCAAAGCAGGGTGGTTATCGAAACGGTTATCCAAACATTGACAAAGGCAAGCAATGTCGCTGCTACGTAAATCGGTAGAGCCATAATTAAGCCGCGCGATAACTTTCTGATCTCGTTGTCGCTTATGCTGTCCTTCAATAGGTTTTTATTCCCTGATACGACGCGCAAGAGCATGATGTAAGCGACGTTCGCAATGACCGAATACGCCGCGTAAAATGCAGCTGCTGCTGGCGCGGCATCGGTCAGAATAAATTTCGCCAACACGCTCGTCGGATATGACACGGCCGCTACAAAAAACAACACCAAACCGTTAGCGAGCATAAATTGAGTGTTAGTCTTGCGAACAATTTTGAAAATACCGTGATGACTTATCCACATCAACAGAACCACGACAAAACTATTGAAAAAGGCGAAATATTCGGTCCACTGCGCGGCTATCGCCGCCATTAAACTAGCATTGTTAATTGTTTCTAACACCGGAGCTTTCAAATCAATCGCAAGTAGCGTCAGTGCAATAGCAAAAACGCCGTCGCTGAAAGCCTCAATGCGACTGGTTTCTTTTTCATTCATAATTTTCAGTATACGCCAGCAAATGAAAGATCCCGAACCAGCCCTGATATTAGGCAAGGTTGCCAGTTGCGTGCCCATGAAATTGGTGGCAGCATTAACATGTCCTGCCAGTAGCAGGTTTGTCGTTGTCTGTTCCGTATTTTTGGATACAGCGCAATTATTTCTAAACCCTGATTAATCTGCCTTACAAGAAGAATGGCTACAATGCCCGTTTCTCTCGCCTGTTGCTTCCTTTGAGCCAATCACATGGCCCACGAGATCAATGCTAATACCCCGCCTGTTCCCGCATGTATTCCTGTGGCCAAGAGAATCGTACTATTTTCCGACGGCACCGGTAACAGTTCCGCCAAGTCGGAAAAAACTAATGTGTGGCGCCTCTTTCAGGCGCTTGACCAAAAAGAGCCGGGCCAAATCGCATACTACGATGATGGCGTGGGGACATCATCAAACAAATATCTTGCCATGCTGGGCGGTGTCTTTGGTTGGGGTCTGAAGCGCAACGTCATCAATCTCTATAAGTTCGTCTGCCGAAATTATGAGTCAGGAGTCGAGATCAGCGGTTTCGGTTTCAGCCGTGGTGCATTCACAATTCGAGTGCTTGTCGGGCTTATCGCCACCGAAGGTTTGGTCGCATTTCGCTCCGAGGAAGAGCTGAATCGCAACGCTCGTGCCGCCTATCGACACTATCGTAGCAAACGCTTTCCCTCTTATAGCCCGATCGTTGTCATCATGCGCGGACTGCGCGACTTCTTCATGTGGGCGTGGAATCGCGTGCGCGGGTACCAGACCTACAAAGAGCTGGCCGAAGCCACACGCAAGTCGGGACGCACCGACGTTCCCATTCACTTTCTCGGTTTGTGGGACACAGTAGCGGCCTATGGAATGCCAATCGACGAGCTCAAATACGGAATCGACTGGCTATTGTGGCCGATGCTTTTTGCCGACCTCAAGCTCTCACCCCTGGTCAAACGTGCTTGTCATGCGCTCTCGCTCGATGATGAACGCGCCACGTTTCATCCCGTGCTCTGGGATGAGATCGCGGAAGCCAAAATGGTGGCAAATAAAGAGGTGTCGGCCGGTCGTCTCACCCAAGTATGGTTTGCTGGTGTGCACTCCAATGTCGGTGGCGGGTATCCAGAAGATCAATTGTCATTGGTTTCGCTCGATTGGATGATGGGCCAAGCTGACGCCAATGGTCTTTCGCTGCGCAGATCCGCCGTCGATGAAGTCGCCAGTACAAAATCTTCGTACGCACGGATCTACGATTCACGCGCCGGATTCGGGGTCTATTATCGCTATGCGCCACGCCAGATCCCGGTCGGGATCGATACAGATGACTTGAAAATTCGCCCGATTATTCACGGTAGTGTCGTGATGCGAATGGCCAACGGTTCCGATCTTTATGCGCCGATTTCTTTGCGTCGGGAATTCTGGGTGCTGGCGCCAAACGGTGAACTCTTGCCGATGGAGGGCGGCCCGGGAACCTTACAGCTAGACTCGACCAAACTTCGATCCGCAGCCGCGCCTTCACAAACGCTAAGCACAGCCCAAATAGGTGCAAAAAAAACCGCGTTGCAACAAGCCATAGCGGCACTCGACCGCCCTGACACTGATGCAGTCGGGTTGGTATGGGACACCGTATGGTGGCGACGAATAGCTTATTTTATTGCCCTGACCTTCACTGCACTCTTGGCCGCCTTTCCCTTGATAGGCAGCACGCTGCACGATGCGATTTTCGCACTTGTGGGAGCGCTTCCTGTGTTCGGTGAATATTTGGCCCAGTTTTTTGAATCCACCGACGGGCCGGTGAGCAGAGTCATCACTTTCGTCAACCATTTCATGCCCAGCTACATCGCTACGTGGACTAATTCATTCCGGAAATACCCTTCCGAATTTACTTTGATTCTTGGTGCCCTAATAGTTAGCTTATATTTCAGTCAAGTGATGAAGACGCGCATCCATGATCGAGCGCGGTTCGCTTGGCACAAGTGACCCAAACAGGACTATCTCGACTGGTTGCTCCGATCCGAGCGTGGCGGTCGCAATGCCCTGGCGGTGGCTTTGAGCGGCGCATTAGTACTCTTGGTAGCATCCTTCACCTTTGGCTGGAGCGCGCAGACAATAATTGAAATCGCAGCTGTCGCAGTTGTACTTACACTATTGCTTTGGTGGCGCGCAAGAAGGGTTTCGAAACTTATAATCGACTCACAATCCCAATCAAACCCAACGTCATTGCCTAGCACCTTCGCGCTGTCGCTCGCCCGCAAGTTGCGCACGAACGCCACTCTTATCAGCATATACGAGTGGGTTACCGATAAGCTGGTTCCCGTATTGTTTGCACTGGTTCTGCTCGTCGCCGGCACACAGATCGCAAATCGCATGCTCTTCGACGCCATAGACTCGACGGGATTCTTTTGCATCAATAGTCATAGCGCTGGAGTCAGCAAGAGCAATGAGAATCACTTCAGCACCGACAGTCTGTGTTGGGCGTCGGGCTATACACTTGACGAAGGCGTTCGTTATCGCATTACCTTGGAGACACCCGGCAACTGGTTCGATCGCACCACTCGGGCCGATGTGGGTGGCATAACTTCCTCCGCCTCAGCGCATTCTGCAGGGGCATTAATGAAGCGCTGGTGGCGCGAAGACTGGTTCAAGCCGATCGCAAGGATAGGCCGACCCGGCAACGATGAATATGTACTGGAACCCATCGCACCATTCAAGCACCACAACTACCTGAATACCGCGAAGGTAACTGGCGAGACGTTTGAGAAGATTAGCCCTTCCGATGCAGAGCAGCTTATGAGCTCCGATCCAACACCTGACGAACGTAAGACACTCGTAGCAGAATTTACCGCGAAAACGAGTGGGGAGTTGTATCTCTACGTGAACGATGCTGTGATCTTGTGGCCCGGAAAGATCGATCTGTTCTATGGCAATAATTTGGGCACCGGAATACTA
>JAIOPT010000076.1 GCA_021413765.1 Betaproteobacteria bacterium
GTGGCAGTCAAGAAGCCCGTAGCTAAAGTGGCAGTCAAGAAGCCCGTAGCTAAAGTGGCAGTCAAGAAGCCCGTAGCTAAAGTGGCAGTCAAGAAGCCCGTAGCTAAAGTGGCAGTAGCAGCCAAAAAGCCTGAGGCTACAAAAGTTGTTCCTGAAAGTAAACCTTCTGTCCAAATTAAGACAGCTTCGGCTCCAACTCCTTCAGCTACGACTCCCGTGCGCCCGGCTTCAATTTGGCCTTTTCCTACGCCAGGCATCAACAAGCCAAATTAATGTAGGCTGTGAATGCTGCCCTTGATGTATTGAACAGGGCTGACATTCGCAGCTTACAGATTGGCCCCACTGGGCGCACGCAAGTCTGCATGCGCTTCTTTTCTGTACCACCGGTACAGCAAGGCTTGAACGAGCAAGGGCTGATAAGGCACAGTAGAAGATGTAGCCAACAACTGCCCTTTACGATAAGCGAATGATAGCCGCCCAAAAATCAACTACCTCAATACAAAAAATTTGTTAGCCAACTACCTGCCAGTTCGCTCGTAGCTCATTATTTATGCATATCTGCTTCAGAGTCTTTGTGGCAACTTACGATACCTTGTAAAATTAGATCGAATGAATTTAATAACACTGCAAACCTAGCGTGCGCGCTATACATATGACCAGTTCACAGCTTTATTTGCGGTTGCTCGGCTATATCAAACCCTATTGGCGCATATTTGCACTTTCCATCCTCGGTATGGTGGTGGCTGCGGCTACTGAACCGCTATTGCCAGTATTGCTAAAAACCATGCTAGACGGCACATTCGTGCACAAAGATGAAACCATCATCCGCTTGATCCCTCTGTACATTTTGGCGATTTTCCTGGTACGCGGGTTGGCTACTTTTGTTGCCACCTACACTATCACCTGGGTCGGAAATAAGGTAGTGATGGACTTGCGTGAAGAAATGTTCAGCAAGCTGCTTTCCCTGCCTGCGCGCTTTTATGATAACCATGCGACTGGCAACCTAATCTCAAAATTGACCTTTGATGTAACGCAGGTAACAGCTGCCGCTACAACCGTAGTAACCATTGGCACCCGTGATTCCCTCATGATTGTGGGATTGCTGGGCTGGCTTTTTTACCTCAACTGGAAGCTCACTCTACTCAGCTTGATAATGGCACCCGTCATTGTGTTTATCATGAAAACTATCAGCGGCCGCTTGCGCGTAACCAGCCGCAATTCACAGCTCGCGATGGGAGATATCACCCAAGTAATTGAAGAAAGTGTGACGGCACACAAGGTGGTTAAACTTTTTGGCGGACAGCAATATGAACGCCACCGCTTTAGCAGCCAGGCTAACTGGGTGCGCCGCCACACCATGAAACAAGCCACCGCCGCCGCCGCCAACGTACCCATCGTGCAGATGGTGGCAGCAATTGCGCTTGCAGCTATCGTATATCTCGCTACCGAACAATCGCGCAGCGATGAAACAACGGTGGGTGGCTTCCTTTCCTTCATTGCAGCCATGTTGATGTTGACGACGCCGCTAAAACGGCTCGCCAGCGTCAGCGAGCATTTGCAACGCGGACTGGCGGCTTCAGAAAGCGTGTTCGAGCTGCTTGATACCCCAAGTGAAATAGATACTGGCAATAAATTAATTACTCACGCCTCTGGCCGACTGCAATTTGAACACGTAAATTTTGCTTATCAGAAAGGCGAAAAGCTGGCATTACGAGACATTGACCTGGAAATTCCTGCAGGGCAAACAGTCGCGCTGGTCGGTGCTTCAGGCAGTGGCAAAAGCACCCTCGCAAATCTTGTACCGCGCTTCTATTCCCCGAGCACCGGACGCATCACGCTAGACAGCAATGACCTTGCGGAGCTCACGCTGGCCAGCCTGCGCGCTAATATCGCACTGGTAAGTCAAGATGTGGTGCTATTCAATGATACCGTCGCAGCCAACATTGCCTATGGTCAGATGCGCAACGTACCTGAGGCAGAAATATTTGCCGCCGCGCAGGCTGCCCATGCAATGGAATTTATTAATGAAATGCCACAAGGTATGCAAACACTGGTGGGTGAACGGGGGGTGCGCATGTCTGGCGGACAGCGCCAACGCATTGCCATTGCTCGAGCTATTCTCAAGAATGCACCTATTCTCATTCTGGATGAAGCCACATCCGCATTGGATAGCGAATCTGAACATCATGTGCAAGCTGCGCTAGAAACCTTAATGCAGGGGCGTACCACGTTGATCATTGCCCACCGTTTATCCACCATTGAAAAAGCCGACAGAATTGTCGTATTGCAAAAGGGTGAGATTGTCGAAATCGGCACTCACCAGGAATTGCTTGCTAAAGGTGATGTGTACGCACAGCTGCACCGCATCCAGTTCATGTGGAATGATATTGCCCGCGACAATCCGTAATAACCAATACGTTCGGCACATTAACATCATGTAAAACTTGAAAAAGGAACAAATTGAAACAAGGGGATTTATGGTAAGCCCATGAGAGCACCTAAATTTAAGTTTTAACCGCAGGAGTAAACGCGTCGGAGAAGAATTCCTCGTTGGGCAATCCGCGCAAAGTTGTGAAGTCGCGGTGTGCTGCTTCCACTACTACTGGAGCACCGCAAGCATACACTTGGTAGCCGGACAAATCGGGGTAATCTTCCAGTACAGCTTCATGCACGAAACCCGACCTGCCTTGCCATTCATCTGCTGGTAATGCTCCCGACAAGACAGGTGTAAATTTTATGCCATGAGTTTCCCATTCCTTGACTTTATCGATCATATAGAGACCACTCAGTTTGTGCGCCCCCCAATAAAAATGCATG
>JAIOPT010000077.1 GCA_021413765.1 Betaproteobacteria bacterium
TTGCAACACCACGCCGCACATCACCTTATACAAGAAGGGTTAGTATTAGTGCCTGAAGGACGTGGCGTATTCGCGCGGCTAACGGTGGAAGAGAATTTGCAAATGGGTGCATATTGCCGCAATGACAAACCCTCCATTACGCAGGATATGCAGCAAATCTACCAGTTGTTTCCTCGCTTGGCCGAGCGCCAAATGCAATTGGCCGGCACATTGTCCGGCGGCGAACAACAAATGATGGCATTGGGGCGCGCGTTGATGAGCCGCCCCAAACTGTTGATGCTGGATGAACCCAGCATGGGACTGGCACCGATGATGGTGGCCAAAATTTTTGAAACCATCCGCAACATTTGCGCACAAGGTGTTTCAATTCTGCTGGTTGAACAGAATGCCAAACTTGCTCTCGAAGTGGCGCATCGCGGTTATGTGCTGGAAAGCGGTCTGATTACATTATCCGACAGCGCTGCCAATCTTCTGGGGAGCGCTGTCGTGCGCCGCGCTTATCTGGGCAGTTAGTTTCTTTAACAGATTGCCTATTGTTGGTACTGCAACGACGCGGAGAATAGTATCCCGACAAAGTGTTGGTACAGCACATTCAAATGTCAGGCTGTGGACTGTAGTGTGAACCAGGGCTTATCTTGAATTCAGTAAATACCGCTTTTGAATACTCTTCTGCCATAGTCAAATCAAGCTTGCGCAAAACCTGGTAAATTTCCCGCACCTTTTCCCGCTTACCTTGGAAATAATAAGCCACGCCCATATTAAACCAAGCACTGGCCTTCTCTGGCTCAATACGCACCGCTTCCTCATACGCCAAAATCGCCAGGCCGTACTTTTTTAGATTGCCGTAAGTAATGCCTAAGTTATACCAAGCATCGGCATACTCTGGCTGAAGACGCAGTGCTTGCCGATATGCCTCAATTGCCTCCTCGTATTGTTCAAGATTGTCATAGGATACGCCTTGGGCAAACCAAGCGTTGACATAAAAGTTTTCTGAGTTCATGGTTTCTCCTAGATAGTGCAATATGAGTTCTTTAGTTTCAGGGCAAAAGTATCTGGCCAATTTACAGATTGCCACCCTTCATATTTTTATATTTCAAGATCCCAATTTCATTGGTTGTTCAAAATATGATTTTGGATCACAAAATTACTTTGTAATAGCAGCAAAAACATTATGGCATGAGTAGTTCAATACTGATTTTTAGTATTTTATATTAAATTTTTGTTTGCATTCATCAATTATCTATTTCCCGAGACGAATTTCTACACCGTGGTAAAATCGCTGTGAAGCTGGCTAGACAGTCGCCGCGTCCGCAAGCATGGGCGGGGAGGAAAGTCCGGGCTCCATAGAGCAAGATGCCGGTTAATGGCCGGACACCGTGAGGTGATGAACAGTGCCACAGAGAATAGTCTGCCTAAGTTCCGCAAGGAAACGGCGATGGTGAAACGGCGGGGTAAGAGCCCACCGCGGACGTGGTAACACGGACGGCACGGTAAACTCCATCTGGAGCAAGACCAAATAGGCAGGTAATGACGTGGCTCGCGTCGCCTGCGGGTAGGTTGCTTGAGCGTCAGGTAACGAAACGCCTAGAGGAATGACTGTCCACGACAGAACCCGGCTTATCGGCTGGCTTCACTTGATTTCGATACATATTCAAGATTTGATGACCTTGATGGAAACGGCTTTAACAATAAGCCGCCGTAAAAAATATCACTGCCAAAAGAACGCTTCTACCAAGTTTTTGCTTTCATTTGAATGAAACAAAAGCAACCTCAAATACCTTATCCAATTCCGCAGGATTGACAGCCCTGCAACCCGCAAAAATATCATAAATAGCTTTAGCCTTTTTGTGCAATCCATTCTTTTTTAAAGAAATTAATGCAACGCCAGCTTTCAGCTCTAACTGCTTGTCGCACAAAGAAAAATATTGTTTTATTGCTTGACCCAGCCTACATTTTTCAATATAGTGGGCCAGAGTGGGGGAAAGTGGGTTTTTGTGGGCAAGCAAGTACAGGGCTGCGATAATGTTTCAGGGAGCTGCACAACTCAGTCTGGATAGCAAAGGTAGGCTCGCGATACCGGCTCGGCATCGCGATATCTTGCTTGCTCATTTCGCCAGTAAGTTAGTGTTAACTGCTGATGCGGATGGTTGCTTGCTGTGTTATCCGCAGCCCGAATGGCAACCCATACGCGACAAGTTACTAAAATTATCCTCTCTTAATCCGCGCATACGCGCACTACAACGCCGCCTGATTGGTTACGCCGAAGATGTCGAAATGGATGCAGCGGGACGCATACTGATTTCTCCTGCCTTGCGCAGCTATGCGATGCTGGATAAGCGCGTAATGCTGATTGGCCAAGGCAATAAACTCGAATTGTGGGATGAGTCAAAATGGACAGCGCAACAGGAAATGGCGTTGTCGTTTGCCCATGGCGAGCTTCCCACGGAACTGGAGGGGTTCACGTTGTGAGTGGTTGCTTATCTCACACGCCAAAATTATTGCATCAGACAGTTTTATTGCACGAAGCCATTGAGGCATTGCAAATTAAACCGGATGGCGTCTATGTGGACGGCACGTTCGGGCGCGGTGGGCACAGTCAACTGATACTGCAAAAGTTGAGCGCGAAGGGTCGTTTGATTGCGTTGGATAAGGATCCTGTGGCTGTAGCTGCGGGGCGGACAATTACTGATCCACGTTTTGTTATGGTGCACAGCGGATTCGCGCACTTGACCGAGTTGCTGGGCAAACTGGCGATTGAAACAGTGGACGGGGTGTTGCTCGATTTGGGGGTATCTTCGCCGCAACTGGATGATGAGCAACGCGGCTTCAGCTTCCGTTTCGACGCGCCTCTGGACATGCGTATGGACACCAGCAGCGGACAAACCGCAGCGGAATGGCTGGCCACCGTAGATGAAAATTTTCTAGGAGAGGTGATACGTGACTATGGCGAGGAACGGTTTGCTACACAGATTGCAAGAGCGCTTGTTGCTGCACGCCAAGAAAAACCTATTACCAGCACACGTCAGCTCAGTGAAATTATTGCTCAGGCCGTGCGCACACGTGAGCCGGGGAAAAACCCGGCGACACGCACCTTTCAAGCTATACGGATTTATCTCAACCAGGAACTCGAAGAAATCGCGCGGATTCTCCCGCAATGTGTGGATTGCCTAAGGCCAGAAGGACGTATCGTGGTCATCAGTTTTCATTCGCTGGAAGACCGTATGGTCAAGCATTTTCTGCGTGACATGGCACAGGGCGATAAGTTACCGCGTAATTTGCCGATTCGCGCTGCAGATATACCAAAAGGCAAGCTGCGCCTGATTGGCAAAGCAATTCTCGCCTCGTCGCAGGAAGTGGCAATTAACCCACGGGCGCGAAGTGCGGTGATGCGTATAGCAGAAAGTGCAGGAGAGGCACATGACTAGGGTGCCCCTATTGCTCCTACTTATGGTGATCATTTGCGCGCTGAGTGTTGTGACCTCACAAGATAAGGCGCGCAAACTGTTTGTGGAATTACAAAAAGAAAAGGACCGCTCGCAGCAGATGGAAGTGGAATGGGGACAATTACAGCTTGAGCAGAGTACCTGGGCGATGCCGGCACGGGTGGAGAAAATCGCTGTCGACAAGTTACAAATGCAGGTGCCGAAAAGCCGACAGATCCAATTTATCAATGCTGAAAAGCTGAGTGAATCTTTACCGCAACCATGAGTTACTCCAGCAATATACAGGCCGCAAAGCTTACAACATTACCGCCGTGGCGTTCTCGACTGTTATTTGTGCTGTTGCTATCTGGTATGGGTGCATTGATCGTACGCGCAGTGTATTTGCAAAGTATCCACAATAATTTCCTGCAGCAGAAAGGGAATGCGAGTTCCAGCCGTGTCATAGACATTAGCGCACACCGCGGCATGATTGCCGACCGTAATGGGGAGCCGCTCGCCATCAGCACACCAGTGGAATCGATTTGGGTCAGCCCGCAAGATGTGGAAGCGACACCAAAACAAGTAAATCAGTTAGCGCGGATCATGGGCATGGATATAAAGGAAGTGAAGAGTCGTTTATTCGACACTACGCGAGATTTTGTTTATCTCCAGCGCCAGTTACCACCTGAACAGGCAGAAAAAATCGTGAAACTGGGCATGCCCGGTGTTTCACTACGGCGTGAATATCGCCGCTATTACCCGGGCGGAGACATAACAGCGCACCTGCTCGGTTTCACTGACGTGGACGACAACGGTCAGGAAGGACTGGAGCTGGCATTACAAAATCAGCTCGGTGGCAAAACGGGCAGTCAGCGCGTAATCAAGGATCGCAAAGGCCATATTGTCGAAGACGTCGCCAGCATTCGCACGCCCAAGCCGGGCAGCAATCTGATGCTGAGTATAGACAGCAAAATCCAATATTTGGCTTACCGAGAAATAAAGCTGGCGGTCGAACAACATAATGCCAAAGCCGGCTCCATTGTAGTGCTGGACGCTCGCAGTGGCGAAGTGTTGGCGCTGGCCAATTGGCCAAGTTACAACCCGAATAATCGCGCCAAACCCAGCCTTCAGGTGCTACGCAACCATGCTGTAACTGATCTATTCGAACCGGGCTCCACGCTCAAACCGTTCACCGTGGCAGCGGCGCTGGAGACTGGTAACGTGACGCCACAAACCATTATTAATATCGAGAATGGGGTAATGCTAGTCGGCGGACACAAAATTCATGACACCCATCCCGAAGAAACACTCACAGTGGCACAAGTGATTCAGAAATCCAGTAATGTAGGCGCGGCTAAAATTGCGCTATCGTTGCCGCCGGAAAAAATCTGGCAAAGCTTGAACGAAAGCGGCTTTGGTTCGCAGGCCGGCAGTGGCTTCCCCGGTGAAGCCGTAGGTAAATTGCGCGATTATAAGAAGTGGCGGCCCATTGAGCAGGCCACCCTTTCCTATGGCCACGGCATTTCCGTCAGCCTGTTGCAACTGGCGCGCGCCTATACCATATTTGCCAACCACGGTGAATTAAAGCCAGTGTCATGGCTTAAGCTGGATACACCCGTGGGCGGCAAAAAAGTATATTCGGATGGCACCGCGCGCGAAGTACTTGATATGCTGGAACTGGCAGCTCTGCCAGGCGGCACCGCGCCGTTGGCACAGATCAATGGCTACCGCGTAGCAGGCAAAACTGGTACTGCGCATAAGCTAGAGGGGGGGCGCTACATCAATCGTTATATTTCTTCTTTTGTCGGATTGGCGCCCGTATCCAGCCCACGATTGATCGTGGCAGTAATGATCAACGAGCCTAATAACGGCCAGTATTACGGCGGGTTGGTCGCAGCACCCGTATTTAGTAATGTGATGGGCGCGACGCTGCGCTTGCTCAACGTGCCTAACGATACACAGCTCGGAAATGTATTAATGCCGCCATCTGCCAATATCGTGAAGGAGGAAGTGTGAGCTTCCATTCCGACCTCATTACCTCCCTCGGCGTAATGGTCACACGGCTAGTGACGGATAGCCGCGCGGTTGAGCCAGGCGATACATTTATCGCATACCCCGGCAGCAAAGCAGATGGCCGTCAGTTCATTAAGCAAGCTATCGCAAATGGTGCCAATGCGGTGATCTGGGAAGCGCGTGGCTTTAGCTGGAACGATGCATGGCAGCTCCCCAATTTGGCAGTTGCCGATCTGCGCCATCATGCCGGAGAAATAGCTGACCATGTATATGGCAGCCCTTCGCAAAAATTGTGGGTAGTCGGTATCACCGGTACCAACGGTAAGACCTCTTGCAGCCACTGGATTGCACAATCGTTTTGCGCTCTGGGCAAAAAAACTGCGCTGATCGGAACCTTGGGCAACGGATTCCAATCTGCTTTACAGCCCACCCTGAACACCACACCCGATGCCATCCGACTGCACGAATTGTTAGCCAATTATCTCGCACATGGCGCGCAGGCTGTAGCAATGGAAGTGTCCTCTCATGCATTGGAACAGGAACGCGTTAATGGGGTGCAATTCGATGTAGCGCTGTTTACCAATCTCAGCCGAGACCATCTCGATTATCACGGTGACATGCATAGCTATGCGGCGGCCAAGCGTCGCTTATTCGATTGGCAACAGCTTAAATACATTGTACTCAACCTGGATGATGCATTTGGTGCCGAGCTTGCCGAACAACTGCAGGACAAAGGCGTGGAAGTGGTGGGCTACGGCCTAAACGACGACGCCTTGGCACTTGCCGAGCGCCTCGGTTTACGCATGGTTTACGGTGGCGCATTGCACATGGATGTGCATGGGCTCAGCCTGCAAATACATTCCAGCTGGGGTGGTGGTGAGCTGCATAACACACTAATCGGCCGGTTTAATGCTGCCAATCTGTTGGGCGTTATGGCGGTGTTACTGGTGAGCGGAGTGACGTTCGACAATGCGCTGCACGAATTGTCGAACGTCAGCGCGGTGCCAGGGCGCATGCAAACTTTTGGTGATGGCGGCGATCGCCCCACTGTGGTGGTGGACTATGCACATACCCCGGATGCACTGGAAAAAGTGTTGCAAGCCGTGCATGAAGTGCTTGGACGTGAACCAGTCGGGACGTGCGGCGGAAAACTGATTTGTGTGTTCGGTTGTGGCGGCGACCGCGACCGCGGCAAACGCCCGATGATGGGGGCTGTCGCAGCCAAATTGGCGGACGTATCTATTATTACCAGCGACAACCCGCGCAGTGAAGCGCCGCTCGACATTATCGCAGCCATTGTCTCCGGCATTACATCTGGAAAAAGAAAAACGAACGGTACATATCAAATCATCGAAGATCGCGCCTCGGCCATCACACAAGCAGTACTCAGCGCGCATGCGGCGGATATCATATTGATTGCCGGCAAAGGGCACGAGTCCTACCAGGAAATCAGGGGTGTGAAATTTCCATTCAGCGACGCCGAAGTTGCACAGCGCGCGTTATCGGCTTGGCGCGATGGGGGGCGGGCATGATGTTGCTATCACAGGCCGCGCAGGTGTTGGGCTGCGAGCTTGTCGGCCACGATGTATTGTTTACCTCCGTGTCCAGCGATAGTCGAACGATTAATGCGGGCGATCTATTTGTAGCGTTGCAGGGGGAAAATTACGATGGCGCTGCATTTGTTGCCAGCGCTACTCAGAGCGGTGCAGTCGCTGCATTGGTAAAAACCACAAGTTATCGGGGCGTTGAGTCCCCATGCCCATTACTGCTAGTCGAAGACACGCGCCTGGCATTAGGTCGGCTGGCAGCTCATTGGCGTGCGCAGTTCAAAATTCCCGTGATAGCCGTGACCGGAAGCAATGGCAAGACCACGGTAAAGGAAATGTTGGCAAGCATATTGCGCGCGGCAACAGGTGATGGTGGTGCAGTGTTAGCAACACTTGGAAATCTCAACAATGACATTGGTGTGCCACTTACCTTGCTTAAGCTGAGAGCCATGCATCGCTATGCGGTGATCGAGATGGGCATGAACCATATGGGAGAAATTGAATACCTGACCCGGCTGGCACGGCCGGATGTCGCCATCGTCAACAACGCGGGCAGCGCACACTTGGCCGGTCTGGGTTCGGTGGACGCAGTGGCACGCGCCAAAGGAGAAATTTTCATAGGGTTGTCGCCTCAAGGTACCGCAGTCATTAATGCCGATGACGCTTACGCACCACTATGGCGCGAGTTGGCAGACGATCATACGATTATCGAATTCGGTTTGGAAAAAAATGTGGCGGTACATGCGCAATGGCAGGTGAAGGACTATGGCGTGCATATCGAAGTGAATATGCCACAGGGTAGCTTCAGTGCACAGTTGCAAGTACCGGGAGAGCACAACGTCCGCAACGCGCTGGCCGCTACTGCTGCAGCGTTGGCCTTACACATACCCTTGCCAGCGATTGTGGCAGGGCTGGAAAATTTTTCTGGCGTGACCGCTCGTTTGCAGCGTAAAGCTGCACTGCATGGTGCAATGCTGATAGATGACAGCTATAACGCCAATCCGGCCTCGCTACACGCCGCGCTCGAGGTACTGGCGCAGAGCGCCGGTAAAAAGATCCTGGTGCTGGGCGACATGGGAGAATTAGGGGAGGACGCCGGACGCCTGCATCGCGAAATTGGCGCAAAAGCTCTCCGATTGGGAGTGAACCAGTTATTGGCACTGGGCAAATTGACATCTCATGCGGTACGTGAGTTCGGCCCAGGCGCTCGCCACTTTGAACGCATTGAGGATTTATTAGCAGAGCTGGATAAAAATTTGGATGCTGATAGCACGATACTAGTGAAGGGCTCACGCTTTATGCGCATGGAGCGAGTAGTGCAGCACTGCACAGAAACAAATAAGGAAAGAGGGGAAAGAAGCAAAGAAGGATCCATGCACAAGCTTCACCAGATTTCCAATCCCCTTAAACGACCGGCCGAAAGAAACAAAAATGTTACTTAAATTCGCGCAATGGTTATCGCAATATATCAGCGCATTCAGCGTATTCAGCTATATCACACTGCGCGCCGTGCTTGCAGCAATGACTGCGTTGTCTATTTCCTTCCTAGTCGGACCGATGATGATACGCAAGCTGACTGCCTATAAAATAGGCCAAGCGGTACGGGATGACGGTCCGCAGACGCATCTGGTAAAAGCTGGCACGCCAACAATGGGTGGCGCGTTAATTCTCACCTCGATAGCCATCACCACGTTATTGTGGGCCGATCTGAGTAATAAGTATGTATGGGTGGTGTTGCTCACCACATTGAGTTTCGGCGCGATCGGCTGGGTCGATGACTATCGCAAAGTGGTTCATCACAATCCCAAGGGGTTATCTGCCAAAGTCAAAATATTCTGGCAATCCATCATTGCGGTGATCGTAGCGGCGTACCTATGGCAGCACGCCAGCCTGCCGGCGCATACCGAACTTATCGTGCCCTTCTTCAAACATCTGGTATTTCCGCTGGCAGCATTCACTTTCATTCTGCTGGCCTACCTGGTTATCGTTGGCACCAGTAATGCAGTCAATTTGACCGATGGTCTGGACGGCTTGGCGATCATGCCCACGGTGATGATCAGCAGTGCGCTGGCGATCTTCGCTTATGTTGCGGGTCATGCAGTGTTCGCCAAATATCTTGGCATGCCACATGTTCCTGGCGCGAGCGAATTGGCGGTGTTCTGCGGCGCAATTGCGGGCGCGGGGTTGGCTTTCTTGTGGTTTAACGCTTATCCGGCAGAAGTGTTCATGGGAGACGTAGGCGCGCTGGCGCTGGGCGCCGCGCTCGGCACGGTGGCAGTGATCGTGCGTCAGGAAATCGTGCTGCTCATCATGGGTGGGGTGTTCGTGCTGGAAACGCTGTCGGTGATCATCCAGGTGGCTTCTTTCAAACTTACAGGCAAGCGTATCTTTCGCATGGCACCACTCCATCATCATTATGAATTGAAGGGCTGGAAAGAGAATCAAGTAGTTGTTCGGTTTTGGATTATTTCGATGATGTTGGTATTAATTGGATTAACGACACTGAAATTACGATGATGAAAATGACAAACAAATCGGTGCTGGTGCTTGGTCTCGGCGAGACAGGGCTATCGCTTATACGCTGGCTGAGTGCGCAGGGTGCGCGGGTGCGCGCTGCCGACAGTCGTGATTTCCCTCCGTCTACGGATGAATTGCGCTCGCAATTTCCCAAGACGGAATTGCACTGCGGTGTATTTCGCAGCGAATTGCTCAATGATATCGACTTGATAGCCATCAGCCCCGGCATACCATTGAACAACCAATTCGTCGTTCAGGCGGCGGCACGTGGTATTCCCATAATGGGAGATATTGAATTATTTGCGCAATCATTGCCGCAAGACCGGCGCCCGAAAATTATTGCCATCACTGGTGCCAATGGTAAATCCACGGTAACCAGCATGGTCGGTGCGATGTGTCGTGCGGCAGGTTTAGACACGGAAGTGGCTGGCAATATTTCGCCCGCAGTGCTGGATGTACTATTAAAGCGCCAAGGAAAGCAGCCGGATGTTTGGGTGCTTGAACTTTCCAGCTTTCAGTTGGAAACCACATCCTCACTCAGTGCGGATGCAGCAACGGTGCTGAACATCAGCGAAGACCATCTCGATCGTTATTCCGACATAAATGAATATATAGCCGCCAAGGCGCGCATCTTCCGTAATAATGGACAGAGAAGCGTGCAAGTACTCAATCGCGATGATAAATTCAGTGCAGGCATGGCGTTATCAGGACGCATACTGAATACATTTGGATTGAATGCCCCGCCTCCCACCGATAGTGACTGGGGCATAGATAGCAGCGGCGAGGATGCATGGCTAATGCATGGCCAGCGGCGTGTGATGAATGCCAATGAGCTACGGGTGGCGGGGCAACATAATGTGGCCAATGCATTGGCTGCCCTTGCCTTGTGCCATGCCGTAGATTTACCGCTGACACCGTTACTAAATGCGTTACGCGCTTTCGAGGGTTTGCCGCATCGCGTGCAGCCAATCGCAGAAATCAACGACATCATATATTACGACGACTCCAAAGGGACTAATGTCGGCGCTACTATAGCGGCGCTGCAGGGTTTAAGACGGCCTACCGTGTTAATCGCGGGTGGAGAGGGCAAAGGACAGGATTTTGCGCCGCTCTATCCAGTAGTGATGGAACATGCGCGCGCTGTAGTGCTCATCGGACGCGATGCAGACAAGATTGCAGTGGTATTGCAGAATTGCGGCGTGCCTGTGGTTCATGCACTGGATATGGTCGATGCAGTGCGTCAAAGCGCCTCTCTGGCACAGCCGGGTGACGCAGTGCTGTTATCGCCAGCCTGCGCCAGCTTTGATATGTTCCGTAATTACAGCCATCGTGCTGAAGTATTTAGCGCTGCAGTGCATGCGTTACAAGGGGATGTGGCATGCTCGCCGCAAGCCTAACTAGCCGCCACCATGCCCTGGTGGAATACGACGAGATACTGTCGTGGATAACCATCGCGTTGCTGGCGTTCGGACTAGTAATGGTATATTCGGCCTCTATCGCCACTGCCGAAGCAAGCAAGTCCACTGGCTTTCAGCCTGCGTATTATTTGGTACGGCATGGCCTGTATATTTTAGTAGGTGTCGTGGCCGGTGTAATGACGTTCCAAGTATCGCTAGAGAACTGGCAGAGGCTAGCACCCTACCTGTTTCTGTTTGGCGTGGCACTACTCATTCTAGTGCTTATCCCCGGCATCGGGCGCGAAGTGAATGGCAGCCGCCGCTGGCTTTCACTGTTCGTCATTAATCTCCAACCATCTGAACTCATAAAATTATTTGCCGTGCTGTATGCAGCCGATTACACAGTGCGTAAAGGTTTGCTCAAAGATCACTGGGGCCAAGCGTTTCTGCCAATGTTTGCGGTGATGGCGCTGGTCGGAGGCTTGTTATTGCTAGAGCCGGATATGGGTTCTTTCGTGGTGATTTGTATTGTCGCGATGTCTATTCTGTTTCTTGGCGGTTTTAATATCAAGGTGTTCGCCGGATTGGTGATTGCCCTGCCTATCGCATTAGCATCTCTTATTTTCTCATCGCCCTATCGCATGCAGCGCGTAGTCGGCTTCATGGATCCATGGTCCGACCCTTACGGCAAGGGATATCAGCTAAGTCATGCACTGATTGCATTTGGTCGAGGCGAGTGGCTCGGCGTGGGGCTGGGCGGCAGTTTGCAAAAGCTATTCTACTTACCAGAAGCGCATACAGATTTTCTACTCGCGGTAATTGCTGAAGAGCTTGGCCTCGTTGGTGTATGCATGGTTATCCTGTTATTTGCCGGGCTGATCATTCGCGCCTTCGCCATCGGCCGTCAAGCCGCCAATCTTGATCGCCAGTTTGCCGCGCTGGTGGCACAGGGTATTGCCGTGTGGCTGGGCGTGCAGGCGATGATAAATATTGGCGTAAACACGGGAGTATTGCCCACCAAGGGGTTAACCCTGCCCTTTCTTAGTTTTGGCGGCAGCAGCGTGGTAGTGAGCTGTATTGCGGCAGCGCTGCTACTCCGTATCGATTGGGAAAACCGACGAATGATGAAAGGTCTGCCAATTTGATGCGTAAGATCCTGATCATGGCAGGTGGAACGGGTGGCCATATCTTCCCGGCTTTGGCTGTAGCTGACTACCTGCGCTCGAAAGGCTGGCGCATCATTTGGTTGGGCGCGCCTAGAAGCATGGAAGCAGAGTTAGTGCCCCAGCATGGCTATGAAATGGCTAGTGTGCGGTTCTCCGGTCTGCGCGGAAAAGGGCTGTTACGCAAATTGATGCTGCCACTAAATCTGCTGCTGGCATTGGGGCAGAGCTGTGCTGCATTGTTGCGTCATCGTCCCGACGTGGTGCTGGGCATGGGAGGTTACATCACCATTCCTGGCGGAATCATGGCTGCATTGATGCGCCGTCCATTGTTGATTCACGAACAAAATTCAATTGCCGGACTGAGCAATAAAGTTCTGGCGCGATTGGCCGCAAGAGTGTTGAGCGGTTTTCCGCACGTACTGCCATCAGCTGAATGGTGTGGCAATCCAGTGCGCGACAGTATCACCATGCTTCCCGAGCCGCATATCCGCTACGCCGCACGAAGCGGAGTGCTCAACCTATTAGTGCTGGGTGGCAGTTTGGGTGCGAAGGCAATCAACGAATGCGTGCCGCACGCATTGGCATTATTGCCACAGGCTACACGCCACAATGTGTTGCACCAAACTGGCAAGCAGCATTTAGAGGCGGTGCGCACCGCTTACCAGCTGGCGGCAGTAAACGCCGAGTCTCAGCCATTTCTGGATGATATGGCGCAGTACTATGCCTGGGCGGACGTAGTAATTTGTCGTGCTGGAGCCTTGACTATCGCTGAACTGGCAGCAGCTGGCGTGGCCAGCATACTGGTGCCATTTCCGTTCGCGGTCGATGATCACCAGACCAGCAATGCGCGCTTTCTCAGCGAGCGCGGCGCGGCCGCTCTGTTACCGCAGACCGAATTGAAACCGCAGCCCTTGGCCAATTTATTACAGGGAATCACTAGGGAACGGGCGCTGGGCATGGCGCAAAGCGCGCGCAAACTGGCCAAACCGGAAGCAACACTGTGTGTTGCACAAGTATGTATGGAGTTGGCTGGATGAAACATAAAGTTAAACACATCCACTTCGTTGGCATAGGTGGCTCTGGCATGAGCGGAATAGCTGAAGTATTGCTCAATTTAGGCTATCAGGTGAGTGGTTCTGACATAGCTGACAATGCGATCACAAAGCGTATGAAACAACTCGGCGCGACGGTGTATTTGGGGCATGACGGTAGTCATTCGGCGAATGCCAATGCAGTGGTAGTGTCTTCAGCAGTGAATTCAAACAACCCGGAGATCGTAGCCGCGCGCGCGCGCAATATTCCAGTGGTTCCGCGCGCAATGATGCTGGCAGAACTGATGCGCCTACGCCAGGGAATCGCCGTGGCCGGTACACATGGCAAGACCACCACCACCAGCCTGATCGCGAGCGTATTAGCCAAAGGTGGTTTTGATCCGACCTTTGTCATTGGCGGGAAGCTTAACAGTAGCGGCACTAACGCCAAGCTGGGAACGGGCGAATTTATCGTAGTGGAAGCCGATGAATCGGATGCTTCGTTTTTGTACCTACAACCCATCTTGGCTGTGATTACCAACATAGATGCCGATCACATGGAAACATATGAGCATGATTTCTCGAAGCTGAAGCAGGCATTCGTGGATTTCGTCGAACACTTGCCATTCTATGGCATGGTCATGGTGTGCGCGGATGATGCCAACATACGCGACATTCTGCCCAGTATTAGCAAGCCAGTTACCACTTACGGTTTTACCGAAGACGCGCAAATCCGTGCGGTAAATGTGCGCCATCAAGATGGCAAGATGCGATTCACCGCACTATGCCGACAAAACGGACAGCCACGCGATCTGGATATCATACTCAATCTGCCCGGACAGCATAACGTACAGAATGCGCTGGCAGCAATCGCCGTGGGGCTGGAAGTCGGCGTAGCAGATGAGGCCATCGTTAGCGCGCTAGGTGAATTCGAGGGCGTTGGTCGGCGTTTTCAGCGCTATGGCGAAATTCCACTGGCGGGTAGCGGCACCTTTACTCTGGTCGATGATTACGGCCACCATCCCATCGAAATACTGGCAACAATAAATGCTGTGCGCGGGGCATTTCCGGGGCGGCGTTTAGTGCTGGCGTTTCAACCCCATCGCTACACGCGTACGCGTGATTTATTTGAAGATTTCGTCAAGGTATTAAGCGGGGTGGATGTGCTATTGCTGGCCGAAGTATATGCCGCAGGCGAGGCGCCCATCGTAGCAGCAGACGGACGGGCACTGACTCACGCATTACGTGTGGCCGGGCAAAACAAGGTGCTGTTCGTGGAACAAATTCAAGATATGCCTCAGGCTATTCTAAATATGGCGCAAGCCGGTGATGTGATCGTAACAATGGGAGCGGGTTCAATCGGTGGTGTAGCGAGCATGCTAAAAAATATAGCCACAAATACTGGCGCACCTCCTAAATGAACATGCTCGAACCAGCCCAATTTATTACCGAAGAGTTGCGCGGAACGCTACGCAGCAACGTCGCTATGTGCCAGCACACCAGTTGGCGTGCTGGCGGCCATGCTGAGAGAGTCTATCAACCCGCTGATCTAGCTGACTTGATTGTTTTCCTGCGTACCTTGTCAGTTGATGAGCCGGTAGTCGCAGTAGGATTGGGCAGCAATCTGCTGGTGCGTGATGGCGGTCTACGCGGCACGGTGCTGCTATTACATGCGGCGCTCACCGAAATGCGTATCGAAGCGGATGGATTGATCTATGTGCAGGCCGGTATAACCGGTGCCAAGCTGGCCCGCTTCGCTGCCAAGCATAACTTGAGGGGTGCGGAATTCTTTGCCGGAATACCCGGCACACTGGGCGGAATGTTGGCAATGAACGCAGGCTGCTATGGTAGCGAAACGTGGAATGCGGTGGAAATTGCGCAAACGATCATGCGTAACGGGAAATTATTGGAACGTGAGCCGGATGATTATGAGATTGGCTATCGACGTGTTGTGTTGCGAAAAAAGGATGCATATCTTGAGCACGACAACGCCCGCATCCCTAATTCCTTGCCTTTTCACCAAGAGGAATTTTTCGTTGGCGCGAGACTACGCTTGCCAGCTGGTGACGGCGAAATCGCTCGCCGCGAGATTAAGGCGCTGCTATCCAAGCGCATTGCCTCCAAGCCCTTAAACCTGCCGAATGCCGGCTCGGTGTTCCGCAATCCGCCAAATGATTATGCAGCTCGTCTGATCGAGCAGTGCGGGTTGAAGGGCTTGCAGATCGGCGGTGCCCGCGTATCGGAACAGCATGCCAATTTTATCGTGAATGTGGGCGGAGCTACGGCAGCAGACATTGAAAATCTGATTAACGAAGTGCAGGCACGTGTACAACAACAGACCGGTATTTGCCTGCATCAGGAAGTGCGAATCATCGGGCAGTACGCAAGCAATCATGAATAACCAATTTCATTCCCCACACTCGCTGTCTCCATTGCAACATGGAAAAGTTGCAGTCTTGTATGGCGGGCGCTCTGCCGAGCGCGAAATCTCGCTCAAGAGTGGAGCAGCAGTACTGACCGCACTACTAAAAAGTGGGGTTGATGCCCATCCATTTGATCCTGCCGAACAGGATTTATACAAGCTGCTGGAGGGTGGATTTAAGCGCGCCTTCATTGCGCTACACGGACGCTTTGGCGAAGACGGCACGATGCAAGGCGCACTTGAATTGATGAACATACCCTATACCGGTAGCGGGGTATTGGCTTCGGCGTTAGCCATGGACAAGTGGCGCAGCAAGCTAGTGTGGCAGGCTGCAGGACTGCCTGTTCCGGCTTATGAGATGCTCGATGCAACCAGCGATTTTGCTGCGATAGTGAAACGACTGGGCTTGCCGCTATTCATCAAGCCAGCCAACGAAGGTTCCAGTGTGGGCATCAGTAAAGTGAAGCAGGCCAATGAAATGCGAGCTGCCTATGCAGAAGCGGTGAAACACGACAAATTGGTAATTGCGGAGACATTTATTAGCGGGGGCGAATACACGGTTGCCATCCTTGGCGAGCAGGCACTGCCAGTAATTAAAATAGAACCAGCCAACGAATTTTATGACTATGAGGCAAAGTATTTGCGCAACGATACACGCTATCTGTGCCCCTCTGGTTTGTCGCAAGCAAAAGAAGCCGAGATGCAACGGCTGGCACTACAAGGCTTTGCACTGATCGGAGGCGCCGGTTGGGGTCGTGTGGATTTTTTGATGGATGAGGCTGGACAGCCATATTTACTGGAGATCAATACAGTACCCGGCATGACCGACCATAGCCTGGTGCCGATGGCGGCACGTCAGGCCGGAATAAGTTTCGAACAACTGGTGCTCACCATACTGGAGTTGACCCATGTGGGATAAGCCGGAGTCGTTACACATGATTTCCAACGCGCTGTTCGGCATTAGCTTCGTACTGGTTTTATATGGCGCGTTGCACTATGCGTTGCACATGCCCGTGTTTGCGCTACGCGTCGTATCTGTTAGTAATGCGCCGCGCCAGGTGGTTCCTGCTCAGATTGAGACTATGGTGCGCAAGGAATTGCGCGGTAATTTTTTCACTGTCGATCTGGAACGAACGCGGCGGGCTTTTGAGAGTATCCCCTGGGTGCGTAAAGTAAGCATACGGCGCCATTTCCCTTGGCGGCTGGAGATAGGCTTAGAAGAGCATGTAGCGCTGGCGCATTGGAACAACGCAGGGCTGGTGAATTCCCACGGCGAAGTGTTCTCGGCTGAGACGGACAAGCTATTGCCGAAATTCATCGGGCAGCCTGATGGCGCAGCCGAAGTAACCCAAATGTTTGCCGCATTGACTACTCAGCTTGCACCACTTAAGCAGGAAATTACAGAAATCAGCTTATCTCCGCGCCGTTCCTGGCGGTTGCGCCTGAGCAACGGCATGCTGCTGGAATTGGGGCGCGAGCAGTCAAAGCAGCGCTTGGCGCGCTTTGTAGCGGTGTACCCATACAGCCTGGCGCCCATGCAACAAAATTATGAATTTTTTCATGCGGGAAAAGCACCGCATCAAAATGGGCTGCAACGCAGGATAGAGTATGTGGATCTGCGTTATAGCAATGGCTTCGCCGCTTACCTGTCGGATACAGCAAACGGTCTTAGTATGGTCAAGAAAAAAACGATGTAGGGCGAAGCCAAAAATTCCATAGCGAATTTATTTCATAATTAAACACATATTTTAGTATGGGCATCGTCCATACAACGTAAAAAAGTTTAGGCAGTGGAGAAATGCAATGAGCAATAGCAGGGAAAACAAGAATTTAATTATAGGGCTGGACATCGGCACTTCCAAAATTGTCACTGTCGTCGCCGAGGCCAAGCCTGAGGGGAACATGGAAATAATCGGCGTAGGAATGTACGAATCCTCCGGCATGAAGAAAGGGATGGTCGTCAATATTGATGCGACAGTGGCGGCAATCCAGCGTGCATTGGGTGATGCCGAATTAATGGCCGATTGCAAGATTCGTGAGGTTTACACGGGCATCGCGGGCAGCCATATTAAAAGTTCCAATGCTAATGGCATGGTCAAGATTAAAGATCGGGAAGTCGCGCAGGCTGACATCGACCGGGCAGTTGAAACCGCCAGCTCGCTAAGCTTGCCTGGCGACCAGCAGATATTGCACATTTTGGAACAGGAATTCAGCATCGATGGACAAGGGAATATCAAGAAGCCGCTGGGTATGAGCGGTATGCGCCTTGAGGTCGAGGTACATATCGTTACTGGTGCAGTAGCAGCGGCACAAAACATCATAAAGTGCGTGCATCGCTGCGGGCTGGAGGTGCGGGAGATGATTCTGCAACCGCTGGCTTCAAGCAAGGCGGTATTGTCGGACGATGAGAGAGATTTGGGCGTGTGCTTAGTGGACATCGGCGGTGGTACTACCGATGTGGCGATTTTCACTGGTGGCGCGATTCGTCATACCGCCGTAATTCCGATTGCAGGCGACCAAATTACGAATGATATCGCAATGGCTCTGCGCACCCCGACTACGGATGCGGAAGACATCAAGATCAAATATGGCTGCGCTCTGCGTCAACTTGCTGACGATGGCCCGATCAGCGTTCCTGGAGTCGGTGAGCGAGGTGTACGTATGTTGTCGCGGCAAACCTTAGCAGAAGTCATTGAGCCACGCGTGGAGGAGCTATATATGCTGGTGCAAGCTGAGTTGCGCCGCAGTGGATTCGAAAACATGCTGTCCTCGGGCATCGTCATCACTGGAGGTAGCAGCGCCATGCAGGGCATGGTGGAGCTGGGAGAGGAAATATTCCATATGCCGGTGCGTTTAGGGCTGCCTCGTTATATAGGGGGACTATCTGATGTAGTGAAAACGCCCCGTTTTTCCACCAGTGTTGGCTTGCTGCTCTATGGCTTAGAGCAATACCAGCACAATCAGACTGCGCGTCAGCGCTCGAGTTCTTTCAGCGACGTACTGAGCAGCATGAAAGCATGGTTCAAAGGAAATTTTTAGTGGAGCAATTTCTAGCTGAGCACAACCAAGTGGATTATTAAGTATTTGATTTTATATTGTAAACAACAGGGAGAAAATAATGTTTGAAATTGAGAATGTACAACTTCAGGACGCGGTAATTAAGGTTATCGGCGTGGGCGGCTGCGGCGGCAATGCAGTGGACCATATGATTGAGAAAGGCGTACAGGGTGTAGAGTTCATCGCCATTAATACAGATGCCCAAGCACTCAATCGCAACAAAGCGCGAACTCAGTTACAGATAGGCGCCACGATTACCAAAGGGTTAGGTGCGGGGGCAATTCCGGATGTTGGACGTGCTGCTGCCGAGGAAGATCGCGAGCGCATTGCCGCTTTGATCCAAGGTGCCAATATGATATTTATCACTGCAGGAATGGGCGGTGGCACGGGTACCGGCGCGGCACCCGTAGTAGCCCAGATAGCCAAGGAAATGGACATCCTCACCGTGGCCGTGGTGACCAAACCATTTCTTCACGAAGGCAAGCGCATGCGTTTAGCACAGGCTGGCATCGAGGCACTGTGCGAGTCTGTGGACTCACTCATCATCGTGCCAAATGAAAAGCTGATGACCGTACTGGGCGAAGACACTAGTTTACTGGATGCATTCAGCGCCTCCAATAGCGTGTTACAAGGCGCAGTGGCAGGCATTGCCGAGGTAATTAATGTACCCGGTCTGATGAATGTAGACTTTGCCGATGTACGCACCCTTATGTCTGAAAACGGCATGGCGATGATGGGATCAGCTTCTGCTTCTGGATCTGATCGCGCTAAAGTTGCGGCAGAACGCGCCATGTCCAGCCCTTTGCTGGAGGATGTGAATTTAGCAGGCGCGCGCGGTGTGCTGATAAATATCAGCTCCAGTAGCAAGCTTACCCTGAGAGAATTCAGGGAAATTACCAACAGTGTGCAATTTGCCATTGAAGAGGCCACCGTAATAGTTGGCTCTGTATTCGATGAGAGTATGGGTGACGAACTACGAGTGACCATTGTGGCAACTGGCTTGGGCTCGCCGCTGGAACGCAAGCAAGCCAAACCGGAACTTGTTTATGGGCAACGCACAGGCACGCATAACGAACCAATCTTCGCGGGCAATTATAAAGAGCTTGAAATGCCTGCAGTAATACGTAATGGCCGTCACCGTGAAGCAGTCGAGGCGATGAAACAGTCCGGTGTAGATACACTAGACATTCCGTCCTTTCTGCGCAAACAAGCAGATTAAGCCGCTATAGGAGCGTGAACATTCCACCCTATAAACCGGTGCCAGAATGAACTATGTTAAAATTTTAAATTATTTATGAATTTTTAAAGCAACATGGTTAAACAACGCACATTAAAAAATTCGGTGCATGCTACTGGGGTAGGGCTGCATACAGGTGAGCGGGTTACGCTTACCTTGTCTCCTGCACCGGCAAACAGTGGCATTGTATTCCGCCGGGTGGATGTTGTGCCTGTGGTGGTGATACGCGCTGAAGCACATGCAGTGCATGATACCCGCTTGTCCACCTGCCTTGAAATAAACGGCACGCGTATAGCTACTATTGAGCACCTAATGTCCGCATTTGCCGGGCTTGGCGTGGACAATGCTTTTGTTGACTTGTCTAGCGCAGAAGTGCCAATAATGGACGGTAGCGCTGGAACATTTATTTTCCTATTGCAATCTGCAGGCATCATCGAACAGTCTGCTGCAAAGAAATTCATTCGCATAAAAAAAATCATAGAGATCAAGGATGGTGATAAGTGGGTACGCTTCGAACCATTCAACGGCTACAAACTTAGCTTTACTATTAATTTTTCCCATCCTGTATTTGCCTCTACCAAGCAGAACGTGACGATAGATCTGGGGGAGCATTCTTACATCAAGGAAGTAAGCCGAGCCCGCACCTTCGGCTTCATGCATGACGTTGAGAATATGCGAGCTCAGGGATTGGCGCTGGGTGGCAATCTAGACAATGCCATCGTGATGGATGAATACCGCATCATCAACCCAGATGGATTGCGCTTTGAGGACGAGTTCGTCAAGCACAAAATACTGGACGCCATTGGCGACCTATATTTGCTCGGACATCCGCTGATCGGCGCATTCTCTGGTTATAAATCCGGCCATGCTCTGAACAATGCTTTGCTACGTATTTTGCTTGCTGATGAACACGCGTGGGAATTCGTGACTTTCAACAAGACTGAGGAAGCGCCTGCATTCCTGCGCTTACAATTACAGACTGCCTGATTCTTCATCAGGCAACCTCTATCCATTTCCGACAAGCGGAGTAAGGATTAGGGGAGGTTAAATTCACCTACTCAATTGTCAGGGTAAACACTTTGCTTATCTTACGTCTGCTGCTCATCCTGGCCGCCCTATTCATTGTCTTTTCCGGCGGAGCGTATATGCTTACCCGCAATCGCCGCTATCTAAGTCTAGCTTGGCTAATAGTGCGCTTCGTGATTTTTATGCTGTTGATATTTGTCGTGCTGTTTTTATTGGAACGTTATGTTTTGGTGGGTTGGCGCATTTTTGTTTAAGAATAGCCATCACTAAACAACTAGTAAATTTTTGCCTTTATTTGTTCCATGCATAATAAAGCAAAGTGGAATTTGCAAACAAGATTGACTGAAATGGAGCAAAAGAATAACTCGTCGACCTGTTCTCGGAAGAAGGCCGCCGACTAAACTGCTTGGTCCTATTAATGGATGGCTACACTATCAGATCCTCTGTAGCCAAGCGGAGCGAGTAGCATATCGAAGCAGACTAATATTTATTTCTATGAAGAGCAAGGCGCATCTCTAAAACAAATTAAACCGTCGATCAACACGGAAGATAAGGAGTTACAAAGTTCAATGTATTGAGCTTTCAGAATCTTTGTCAAGATGTTGCACAAATTTTTCAGCAGCCTTAAGCACATCATCTAAAGGAATGATAAATGTTAGTTCAACCTCACCCATAAATACCCGTACAGCGCACTCAGTAACGGTTCGACCAATGGCTAATTCGATATGCTGCGCAGGAAGTGCATTTTTAGGACCAGACCAAGATTTTACTTTTGAATCCGGTTCTTTTGCCCATTTCGATGCAAGTCCAAGAACTGGATATATCAGAGCATTCAATCCTTCTGGATTGATAATAAATTCAGTTTCAGCACCATTAGTATCTGTTAATGCAAGACAAACTACGTTACTTGCATCGGTAGGGTATGTACGAACTGAAGCTATCGGCCTTAAAGGTTTTTCGTTTGGCATTTTTTTCTACGGTAAAAGTGATAGTTTAATCTTTAATATTTAGCAGAATGACACCCCGCTGGGAAAGCAACCGCGAAGAAGCATCACTAGAAGTGAAATACTCTAATCAAAATTGAATCGCTAATAGAATCGGTTTCCATTATATTGTCTCTACGTCAAGCACACAATGCTGTTTGTGCGAAATACTTGCGCAATGAATGTCTTTTAGATATACTTTTCAAAGAAATAATGATGGTTATTTTAAATAACGATAGAAGGAGTAATACCATGGAAGTATTGGTTCCCATAGTAATTTTCGGCACTGGCATTATTATAGCCACTACATTGGCTGGCTTAGGTATTCAACGGATTATCGAGGGTGAAAAAGGTAATAAATAAATATTACTCAACTTCTATTACAAATTCTCAGCACTCAAAACGATAAAAATCGTTATCGTGTTATTCGCATAAGCACGGCCATATATGGCCGTGCTTTCGTTATTAAAGCATCACACCCACACTTCCCCCATGCATTTAAACAACTCTGAATTCCCCCACTTAATTAAATTCTTGGTGGTTTCCACAATTTCTTTTTTTTTCGGTGCAATGCATGGCATGTTGCAGGTGATTCCATCCATACGAGCTTGGCTGGATTCTATCGGCAGCCCTTACGGTGGCCCTGGGCACATGATAGATCCCTTGGCACATGCACACATAAACTTAATCGGAGGGCTAGTAATACTGGCAATGGGAACCATGTATTATTTGCTGCCCATAATTAGCGGAAAAGCAATTTACTCTCTGCGCTTGATAAACCATTCATTCTGGTGGACAACTATCGGGGTGTTTTATTTTTATACTACGCAAGTGGTATTTGGCATCCTGGAAGGAAATTTATTGCTAGAGAATAACCTGCAGGCTATGGCACAAGTGCACCGCTATTATGGACCCATCGTAGCCAGCGCAGGAATGACCATGGCGACGGGTTTTTGCATCTATCTTGCTAACGTCTTATTCACCCTTAAAAATAAAGACCGGAATCTTTAAGAACTGTTTATTGCTAGAGCGATAAATTCAACGGGAAGCGCAGAACTCCTTCAGCGCCGTTGCGCTTTATCTGCACCTGTAATACGGATCTGGTGCCCGGAGCAACTTTCGCTGCCCTGCGGTAAACACCCACCTCCCCATCTTGTATTGCCTGTATCCATTGATCTTGGTCGTCAGTACGGATCGAAACCATAATGTCATGGATCGGTCCACGTTCACCAGTCACTATCACCAAAAACTCGGTTACTCCAGGACGCGGTGGACTGGGCCTGGATTCAACTCGTACCTCCGCACCTTGCCATTTTTGCGGTTGGGTATCAGCAACTTGGTCTCTGCCGCATGCTACTAGCAGAACCAATAAAAGCAGCTTAGTATATTTAACACATGTTCTCCACAGTCGGTGAACTAGGGTATGAAAATTATTTTTCTGCTTTGAGTTCATGTGATTGATCTTTATTATTCTTATCTGAATCCAGCGTGCCACCTATCGATGATCCATATAGATTAACCATGAAACGAACAAAAGCGCTTCCGGCAGCAACATAAAACAAAGCTATGATGAACCCCCAGTCCACCCAAGGTCGCTCATCACCCGGACGAAGACCCCAAAAAGGAAAACTCAAACCCACCGCAACCAGTAACACTGCAACAGTCACTCCTATAAACCAATAGGGTATGCTTTTTTGTGACTCCGGAATGGTTTCTACCAACTCCCAATCTTCAAGTCCACGTTTGGCCATACGTTCTTCATCAGAAGCATAGCCAAAATGGTCTTCCGGCTTCTCACCCCAGCGCGGCTCATCTACTTTCGATAAGCCTTGAGCTTTTTCATCAATATCGCTGGCTATCATAGTTTTCTCCTTTGTTCGGAAAAATGTTGAACAGGGAATCGCCCCATCCAGGTATCACCTGCGGTGACTTCCACCACAACAGAATATAAGCCTCGTGGCAAATCCTGCGCGATGGAAAGCATAAGCGACTCTCGCCCGACCGGGGATAATTTAATGTCCTTAGCGCTAAGCTGGTAACTACCCGGCGGCAAACCTAACACACGCACATGTAGCTCCGCTGAGTGATACAGTTTATTGGAAAGCGCAATGCGATATTTTTGTACCGTGTGACCTTGCTGGATATCCGCATTGCCCACTGCTACATGATAAGGTTGATATGACCACAATCCCCAAATAAACATCGCCGCACCCATTACTACGAAAGGGGTCGTCCAACCCATTCGGGCAAACAAAGAAATTGCGATGCCACGAAATTTATTTACATTTTTATTCGTGCGCTCAAGCATATTAAAACGTAATAGCCCAGGGACTCCTTGCTTTTTATGCAAGCGATTGCAAGCATCAACGCAATCGCCGCAATTGATACAACTGTCATAAATATCGGTTTTGCGCGGATCCAGATCGATAAAACAAGAAGTGACGCAATAATTACACTTGGCGCATTCATCGCTGCGACTGGCATCGTATGCTATATGCAAAGTTTGCTTGGTTTTAAACGAATGCATCCAAACCCTGTAAATGCAGGCGTAGCGGCACCAAAAATGTCTAATTAACGCAATGTCTATGAAAATGATCACGACACATACCGCGTAAATCCAATGCAGTGATCCCGCCAACTTGGCATTTTCTTGAAATATTACGAAAGACCATACCACACTTGGCTGATAGAAATAAAATAATGGGATTAGCGCAAAAAACATAGCCACCCCCAAAAATGCAACCCCTAGCAGCGTCCAATTCATGATCTTATTCTTGGCACCCGCCACGCGCGGCGCTTCGCCGGTTAAACTTACATCGGCATGCTTGCCTAATAGTTTATGCGTAAGATTGTTAGCCCACTCGGCCATAGTATTCTGAGGACAAGCCCAACCGCAAAACACAGTACCTGCTGTCGAGTACAACAACACCAAACTACTCGCCAAAAAAAGCCATGCCCCGGTTACCAAGGAAAAATCAGCCAGCCAGACCTGCCTATCCAGCACAACAAAGGCTGCCGCACTCGGATCAATACGGAATAGGCCGCTAGCCGGAATAAGTACCACAAGGATCAAGACCAACATCTGTACCAACCGGCGCTTCCAACGGAATTCGGAATGGACTGACTTGGAACCTATGGCCGTGCCGATAACCTTTACCGGGATACTGGAAATGGATTTATATTTGACGCCGCTGGCCATAATTTAGTTAGTTTCCTGTCGCATTTGCTTCACGATCAAGCGGGCTCAGCTCCAGCAAGTGCACACGGCTCAATTCCGCGTGTGCATCACCAGTGTTACGCTCAATTCGCCACAATGCACGCACTGCTTCTACGTGATATGGATTAAGACGCAAAATTTTCTGCAACGCCTCTTTGTCACTCAAACCATGCTCACGAGCCTGCGCTAAAGATGAAAACATATTATCAGCCAACGCATAAGCAATCCAGCGATCTTTTGCATTCGCCTTATAAGCCAAGTGCGTCAGCTGGTTAGCCTGTTGCGTTGCGCCACGCGCGGCCGCAAGCCAGCTACGCGTCATCAGCTCGCTTGCTACGTAGGCGCGTTCAAAAGTCTCTTTATCATTGTCACGAATGCCCAGCAAATTTGCAGCGGCTTCCATTTTCGGCCTGGTTTTCAGCAAAAACTGTAATAACTTTGCCACATCTAATTCACCAGCGTAGCGCGCGCGGGGCAGTCGAAACTCAATCACTGGCGACCACTCGTCTTGTACTTGTTCCCGACTAGCCGGCAATGGCCCCCAATAGCGTCCCAGCCATGTCCACCCCCCCTCGCCTCCAGTCGCCTCTTCCTGTTGCCCCAATGGCATACGCTGCAGATTATGCAGCAACCCCTGCGCGCCTATAAACTTCTGCCGTGGCCCAACTAAGGCTAAATGCATTCCATCAAGGAATATTTGCGCATCTGGAAAAGTCTGCCGAAAGCTGTTAAAAATCACATTTAACGATTTATTGTCGAATTGATTGAGCGCCAACCACTGAACAAATAATCCGTTTTCGCTTAGGCGATTACGCACTCGCTGAAATTGCTGCACTGATAATAAAGAACTTGACCCTGCCAAATCCGGATGAAACACGTCGCCGATTATGACATCGTATTGATCCCGACTCGCGCTTAGGAAATGCCGCACGTCGTCACGTTCCACTTTTGTTTGACGCAGAACGTTGCGATTTAATGGAGCAAACCAGCTCGCTGCGGAATTAATCGCGCCTTGTGACAATTCAACAGCACTACGCGCTAAATCAGGAAACGCCAGAGAGCCAGCCACAGAAATTCCGGTGCCCAATCCAAGAAATAGTACTGAGCGAGGCTGTTCATGCAATAGCAATGGTAGCCGCGCTTGATTGGACTGCACGAACACCGCTGTAGGATCAGTTGAAGCATCCATTCTCTGCAAATCGGTCAGCAACACACGCTGCCCGTCTTGCTGCTCCACCACATGAGTCATCGAAATGGCGTCTTCGTAAAAATATAAATCCCTGCTTCCCGCTTGCGCCTGCGGCAATAGCATATTGACTGGCGGTAATTTTACAACTGGCCATGCTGCCATTAAAAAAAGCGGTACAGCAAGCCATGCGGTACGCGACTGTGCCCAAGTTAAACCCAGGATCAACAATGCCGCAGCCGCCACCACCACCGTAGCAGCACTGCCCCAAACCGGAATCAGTACCACCCCTGCAACTACCGCGCCGAGAGCAGCACCCAGTGAATTAGCTCCGTATAACCATACCCCACCGCCATTCGAACGGCTGTTTAACAAAGGCAACCAGGCTCCGAGTGCCAGTGTAACCGGCAGAGTTACCAGCGCGAGCAATAACCCTTGCATTCTCAATGCTTGAAATAAAGAAGCAAACTCAGCTCGCTCCACCCATGCCGAAAGTGCTGGCAGCAACCATAGACTTAATACGGTAAATCCTCCGGCAGCAATGGGCAAGATTACAAACCACGCCTGCCTGTGCTGACGTGGCGCGATCAAGCTGCCTATACCGATGCCCAACAGAAATGACGCCAGAATCACTGTCAGCACATACTCGGTGCGTAGCATCACCATACCGAATAATCGCGTCCACGCTATTTGCAAGGTCAGACTTGCCGCACCGATCCCGGCATAGGCAAACAGAAAAGCTAAACGTGGTCGACTTACCCTAATGCTTTTCTCAGTAACCTGCGCTGCGGTGTATCGCGATGAAAGCAGCAACAGCGCAACAACTCCCAAACAACCAATCACGGCAACCACTCTGACCGCCGAGACCCAACCCATGGCAGGCAGCAACCAAAGTGGTAACAATGCGCCACAAGCAGCACCTAGCGTATTTAAACCGTAAATCTTCCCCAGCTGCTCCGGCTTATTCCCCAGGGATGCTAAAATCAACGGAAACCCTGCCCCCATGATGAAAGCCGGGAACAATAGCAAACACAATGCAACGCTAGCAATAAGACCGTACCATTGAAACAGCGAAAGTTGAGCCGCCGCGCCTTCCATTCCCGCCGATGTCATTTGCAGAATCAGAGGCAGGAGTAGGGCGTAAACAGCAATACCACCTTCCAATGCAGCCAATAACAACAACGGCCTTTTGATTTGGATAGCCCGGCGTACCGCAAATAAGCTTCCCGCTCCCAATCCCCCCATAAATGCGGCAACAGTCAGCACCACCGCAAAAATACTCACACCAAATTGCAAAGAAAGTATGCGCGCCCACAATACCTCGTATGCCACGCTAGTCAGACCGAATAATCCATACAGTGCTGCCAGCGGCCAATAACTGCGCTTTGAGATTAATGATTGTGACTCTTTCACCAGCATGGCCGAACCTTAATATGCAGTAATATAATTAAAACAAATGCCGGTAACAGCGCAAGAATGTGTAATTCAAATTTGTTAGGCAACAACTTAGTATTATCTACAAAAAATGACTTTATCCAGCTAAGCCGGGCGAGAATGCAATCTACTATCGCAACAAATTTATCGAAGAACCAGCTAGACAATTAGTGGAAGCGGGACAGAGGCATCGTTCAATACGCACAAGCGCAGCGCTAAAACGAACCATAAATATCGAAGCATGACAAGTGCTTCATTGATTTTTATCAAGCAACAAATACAGGGCTAAGCGTCGACAATCATAAAAGCTATATCGTTCTATAATTATATTAAAAGGGGTAAAACCAAATAATGCCCACAATAGCGTGTACAAAAGCTAGCGTGATAGTTAACCCGGCAGAAACCATATGCCACACAAATACTTGCTTACCATAAATTCCCATAGCGATACCCAGCGCCCCAGTAATTAGAAGCATGATTAACAATGGCACGCCCAATAAAAACATAGTCAAATGCTTTTTTTGGATAGTTGAGGGCCTATCTATTTTAATCTGGCTGGCCTGCTTTTCAAATGCCTCCATCACTTTAGCGCTATCGCCCTTCTGACTGTTATCATCAGCTCGCGCAGTTGGTATAGCACAAAATATAAATATCACCGATGCAATCAGCCAGTACACTATTAATTTTAGGTAGAAGTCACCCCTTACACTCGCCATCATTTCTCACTCTCAACTGAAATTGCCTGCTGCTCTTTCGGATCAGTTTTACTTTCCGCGTAGTGCCATGTCAACACCGCTATCAGAATAAAGGGAACAAAAATAACACCCAGCAGGAATAAAAAAATAAACCAGAGCGTATCAATATGCACGTGAAGAAAACGGTAGCTATCTACTGCATAGCTACTTTTTATCGAAGACAATGAGAAACCAAGGGCCATTCCCAAATACCGCAAGACTTTAAGCGCTTTCACCGCCTTTTATCCTTTTCCCCGGGATTACTTGCACAGCGGAATCCAAAAAAATCGGAGGCATAGTTTGCAAAAGCGAAATTTCGATGAAATACTGAAGATGAGAATGGATCCCCCTTCCATGAGCCACCACGCAATACCTTGTATTTCCCCCCAGTCGGCACAAGCTCAACCTCTTTTGTATTTGTCGCCTGCACAATTTTTCCTTTAAACAAATCTGACGGCGCGTCAGATCCTGGATAAGGCGCAAAATCATCCGCCGTCCACTCATTCACATTACCCGCCATGTCCATTACTCCATAGGGGCTAACGCCATTTGGATATGCATTCACGTTGGTTGTCGAACCCACGTTGTAATAAGTATTCAACCGCTCCGGCTCCATCTTGTTACCCCACGGCCAGCGCCGACCATCTGTTCCACGCCCGGACTTTTCCCATTCCGCTTCAGAAGGGAGTCGCTTTCCTGCCCACTTAGCATAAGCCGCTGCATCATACCAAGAGACCATAGTAACGGGGCGCAACGCTTCGCCTGAAGGAATTTTTCCATTTTTCCAGTTGAGCGGCGGACGGTGTGAAGTAGCGACTACAAATTTGGCATATTGCGCATTAGTTACAGGATATTTATCTACCCAGAAGGCGGGTATTTTAACTGTATGCTGAGGACGATTTTGTACATCTGCACGTTCTAAATCTGTACCCATCGAAAAAGCTCCCTCAGGAACCAAGACCATACTCTCTACTTCGAGCCAATCCTCTTTGGAGAGCAAGCTTTCAATTTCTTTAGCGCTATATCCTACCGCATGTTTTTTCTCTGCTTCATGCACACTATGCAATACTAAATCCTCACCAGCAGCGCGGATATGGGATGATTCATCCTTCAATTCGTAGGTTGCGCGTGTGCGCATTTCTCCCATACGATCAAACCCCTGATTCACTACATACAAGGTAATCCCAATTGCTAACAAGACAAAGCAAATTACAAAGGTAGCCGATAAGTAACGTTTACGACGCGCATAATCTGTATTAGGAAGCACAGTTTTTCTGTTAGCAGAAGTAACTGTCATCTATATATCACCTTCGTTATTACTGGTATGTTGCTTATATAAAATATCTCGCGAACTTCTCCCGTATGTTCCTTTAACCATGATTTCACCCATGACCCCGCCGAAGGCTGCCGAAGTCATTACTACAGTCACATACAAAGCCCACATGCCAAATGGCATTATCGACGAATCTTCCGGAACTGCATTTCCATAGAGACTTTCCAAGTAACCAATCGATTTAACTATCAGTGGCGGGAAGTAACACAGCCATTTACCGCCAAGTCCAAAAATAACTGCAACCAATACACCGACGAAAAAAGGTATAACCAACATATCGATGACCCACAGGCCATTGAAGTCAAGAATGCCGCGAAATAACTCGATTTTTACTCCAAGTAAGCGGTCGCCAAAGTAATTCAGCGCACAACCCATGATAACTGCCACCACCCCGTTGATAAATCGGGCTCTGGTCAAAGGAGACAATTTACTCATGGGCGATACTCTTTACCAGTAAGAATTTCTTGTTCGGCTTTACGCGTTTCTTCGAGATACCAGTCTTGTACCTTCAGGCTTGCCATATAGCGCGCCAGAAGTCGCCGTTCACTTTCAGGCAGATGCGCATACGATCGCATTTGATATTCTTTCTTTAAGCGAGATGGCAATATTGCCTGAGGATTTGTAGCTGAGAAATACTGGTAAAACCACTCTTCACTTCGCAAGGATCCCATGCCATCTAATATCGGAGTAGGTACGGCTTTTATAAGATCACGCACCGTCCACAATGAATGGCAGCTTTTACAATTTTGCTGGCGATATATATCCATAGCAGCGCGTTCCAAAGTAGCAGATGCGGTGCTGTAATAAGGAATACCTTTATCGACTTCATGAATCGTATTGAGCCGCCATAGATTGCGCCCCATAAATCCTACTACCACAACTGCAATTACTACAAAAACAATTTTTTCGCCTAGTTTCATTGGTCCTGCTGCTTTTCATTTTCCTGACGCTTTAAAACACGCTCCCGGCTTTGCATCTGTGCGGCATTAACCTCCCGACTTTTTGCATATTCTTGAGGTGACATTTTTTCTCTATCGCCTTCATCAAATACTAGATACTTGATATCTTCATCGAACTGCTCATTTTTCAGTCCCCATCTAATCCAATAAATAACAGCAAGAATTATCATCCCTCCAACAACAAGCCAAAGATAAATAGACCATCCATCATCTAACGATTGCAAGTAGCTTTCCATATTTTCTCCGTCGGTCGTTAGGTAACCATCCTTGTGGATAATCTAGAATAGATTTCCGCCCAGCATTTGTAATCCGCCAAAAATGACTGCAACTATAATGCCTGTAATTATCAAGCCAAACATCACTTTCTCGCCAGTTCTCATTTTTTTTGGCGCGTGGTTTCCGAACATCACCATATAAACGATCCCAGAAAACACCACTACGCCCAACAACATGAAAAAAAACACACCCGTGCTAAATTGCTGACTGCGCATCCCTTCTATGCTTAAATCTAATTTTGGTGAATTAGCTGTGTTAGATAGCACATTAAAGACTGTGCCGGCATTTAATCCATCAAGAAAGGAATAAATAATAACCTCCATTCATTCCAAATGAATCCTTGTAAAAAAGATTATGCCGCCCGTACGGCGGCATACCTTGTTCATTTAGCTTGCGACAGCAACGCTAGCTATTTTTCGACCTTATTTGAGGACTTTTCTTATCATAATTATCCACAAAGAAACTATAGAAAAAAGGCGCAAAAAAACCTATTGAAACGACCACCGCAAAGCATATTGGTCCATAATCCAAATCTATCATCTGATGCCTCCGTAATATAATTTTAAATTAAGCGTTATGTCGTCTATCACCGTGGCGTGGATCAGCGTCATGATGACGTGGCTGCCAATGGTATGGAGGTAACCGCTTCACAGTAATTGTTACACCAAGAAAAAACATCGTAAGATAAAACAAATCAATCGTAAATCCTTTATCCCACCAAGGCTGCTGACGTTCTCGCTTACCATTAGACTTAAAATTACCTTCAAAATTGGCAATTTTCACCTGCGGCCCTACAACGGTGTAATCCTTAAGATCCACAGCTGGAAGCTTCATAACTTCCTCTATTTGTGGCTTCAGCACGCGCAAATCGTCCATACTCACCGGATGTCTACCTTGCTGGGCTTTGAATGGACTGTCTTTATTAATTTCAACAATACGTTTCATTGCTGCATCATCACCCTGCGCTTCTTGTATCGACTGGATTTCAGGCGTATCCATAGCCTTAATATAGTCAACGTAGATCGCAGCTGTTGGACGCTGTCCCCAGAGAGGGATCGTAGTCAGGAAAGCTGTTGCAATCGTTAACGCGACAAGAATAACGACAGGAACCGGCAAACGGTTGTTATCCTCCGTCATCCCTCCAAGATCTTCAGCTTCCCAAAGAGCTTTGCTTCGTTCACCAGTCTCTGCGTGCGTCAAAGTAACCAACGGCTGATCAAATACCCAAGGCATATCGTTCCCCCTTAAATTATTTCAGATTTATTACAAAATCAATCAAGTTCCGAATTTCGCTATCCTTAGCGTACATGGGCACATCTGGAGGAGTAGTGATTTTACCTTCCCGATACTCATCGTACTCAGAACGCCATTTTTTGAAATCAATTTTTTTGCCATCAGCGTCGACTTCACCCCATAAGTAATCAAAACGAGGCATGATGGAATGCGGTTGCACTAAACGCGGATTAAAGAAATGTAGCATCATCCACTCTCTAGAGGCATTGCGTGAGCCAACATGCAACAAATCCGGTCCTTTACGGTCAGACCCAAATGCTGTTGGCGATTCGCCATTGAAATCACCTAACATAGGAGGGGCGCCAAACACTTG
>JAIOPT010000046.1 GCA_021413765.1 Betaproteobacteria bacterium
TCTTGCAGCTCCTTTTTCCACAAACCAACCTGCGTTGGATGTACTCCAAAATCCTGGCCAATTTCGTTCACTGACTTAATACCACGGATCGCTTCAAGTGCTACCTTGGCCTTGAACTCGCCAGTAAAAATCTTGTGCTTCGTCTCACTCATAACCTGCTCCTTTTTACAGCAGGCTACCATCTTAATTTACTGTCTGAAAATTGGGGTCCACTATACCCTTGATTTTAGCTAAGGCCACTCTGGCCTTGAAGGAATCGCGGCGCGTGATTCCTTCTCGTCCTTTTCTACATTCACTTGCGCATCTGGCGGTCGTACACTGAACGGCTCTGGTTGAGCACGATTGTCACTTAACGAACTGGCCAAACCCCTAGGCCCCCTCTTGCTTGCAGCTTAAAGGGGTTTTTCGTAATTTATTGAAGTGCCCTAAAGTATCTCTGCAACTTGTCGTAAAGTAAATTGTACCCATGCATTGGATTAGAAAGGTAGGGATTTTAAATCACAAGGTATTTTTTCGTCATTGAAACTTATTGCCATCTTGATTTATTTGCACATATTCAAAGTGCAATACAATTTATTTATATTTGTAATCATTGGTTATTTTTACTTCTACTACTTAACACATAAAGTTTCAATCATAAATTATGATTAAAGATAAGTTAAATATTCCGTTAGATTTCTTGTATACCAAGACACCCCCTTTAATCGGGGTCGATATTTGCTCGTCTTCAATCAAAATTGTGGAGCTAAGCGAATCAGCGAATAAAAATGGCTACATTATCGAGTATTATGCAATAGAGGCATTGCCCCAAAACGCGGTAAGTGATGGCAACATCAATGATCTGGAGGCAGTTTCGGAATGTCTGCGACGCGCTTGGAAGCGAATGGGAACACGCATTAAAAACATTAGTCTTGCACTTCCTGCTGCCGCCGTGATTAGCAAAAAAATTTTGCTTCCTAGTGGATTGAATGAGGAAGACATGGAATATCAGGTGGAGACAGAAGCAAATCAGTACATTCCATTTGCTATTGACGAGGTAAGCCTTGATTTTCAAGTAATCGGCCCGGCGCCTGGCAATACTGCAGAAATCGAAATATTGTTGGCTGCCACCCGGAATGCTAACGTGGAAGATCGTGTTGCTGTCGCGCAAGTGGCCGGGCTCAAGGTGGTGGTGATGGATGTAGAGCATTATGCCGCTGAAATGGCATTTGATCAGATACGCTTACAGTTGCCGGGAGGCGCCGCGGATCAATGCGTAGCGCTGGTAGATATAGGTGCAAACGTAATGAATGTAAATATTCTGCGCAACGGGCAATCGGTTTACATGCGCGACCAGCAAATGGGCGGTGATCAATTGACACAACATATCCAAAATGCATTCGGCTTGTCCGCCGAGGAGGCAGAAGCGGGCAAACTTAATGGCGGATTGCCTGAGAATTACGAAAGCGATGTGCTGTCACCGTTTCGCGAAAGTGTGGCGGGCGAAGTGTTTCGTGCCATTCAGCTTTTCTTTACCTCAACTCAGTTCAACGAAGTAAGTTACATTGTTTTAGCTGGCGGCTGCGCAGCGCTGTTTAATTTGGACGATGCTGTTGCGACGCGCACACAGGTAAAAACATTGGTGGCGAATCCCTTTGCTCAGATGACCTTGTCCGGGCGCATCAAGCAGCGCCAATTACAGATTGATGCGCCCGCGCTAATGATTGCTTGTGGTCTTGCGATGCGGAGGTTTGATCCTTCATGATACGCATTAATTTATTACCGCATCGTGCTCAGAAGCGCAAAGCGCGGCAGATCCAATTCTATGCTTTGAGTGTAATCACGCTAATACTGGCAGCAATGCTTGTTGGTTTTGTGCATATTGTCATTACTACACAGATTGAATATCAAGAACGCCGCAATCGATATTTGACAGATCAAATTGTCCTATTAGACAAGCAGATCGCTGAAATAAAGCATCTTAAGTTGGAAATCGCAGCTCTGATGGAGCGGAAAACGGTGGTTGAAAAACTGCAAAGTACCCGCTCAGATGTGGTGCATCTGCTGGATCAGATGTTGAATATTTTGCCCAAAAGCGTGTATTTAAAATCGATTAAACAAACTGGCAACAAAGTTAACCTGGTTGGCTTTACTCAGTCAAATGCGCGGGTATCCACTCTGATGCGCTCCATTGAAAGCTCTCCATGGCTAGAGTCACCAACACTGGTTCAAATTTCTGCGATAACTGCAAATACGAATGGGCCACGCTTAAGCGAGTTTACTCTAAATTTCAATTTGACCCCTCAGATACCAACAACCCCCCCTGTTCCGGCTAAGACAGCAGGTACGAAAGGTTAGGTGAAATCATGCGGCTGCTAGAAGAACTAAAAAATATTAACCCGAAAGATCCTGGCGGCTGGCCTTTGTTAGTGAAGCTCAGCGCATTTGTGGCGATATTTGTGACTGTTTTACTTTCGGGTGCCGTATTTGACTGGAAGGATCGTTGGGAAGCGCTGAACACGGCCAAACAGACTGAGATTACACTAAAAACAGATTTCAAGACTAAGAAGGCGATAGCCATCAATCTGGACGTTATCAATAAAAAACTTGTGGAGGCCAGGCAATCGTTTGATGCGCTATTGAAACAATTACCGAGCAAGTCAGAAATGGACGCGTTACTGACTGATATTAATCAGGCTGGCTTGGGTCGCGGTTTACAATTTGAATTGTTTAAACCCAGCGCTGAAATTATTACCGGCGTGTTTGCTGAACAGGCAATTACCATTAAAGTAACGGGCAATTATGATGACATTGGTAAATTTGCTAGCGATATTGCCCAATTGCCGCGTATCGTTTCGCTGAGCGAAATTAGCATTAATCCAACAGGAGGGCATCTGGCCATGGACACTATAGCTAAAACATATCGCTATTTAGATGAAGAAGAATTAACTGTCCAAAAGCAATCGTCCAAAAAAGCTGGAGCACAGAAATGAGACTGGCTTGCTTGCTACTGTTCACATCTTTATTTCTGTCTGCCTGCGCAAACGAAGAGCTTCAAGATTTGCGCGATTTCGTCAAAGACACTGGCAGTGGAATGCGGGGCAAGGTGGATCCAACCCCTGAGATTAAGCCTTATGAGCCATTCGTTTATGATAACGCTATAGGTTCGCCCGATCCATTCAAACCACGCAAACCCGAAGCGAAAAGTGGCGATCTACCTGGCCTCAATCAGCCGGATATGAAACGACGTAGAGAAGCACTGGAAGAATTACCATTAGAAAGCTTGAAGATGGTCGGTTTCCTTTATAAGGACAAAGTTGGCCATGCTATCGTCCGCTCGTCTGATGGCAAGCTCCATCGAGTCAAGGCAGGCAACTACCTGGGATCAAATTTTGGTCAAATTATTTCAGTGACAGAAACTGAAATTAAAATCAAAGAAATCATGCAAGATAGTGCAGGCGACTGGACGGAACGTATGGGTAGTTTGCAATTGATGGAATGAATGATTAGGAGTGAAATATGAGACATTATAAAAATGCGATCAATAACCTTGCTTTGCTTGTTGTCGCAGTATTTGCGGTTTTTGCGTTAACTGCCCATGCACAAAGCAATACTAATGCGCAAAACGCTAGCACACAAAATTCTGACGCAGAAAATAGCATACAGTCGCTCAACGTCAGCGCCGCACCGGACGGCAAGCTGGTTCTTAAATTGGGTTTGAAGAATTCACTTGCCAATCCGCCTCTGAATTTTGCTATCAGCAATCCGGCACGCATAGTATTTGACTTCCCTAATACAACAAATGGACTGGGCAAATCAACGCAGAAATTTGACATAGGTGAATTGCGTGGCGCCAATATCGTGCAATCAGGCAATCGCACTCGTTTGGTGGTTAACCTCAATCAAACATTGGTTTATGACGCTCATACACAGGGCGCTAACCTTCTGATTACTCTGCATGGCAAAATTCCTACGGCGTCAGCAACGGTAGCCTCTGCACGATTCGCTGAGGCGAAGTCAAGCGCCCAGAAATATAGCCTCCGTGATATTGTTTTTCGCCGTGGCGGGAATAGTGGAGGTCGCATTCAGGTAGACTTATCAGACCCTGGCGTGGGTATAAACGTTAAGCAGCAAGGCAAAAACCTGATCGTGGACTTCATGAATACCAATTTACCGCGCAACTTGCAACGTAAACTTGATGTAGTGGATTTCGGTACGCCAATACAAGGTATTGATACATTTATGCAGGGTGACCATGTGCGTATGGTCATTGAACCCAAGGGCTTGTGGGAACACGTCGCCTACCAGACGGATAACAAGTTTATCGTGGAAATAAAAGCAGTGGCGGACGACCCTAATAAGCTGTTAAAAAACAGACAGGTTGGTTATGCGGGCGAAAAATTA
>JAIOPT010000047.1 GCA_021413765.1 Betaproteobacteria bacterium
CGCTCATTGTGTGGCAAATCGAGAACATGGCAAGAGCGGGTATCCGTGATCTGGTAATAAATCACGCACATCTCGGCAATCAAATCGAAGCTGCATTAGGAGATGGCGGCCAGTTCGGCGTACGCATCCGCTACTCAGCAGAAAATCCTGTTCTTGAAACCGCAGGGGGCATTGCTAATGCATTGCCGTTATTGGGTGATGCGCCGTTTGCCGTTATCAGCAGCGATATTTATTGCGACTATGATTTTGCTCAGCTTCCCGAACATGCGGCTGTACTCAAAGCAAACGGCGATACCGCGCATCTGATATTAGTCAACAATCCTGCGCATCATTCCAACGGGGATTTCGGTTTAATCAGTGGCAGAGTAGTTAATACCACGCCCGCATTTACTTTCAGTGGCATAGGAATTTATCTGCCCAACTTATTTGCAAATATCCCACGTGGCACCATGGCCCCTCTCGCGCCGCTATTACGTGCCCAGATTGCACTAGATAAGGTGAGCGGCGAACATTATGGGGGCCGCTGGCTGGATATTGGAACGCCGCAGCGCCTTGAAAAACTCGACAACGAATTATGTTCGCAGCACAATGCCACTCATGTTTAATACCTCTCTTTATGCCAGCCGCCGTAACCGCCTTATTAGTCAGATGCAGCGTGGTATTGCTGTTATTCCCACCGCACCGGAAGTGTTGCGCAATGGCGACGCGCATTATTCTTATCGTTTTGATAGCCACTTCCACTACCTTACCGGCTTTGATGAACCGGAAGCCGTGCTCGTGCTAATTGCTGGCACTGTCCCGCAGTCAATTCTGTTCTGTCGCGCGAAAGATATGGAGCGCGAAATATGGGATGGTTTTCGCCACGGACCAGACGGTGCAAAAGAAAAATTTGGCTTCGATGATGCGTTTCCCATCGCACAGCTGGATGACAAGCTCACCGGCCTGATGGGCAACCAGCCTGCATTGTTCCATCCGCTTGGCGCCCATGCCTCGTGGGACGACCGCATTCTTGCGTTGCGCGGATGTGTGCAGGCACAGGTGCGCAGCGGCATAACCGCGCCAAATGAAATTCATGACATACGCATGCTGCTTGATGAAATGCGTTTAATTAAAGATAGTGACGAACTTGCCATCATGCGGCGTTCCGCCACCATTTCTGCTGCCGCGCATATCCGCGCGATGCGTGCCACCCGCCCTGGCAAAATGGAATACGAAATTGAGGCAGAGCTGTTGCACGAATTTCGCAAAAACGGTGCGCAAGCGCCCGCCTATACCTCAATAGTTGCCGGTGGTGCCAATGCCTGCGTATTGCACTACATTAGCAACAATGCACAATTACAAGACGGCGAGTTATTGCTGATTGATGCGGCCTGCGAAGTCGATGGCTATGCAGCAGACATCACCCGTACCTTTCCGGTAAGTGGTCGTTTCAGTGACGCACAAAAAGACATTTATGAGTTGGTGTTGACGGCACAGGCCGCCGCCATTGCAGCCGCGCGTCCCGGCTCACACTGGAATGAACCGCATGACGCTGCCGTGCGCGTGCTGGCGCAAGGCTTTGTCGACCTCAAGCTATGCAATGGCAGCGTCGACGCTGTGCTGGAAAGCGGCAGCTACAAACGCTTCTATATGCATCGGACCGGTCACTGGCTTGGCATGGATGTGCACGATGTTGGCGCATACAAATTGGACAATAATTGGCGATCGCTGCAACCCGGCATGGCTCTTACAATTGAACCGGGCTGCTATATCCGCCCGGCAGATGATGTGCCACAAGCATTCTGGAACATCGGTATCCGCATTGAAGATGATGTGGCCATCACCGCACAGGGCTGCGCAGTGCTGACCGAAGCCGTACCGAAAACTGTAGCGGCTATTGAAGAGTTGATGAGACAGTCATGAATGCACATTGCGACATCGCGATAATCGGAGGGGGTCCGGTTGGCACCGCATTGATGCTCGCACTACGTGACAGCGGGTTGCAGATTGTCATGCTGGAAGCGCGTGCAATGGAACACGTTAGCATTGACCCGCGTGCCTTGGCGTTGTCCAGTGGCAGCCGTCAGTTACTGGAGAGACTTGGGGTATGGCAGGGTATTACGCAAGTTTCGTTGATCAAGACCATCCACGTTTCACAGAAAAATTCTTTTGGTCGCACCCTGTTGCGTGCCGAAGAACTCAAGGTGCCGGCACTAGGCTACGTGCTGCCCTACACTGCGCTGCAAAACGCATTACAAAGCACTGTAAAGGGTAGCAAAACAACTTGTCTCACTGGCGCTAATGTTACGCAACTACAAAGCACATCGAATGGTGCATCCATTAACTACCAGCATGCAGGAATCGACCACCAACTTGAAGCGCGTTTAGCGGTGGTGGCCGACGGGGGAAAGTTGCTGGAAGCCGCCCATCCGCCGGAGATTCGCGATTACGGTCAAAGTGCCGTCATTACGCATGTCACCTGCACCCATTCGCAGCCGGATGTCGCGTTCGAGCGTTTTACTATGCAGGGACCGATGGCTCTGCTGCCGTTCAGGGATGGCTACGAACTGGTATGGACTGCGGCACATGAAATGGCGCAGGAAATACTGCACTGGAATGATGCTACTTTCCTGGCCCAATTGCATCAGCACTTCGGTGATCGAGTTGGGGAATTCTTGACTATCGGGAAGCGCGCTTGTTTCCCCCTGCGGCTCAAGCGCGCGCCCGAAATCACGATGCCGCACACAGTGTTGATTGGCAATGCCGCGCAGACGTTGCATCCCGTGGCCGGCCAAGGTTTCAACATGGGTCTGCGCGACGCATGGGACCTGGCGCAAGACATTCTTGACTGCGAATCTGAGGCACTCGGTGCAGATGCCATGCTTGCCAATTACCGCAAACAACGTCAGTTTGACCGCCATGCCGGCATACATTTTACAGATGGCCTGGTGCGTCTTTTCTCCAATGATTTGTTGCTGCTTAAATCAGGGCGCGCGGCTGCACTTACGATGCTGGATTGCCTGCCGGGCGCGAAAAAATTCGTAGCAAGACGTATGATGTTCGGAGCCAACGGGTAGAGGTTATGTCGGCCCAAAAACAGGAATTGCGGGTAATAGCAAATTGACTTGTAGAAATTCGGCAGCTGTTTTTCTTTTTCGTTATAAAAAAGGAAGAAAAGAGGTAATAAAATGAAATCAAACCTTCCGGATTTTGCTTGGTTAAACCTGCCTAATCTGCCGACACACGTCAAAGTGCTCTTTTCCGGATATCTGCTCACAATTGGGCTGGGCTTATGTATGGCTGGCCTACAGATCATGCAGACACACGGCATGGCAGATGGCAAGCCGGGGCTTTCCTTGGATGACATCGTGTACAGCTATTATGGAAATCGGAGCGGGAGCAAGCTGGAAAGCAAGCTCAATGGATCTATGAAAGAGATGGGTACACCAGAAGCACGTATTGATATCATTAAATGGATTCACAACGGAGCACCCGAGACAGAATGGGAGCCACAATTCAAGAATATCTTTAAACAACATTGCGTGCAGTGCCATGGATCTATTCCTGGTATTGCTGACTTTAGCAAGTATGAGGAGGTCAAAAAAATAGCCAAGATCGACGAAGGTGCAAGTATTCAAACTTTGATTAGATCGTCGCATATCCATTTATTTGGGATCAGCTTCATTTTCTTTTTTGTGGGATTTATTTTCAGCTTTGCGGTAGGCGTACCGAAATGGTTGAAGATTTCAGCCATTGCCATTCCCTTCGCCTTTTTGATCGTAGACGTTATCTCTTGGTGGCTTACGAGATGGAACCCCAACTTTGCCTGGCTCACGCTCATTGGCGGCTTTGTTTACAGCGGTGCATCAACAATAATGTGGTTCATTAGTATGTATCAAATGCTTATCTTGTCGCGCAATGGAAAAATATATGGCAATGCTTGGGAAGCAGATTTGAAATAATGGGTATGCCCCACAAGGGCAGGTACACTCGTTATCACTGACACTGCGGTAAATAGACATGTATCTGTCGCAAATAAACCTCACGTACATTGACGAAAAATAGATGGAAAATCCAATATATATCACTACATAGTCATCAAATCTGTTGAGTAAGGTTGCCAAGATTGTTGTATCCGTTGCTCTGATTAGTTTGGCCTTGATGTTTTCGGCGCTGTTATTGATGGTTATCTTGACTGTCGGTGCACTGGCATGGGGCTATCTGTGGTGGAGAACCCGTGATCTGAGAAAACAAATGCGTAAGCATCCCCCAGGCGATATCGTGGTCGAGGGAGAGGTGATCGAGGGAGAGGTGATTAGGCGTGAGGTGGGCGGAATATCTGTGGAATCTGAAACTGATGAAATCAGGAAGTTTATTCAGGCTACCCGGTAGTGAATAAATGGGGTAACGACGTAATGGATGGGTGGCAGAAAAATTCGCGTTCAATTGGGTGGCCACATGCAACCTGGCTCACAATACATGAATTCTTGTGTGATTGAAGTTGCCGTTGGCGTGCTGTTGCGCGAGGTTGAAGAAGGTAGCCCTACCGCGAAGCCCGCCTTGCGAGAGCGATACACATATGACGGTTTCCTGCTGGCGCAGCGGCCGGAAGGCAAGGCTTATGCAGGTTACTGGGAGTTTCCGGGCGGTAAAGTTGAAGTAGGCGAAACACTGCTGCATGCGCTGGAACGAGAGCTGCACGAAGAGTTAGGCATTAAAATTGCGACTGCTTATCCTTGGCTGACATGTGTGCATGTTTATACACACGCTACAGTTAGACTGAATTTCTTTCGTATTACTGTGTGGCAGGGTGAGCTTCATGGCAAAGAAAATCAACAGCTGAGTTGGCAAACTCCGGCCAATTTGACAGTATCCCCAGTACTTCCGGCCAACTCATTTGTCCTCCGCGCGCTGCAATTGCCGCCTTTGTATGCCATTAGTAATGCTGCCGAGCTGGGTAATGGAAAGTTTCTGGAACGTTTACAGGTTGCGCTAGAAAATGGCTTGAAGTTGGTGCAGATGCGCGAACCTGATTTATCGCGCGAAACTATGCGTGAATTGTCTTTACGTACAGTGAAGCTGGCACATACATACGGCGCGCAAGTGCTGATTAACAGTGATATCGAGCTGGCTAGCGAAATTGGCGCAGACGGTGTACATATGAATAGTATTCAGCTTGCTGCGTGTAATTCACGTCCCAACGTGAAATGGTGTGCTGCATCCTGTCACAACGCCGACGAATTGCAACGTGCCAATAATCTGGGTTTCGATTTCGTGGTGCTGAGTCCTGTATTGCCCACTCGCAGTCACCCCGGCGCAACACATTTAGGTTGGCAGGCATTTTCTTCAATGGCAGTAAATTCGGCCATTCCGGTATATGCGCTGGGTGGATTATGTTTGGATGACCTGGAACAGGCCTGGCAGAATGGTGCGCATGGCATTGCGATGTTGCGTCAGGCTTGGTGAGAGGGTTCGTCTTCCGAGTTGCTTTCAGACTGCGGGATGCGATAGCTTTCCGTTGCCCACTGTCCCAAGTCAATTAATTTGCAGCGCTCGCTGCAAAATGGGCGGTAGGGGCTGTCATTGTTCCATGGCACTTCTTTTTTACATTGCGGACAACTGACAATAGTTGTTTTTTTTATCATGACATATTCCTGTATTTCAAATAATCGAACCAAGAATCATTTCATCGCCAGCCCCTATTTCACTCGTGGGATGGCGTTAGTCTTTAAATTAATTGCGTATTTACTGCGTATTTACAAAGAGCAAAAAGTAAGGTTAAAGGCCACAGGCTGATTGTATAAGGCGCTCTTGGCTACATAATCGGCAGCAATGAAGCGAATATTAAGCATGTATTTGTTGGCGCCAACTTCAGGAACGCACGGCAGAGATTTATCCAAGCTGATACGCAGCATTTGTGCCACGCGGCCACTGGGCATTTGCTGAAAGTTTCCCTGCTGGGCAATGTAATGGTACGCTTTCCCACTTTCGCGTAACAGCTTGAGGATGATTGCGAGTGCATCGCGTATGGGGAGCATGGGAGTTAGGCAAGCCATTAAGTAATTGCGCCGCAGCATTGCATCCTGATGCAGCCAGTGATGATAGGATGGCAAGTCAAATTCACAGGTTCCGCCAGGGATACAGGCACGCTGCTTGATGCCCATTAACCACTCGTTTTCGCGCAAGTGCTGGCCCACCTTGCCACTCATAAGTAACACGCCGCTACTGGCACTTTCAATTTCATCGAGCACTGAGTCGAGTGCTTGTTCTGAAATTTCTGGATTGTTATGTAAAGCGGAAAGCTGTTTTTTCTGGCGCTCTAATTCTTGCAATAATTCAGATTTCAAGTCGGAACGGCTAGCGACCTCGAGGACTTCAAACAATACGCCTAGAGCGGCTTGATGGTCAGTGGCACTTGATCTTTCTATAAAACATAGCAACTTGGCATAAAGATCCTCTAGGCGCAGTAGAGTGCGCATACGTTCATTGAGAGGAAAATCATAGCTAATCACAATGATAGTAGGATTGGGGAGGGTTTAGGCTACAAAATAGTCAATATACTTGGGTCATTATATACCGTCAATCAATTCCTGAGAAAATGGCCAGATAGTGTTGGTGCAGCTGGTCTACCTGCTGGCGCAAAGTATCCAGACCGTCATCATTTTGAATGATCTCATCAGCAAGCCGTAGCCGTTCGGCACGGGAGATTTGAGATGCCATTATGGTGCGCACTGTTTGCTCATCCAGCCCGCTACGCTGCATAGTGCGTGCAATTTGGGTGTTTTCCGCACAGTCAACTACCAATGTGCGTTGTACCAACTCGCGGTAATTAAGCGTTTCAAACAATAGCGGAATGACCAACAAGAGATATGGAGAGGTGTGGGTGCTGTTAGTATTGGCACTGTCGACCTGCACCATAATTTGCGCGCGGATAAGCGGGTGCAGAATAGCTTCCAGTTGCAATTTGGCAGCACGATCAGAGAATATCAATTGACGCATCAGTGCCCTGTTTAATGCGCCGCTGGCGTCAATATAGCCATCTCCGAATGTCGTGCGGATCGCAGCGATGGCCATGCCACCGGATTGGGTCATCTGGTGTGAAATAACATCGCTATCAATAACCAACACACTGCATTCTTTGAATAGTGAAGCTACGGTGCTCTTTCCGCTGCCGATACCCCCGGTTAATCCCACACGAAATTTCATGGAATGCTGAACATTTGCAGGTAGCCGTGCGTAAGTGATTGCCCCCAGAATAACGCAATCACACCGCCGCCAGCCAAATACGGGCCGAATGGAATGGGAACGTTGCGGCCAAGGCGTGCCGCTATAATCAATGTAATGCCGACCACTGCGCCTACTACAGAAGAGAGCATAATAACCAGCGGTAGCATTTGCCAGCCCACCCATGCGCCGATTGCCGCCAGCAGCTTGAAATCACCATAACCCATGCCTTCCTTGCCGGTGGCGAGCTTGAATAGCCAATATATGCTCCATAGCGCTAGATACCCTGTGATTGCGCCGATGACGGCACTATTAATGCCAGTAAATGTGGTCGACAAATTAAACAGTAGACCCAGCCACAGAAGTGGCAATGTTATGTCATCGGGCAGTAATTGAGTATCAACGTCAATCCAGGTTAGTGCCAGCAGCATCCAGATAAACAACAAAGCGGCCAACGCAGCTAAACCGAAGCCGAAATGCCATGCGACGTAGGCGCTCAGAAGACCAGACACTGCTTCCACGATGGGATACCGTGCCGAGATATGTGAGCTGCAATCCTTGCATTTACCGCGTAGTAGCAAATAGCTGATGATCGGGATGTTTTCCAGCGCACTTATCTTGTGACCACAGTGCGGACAAGCGGAATGCGGCATGAGCAAGTTGTAAGGAGGCACATTTTTTGTTTCGTTGCCGTTGAGTTCAGCGCATTGGGCGTGCCATTCACGCTCCAACATCTTGGGTAGGCGATGAATTACTACATTTAGAAAACTGCCCACCAGCAGACCGGCAATGCCGCACAGAACAACGAAAAACCACGGGAGGCTTTGTAGTAATTCAATGAGTGCTGTCATGGTTATCCAAGATGAAAATACGCAATATTTAACAAAATAACACGAATTAAAGCGAGTGATATCGGAAGTAGATTATTCATTCAGTGCTGCGCATTGATTAAAAGTAGTTTTTACGACCGTAGTAATCACATGCTTTTCTTTATTGAGTATGGTGCGGGTAAGCAAAGACGCGGAGAAATATTGCATTTTTTGTCAGGCCAGCATTCGTGCAATAACGACTGAATAAGCAGTATTAATGACGAGTTGTCGCCATTAATACGCTATTTAGACTGAACATTATTATGATGATTGAATCCGCTCAAGATTAACTGAAAGATACAAAGATTTCCATCAGTGATTTAACCAACAGCTTGCCCCATCTTGAAAATGGGCAGGTACATTGCTATCACCATACTGCCGATTAGTACACCGAGTACCACCATGATGATAGGCTCCATCAGGCTAGCCAGAGCCGCCACTGCATCGTCTACTTCAGCCTCAAAAAAATCCGCCACTTTGTTTAACATGCCATCCAGTGAACCTGCTTCTTCACCTATTGCAACCATTTGCAGCACCATACTGGGAAATACTCCTACATTTTGCATGGCTCCTGTTAGGGTGCCACCTTGGCTGACCTCCCGCTGGATTATCTTGGTTGCATCATAATACACCACGTTGCCAGCAGCGCCTGCTACCGAGTTAAGCGCCTCCACCAGTGGTACACCGGCGGCAAACATGGTTGCCAGTGTGCGTGTCCATCGTGCTATGGAGGCCTTGCGGATTACACCTCCGAAAATTGGTAGTTTGAGCATTATTCTATCGATGACATCCTGCATTTTTTTGCTACGTTTCCAGAAATAGAAAAATGCGTAAAGCCCGCCTCCTAAAATACCGAAAATTGCCCACCAATAAGCAACGAAAAAATCGGAGATGCTCATCATAATCAGTGTAGGTGCGGGCAGATCTGCGCCAAAGCTGGAGAATAACTGTTTAAACGCGGGGATTACGAAAATCATGATCACTGCGGTGATAATAAAGGCGACTGCAATAATTGCAACCGGATACATTAGCGCCCCTTTTATTTTGCCCTTGATGGCCAGCGTTTTTTCCTGGTAGGTCGCCAAACGTTCCAGCAAGCTGTCCAGAATACCGGCGTGCTCGCCCGCGCCTATCAAATTACAAAATAGATCGTCAAAATACAGTGGGAATTTACGGAATGCCTGTTCCAAACTGCTACCAGTTTCTACGTCGGTTTTAATGTCGTTCAGTAGGCGGGAAACGGAAGGGTTTTGGTGTCCCTTACCTATAATGTCAAATGATTGTAGTAGCGGTACGCCGGATTTCATCATGACTGCAAGCTGGCGTGTAAACAGGGAAAGATCTTTCTGGGTAATTTTTTTCCCTCCGCCACTGCGGACTTTTTTTATGCTGGTAACATTAATGCCTAGGCGCCTAAGTTGTGTGGCAGCAACGGCGTCGCCTAGAGCCCGCACCTCACCTTTTACAGGCTTGCCAGACTTATCTTTACCCTCCCACTGGTATTGGTATTCTTGTTTTTTTGTTTTTTCCGCAGCCATGACGATTCCTTAATGACTATTCGCAACAAAGTTAAACAACCCGTTATGGAATATAACGTTGTCCAGTACAGAATGATCAGCAAGTGACCGCCTCGACCCATTGAAGTTGTCTGCATTTATTTATATCGGTCAATTCAAGCGGAGCTTTAATTGCTTTCCAAATTAGTGACGAATCCTTCAAGTTTTTTCGTGGCAGCTCTGGGGAAATTTTTATCACCCTTGCTACCCGATCTTGGAGCTGGATTATCTTAATAGAGTAGTCTGCGTCTTACAATATTGCCAGATGCAGCGCTCAGCTTGGCTTGAGCGGCTGACACCAATGTGCTTGCCTTATGCCAGTCACCAGATAAACGCGGCCGCAGTGTAGAAAAAGTCATAACCGACCCCGCCGCCTTGCTGCAAGTTAAGTGCACCTTCCTTCAGCGCGTCAAAAATGCCATCAATCGAATCAGCGATGGCGCCCATGACAAAACAATTAAACAGGGTGACCTTGTGCGAAGTGCCGGCCCCGGACTGGATGCGGCCGCCCGGCAGAAATTAGAAGTCTTGCAGGATGTCGTAAAAACGCGCCTGCCAAACTTCTTTATCGCTGTCCGCCGCAGCCAGCGCGTGTGCGATACGTCGCCAAGTGTCGGCGATGGTAGCGTCGTAGACCTCAGCGCCTTTGCGATAGCGGTATTTGACACCCCAAATATGCCGGGCAATAGGTACAGTAAAATGCGCATCAACCATAATGTTCAGCGTAGCCTCAACCTGCCAATCCTGCAGTCATTGCATGCCAGGATATTCCTAGCCATGCATCTTTTTAATCAACTCTTGAAAAGCATTCTGGATGCTGAATTTTGCATAATGCGGCTACAATTCAGTATTGTTGCAGCTGAAACTTGAATCCGCAAAGGATGTGAATCGTGATGAAAAAGCCGACCGTACAGTTTCTGATTTCGTTCATACTGCTTGGCATTAGCAGCGCTGCCTTCGCCCATCCCGGCCATGATGTTTCAGGATTGAGCGCTGGCCTGATGCATCCGTTCAGAGGGTTTGATCATCTGCTTGCCATGGTTGCCGTGGGCCTGTGGGCAGCACAAAATGGCGACCGGAAAATAGGGCTGTTGCCCGCCGCTTTCATGTTGATGATGGTGGTCGGCGCAAAGTGTGCGCTAATGTATCCGTATCTACCACTGATTGAATCAGGCATCGCTGCTTCAGTGTTGGTGCTGGGAATGATCACCGCACTCTCGCTGAAACTTTCTGCACGGCTTAGCGTTGCGATCTCTGCCTTGTTCGGTTTTTTTCATGGCTACGCCCATGGATTGGAAATGTCCGGAGCTATCGAAGTAGAAGCGTATGCACTGGGTTTTCTTGCCGCAACCGTCACTCTCCATCTCGCAGGTATCGTGGTCGGCATTGCCACTCGTGCCCGTTTTGTGCGTCTGCCGCAAATGCTAGGCGCCATCATCGCCGCCAGCGGTTTATGGCTGCTAGCAACTATTTAACTACGAACCAAGGGGTCGGGCGTTCGAACCGCTCCGGGCGCACCAGTAAATCAATTGGTTAGGTTAGAAATGGTCTAATCCATTATCTTTATGATGGGACTTTTTGGGGGCTTTCATTCCCAATCTGTTCCCGCCGAATCGTGGCGAGGCTACGATTGACACGACTGCCTTCATTCATGATGCGGTTTAATGCCGCCAGCAGCTCATCAATAAGTTCTACCGAGTAATGAGCTGTCAATCGGAATTTCACAAAAGGCGGTTTTCGACCCAACCGGAGAATCGGCAGGTTACCGTTTGGCTAAACTGTGTAACTTATTGCGCGCAAAAAATATGCTATTAGAAAGTAAGCCGTAGCGGCTTTAAGTGGTGAACTTGGTCAATTGGGTCAGCCGAATCTGAGTTTTCAGCCGAGTTCCGTTTCCACTCAAATGAACCTCTCGATTGTTCTTGTGCGCATCAAGCGCTCGCTGATACTGTTCGTTTGAAAGCGTTGTGGAAATGAAAGTCCTGTCGCCGTGAAAATTTGACACTACCCGGATGTAGTTTCTATTGCCCTCAGGGTTACGTGAGCGCAACTCAACAATCATTCCCGAGATGTCAAGGTCATTCTCGTTTCGGAGGTGGTCTTGAATGAAATGAAGGAAATTCTTAAGTCGGCTCTGCTTCTCTTCGGATAACCAGCCAGTCGATGAAGTTCGCACTTGAGAACCTACCTGAAGAGAAAACTCGATTGTCTCCATTTCCGGTGCAATCACAACTTTAGTCAAGGACTCAAGCAACTCTACGTCGAAGAGAGAGATTGCATCATTAAGGATTTCCGGTGATTCAAATGGGCCGTCATCTCCCAAAATCTTTTCGTTAAGGAATTGGAGCGCTGAGAAGAGCGACGAGCAAACTTCTGTCGAGACAAGAGGTTCTCTGCCGAACAAATCGCCTTGGCTAAGCACAGCATGGGGGACTTCCACATTTGTCACGAAGCTGCCCTGCTCAGTTTGCAAAAAGAGACAGTCCTTTACGAAACGTTGGGCGATTAGCTTGGCCTCTTTGGTTTCCGTTCCGAGCTTAAATTTCGCGCTCCGATAAAGTCCATCCTCCATGTTGGCAATATACGATGCCAGCGACGAGAGAGGTATTGCTCCTTTCAGTGTCATTCTATCAATGAAACGGCTGACAATACGCGTTGGCCAGGATAGATCACTAAGCGATGCAGCTCTGTTCAGCAGATCGCCCAAACGTCCATACCCATAAATCTCGGCCAGTGAATTAGCTGCCCCATGCAAGAGATTTTCTATGCCTGGCTTCGAAGTGTCTTCCGGGAGCGCAACTGAGTATCTTCCCTGAATACCAAGAGTTTCCGGAGGATAATAGAACGCAAGTCCTTTTGCTTGACGTCTTTGGCTCCACCCGGCGTCATTCAGAAACCCTCGGAGCTGCGTGGCTAACTGTGACAGATCTTCTGGAGTCGCCTTCATAGCTCAAACCCCAGATCTTCGAATCTCTCTCGCATAAAGCCAATGCCCAGCTGATTGGCCTTCGGGATCGTGATTCGAATCTGACTTGTATTTTTGGTCGGCTCAGCTCCCTCCACGGGTAGGTACCAGTAAGCTTTCCCGGCAAGAGAAAGCGCCTCCTCATCAACGCTGACGCAGGCTGGTGGATTCGAGTCCAACACGACCACAACGAGATGAAGCGGTAGCGGCTCCTCCCGTCGAAAAACAAGGTCGTTGTAGTTTTTCACTTCGAGGTCAAACTTGATATCATCGCCAGCATCCACAATGCCAGTTAAAGTAGTCGACTTGAGTTGGAAATGCAGCATGAATTGTGAATCTAGGAAACGGATTTTCCCCGATGGCTCTACACGTTTCGTAATCGGGCACACCATCATGTCCACGCCATGATCCTGGGGTGGTTCAATGACTTTGAAGCCATGGTTGTAGGCAAGTAACCGCAGAAACTCCCGCGAGATAGCTTCCTTTTGCTGGTCTTCAGTCATAGGCTTCCGCCCCTTATTCCTTGGGCCATTATTGATTTTGTTTTTTAAGCATACACGCAAAGCATTTTGCTTGCCACTACCCCCGGTCGGCATCTTAATGGTTTTGCGCGCTCATGCACCAAAGGACAGCGGGGTCTTGCAATACATCATGAGGAAGGCATATGAGACCGGTGATTATACGATGCAGCAAATTGCAAATACTTTTGAGGTGCATCATTTCACTGTCAGCAAAGCGCTCCATAAAACTTCGCTCAAAAATGCATGCTTGCAAAACATGACCCCTTTCCCATGCGGCATCACCGCAGTATTACAACAAAAGGCATCTCTAAATATTGCAGCAAAATCACATTAGAATGATGTCGTATTGCTCTTGGCTATATAAGCTTTCCACCTGTAGTGACACCGGTTTGCCGATAAGATCAGAAAGCTGAGCCAAGCTTTGCGATTCTTCATCGAGAAACAGGTCGATGACCAGTTGCGATGCCAGGATGCGATATTCACGAGCGTTAAACTGGCGTGCTTCGCGAGTAATCTCGCGCACAATTTCGTAGCAGATGGTCTGAGCGGTCTTTACTTCGCCGCGCCCCTTACAGGTGGGGCAAGACTCGCACAGTATGTGAGCCAGACTTTCGCGCGTGCGTTTGCGCGTCATTTCCACCAGCCCCAAAGCGGAGAAACCGTTTACCGTGATACGGGTGTGATCGTTTGCCAGCGATTTTTTGAATTCTTCCAGCACGGCATCCCGATGTCCCTGGTTATTCATGTCAATAAAGTCGCAAATAATGATGCCGCCCAAATTTCGCAGGCGTAACTGGCGCGCGATGACTTGTGCAGCATCCAGATTTGTCTTGAAGATGGTGTCGTCAAAATTACGCGAGCCGACGAAGCCACCGGTGTTAACGTCGACCGTGGTGAGCGCTTCGGTCTGGTCGATAATGATATATCCCCCCGACTTGAGATTCACGCGGCGCGACAGCGCGCGCTCAATTTCATCTTCCACTCCATACAGTTCAAATAGCGGACGCTCGCCGACATAGTGCTCGAGCCGCGACACCGCACTGGAGATAAAATCCTGTGCGAAAGTAGCCATACGCTGATAAGTTTCGCTGGAATCCACCAAGATGCGCGTGGTACTTTCGTTGACTAAATCGCGCAACACGCAGAGGCTGATGTTGAGCTCTTGGTATAACAAAAAAGGAGCTGAGGATGTTTTCGCCTGCTCTTGGAGCTTGATCCACAGTTTGTTGAGGTATTCCATGTCGGCGAGAAACTCTTTGTCAGTCGCAGTCTCCGCCATGGTGCGGATGATATAGCCGCCGCTGCTATTTTCAGGCAGCAACTGTTGCAGCTTGGTGCGCAGCAGTTCGCGCTCGGCCTCGTTCTCAATGCGCTGCGATACGCCGATGTGCGATTCCTGCGGCAAAAACACCAGTAGACGTCCGGCAATGCTGATCTGGGTGGAAAGTCTGGCGCCCTTGCTGCCGATGGAATCCTTGATGACCTGTACCAGCAGGCTCTGCCCCTCATACAGCATTTTTTCGATGGGCTTGGCAGTATCGCTGTTGTTGCGGTTTTCCCATATGTCCGCAACATGCAGGAAAGCAGAGCGTTCCAGCCCAATGTCGATAAAGGCGGATTGCATGCCAGGCAGAACGCGTTTTACACGCCCGACATAGACATTGCTGACTATTCCGAGATGACTGCCGCGCTCAATGTGCAGTTGTTGCACTATCCCCTGTTGCATGACTGCAACGCGGGTTTCCTGCGGGGTAACGTTGATTAGAATTTCGTCATTCACAGGATGGGGTATCCAAATGTTTGCAGCAGCTCAGCCGTTTCGAACAGGGGTAAGCCCATTACACCTGAATAGCTGCCGTCTATGTGTTGTATGAATGCCGCAGCGTAACCTTGGATGGCATACGCGCCGGCCTTGTCCAGCGGCTCGCTGGTGAGAATGTAGCGCCGGATGCGCTCTTCGCTAAGCGTGGCCATAGTCACTTTACTGACTGACAAGCGCATTTCCATGCGTTCTTCGAAGGCAACCGCGACAGCACTCAATACTTGGTGTTGGCGTCCGGAAAGAGCACACAGAGTGGCCGCAGCCTGTTCACGATCTTGCGGTTTGCCAATAATCTTGCCGTCCAGAATAACGCTCGTGTCGGCAGCCAAAACCGGGAGTGGAGGCAAATTGCGGGATTGCAGAGACATCCATCCGGCCTTCACTTTCTCCTGACAAACCCTTTGCACATGAGTTTCCGGTAGCTCATTTTTGTGCGGAGTTTCATCCACATCTATCTTGCGAGATGAGTTGGAACGTAACAGCAGCGTTTCAAAATTAATCCCAATTTGCTTCAGCAGCTCTCGTCGACGCGGGCTTTGCGAGGAGAGGTAAATGCGTGGGTGGGAAATCATGGCTCTTTAAAATCCTGTATTAACGGGCCGCATCATTCACGATGATAAGGGTGATTGTGCAACAAGCTGTAGGCGCGATACAACTGTTCAACTGTTCTGCCAGCAATACTCGCACCAGGCCATGCGGCAGTGTCATGATCGACAGCGCCAACAGCTGCTGCGCACTGTTTTTTACGGACTCGTGCAGGCCATCCGCGCCCCCAATGATGAAGGCCACATCACGCCCGCTGCCCATCCAGTCTTTCATTTGTTGCGCCAACTGTTTGGTGGAGAAATGCGCGCCGCGCTCGTCCAACGCGATGCGCAGCACATCCTTCGGCAAAGCGGCTAATATACGCTGCGCTTCTGCCTCCATCATCTGCGTTACGCTCTTGCCGGTGGTTCGCGGCTCCGGCTTTATTTCTATCAATTCGATTTGGACCTCGCGTGCCATACGCTTGGCATACTCGGTAAAACCTGCGGTAATCCAGGCCGGCATCTTGTGACCGACCGCCGCCAACCACAGTTTCATTTTGGTTCGCTAGCTGCCTTAGGCGGCAGATGCCTCATGGTCCATAGCTCTTCCAACTGGTAGAAGGTGCGCACTGCAGGCTGCATGATATGCACAACCACTTCGCCGAGATCGACTAGCACCCACTCCCCGCTTTCTTCACCTTCTACGCTGAGCGCGGGCTCGCCGAGCAGTTTGAGCTGCTTGGATACATGGTCGGCTAAGGCCCTGGTTTGACGCGGTGAATTGGCGCTGGCAATCACCATGCGCTCGAATAGCTGACTCTTTTTACTGGTATCGAGTACGCTGATATCATTGGCCTTGATATCTTCCAATGCGGTCACTACGGCCTGGATTTTTTCTTCAATGGTTAGCATGTTAGGTATATAGGTGATGTAATTGAATGTAATCGGCTACTACGTCTGGTAGCAGGTAATGTATGTTTTTATTTTCGGCACAACGTTTACGAATATCAGTGGCGGAAATTTCCAGGGCAGGCATATTCGCCACCAGAATCGCCCCGGCAGGCGAGTCACGAAGAATGCGCGGCGCCGGAGCAAGGCGAGCCCTGTATTCATCGCGCAAAGCCTC